>NZ_AZUP01000001.1:3998919-4306529 GCF_000527135.1 Methyloversatilis discipulorum
ACAGATCAGCCGGCATGTCCTCGCACAGCAGCACGCCGATCGCGCTGTTCAGTTCGTCAACGTCGCCCAGCGCGTGTATCCGCGCACTGGATTTGGAAACCCGGGTGCCGTCGCCGAGGCCGGTTTCGCCGCCGTCGCCGGTGCGGGTGGCAATCTTGGATAGTCGATGACCCATGGCGTGTGATGACTTGGATAAGAGGTATTGATTATAAGTGCGCGTAAATATAAGGCCGGCGCACGCTAGAATTGCACATCATCCCATGCTGGCGCCCACCCCGCGACAGCCGGATATGCGGGCGGCCATCACCCGGCAGCGCTGCGCGGTTCATGCACATACACGCAGACCACACATCCCCCGCAAACGAACAGACCAGACGGAGTTGCCGTGAGTACCCCCGAACCGAAAGATTTCCTGAACAAGCTGTTCCAGGCGGCGTTCGACGCTGCCAACCCCGACCTCTGCGTGCCGGCCAACCTGCCGCCGCCGCCCAAGGGCCGCACCATCGTCGTCGGCGCCGGCAAGGCCGCGGCGTCGATGGCACTGGCGGTCGAGAAGAACTGGTCGGGCGATCTGTCCGGCCTGGTGGTAACCCGCTACGGCCACGGCGCGCCGTGCCAGCGCATCGAGGTGGTCGAGGCGTCGCACCCGGTGCCCGATGCGGCCGGTCAGCAGGCGGCGAAGCGCATTCTCGACAAGGTGCAGGGCCTGAGCGAGGACGATCTGGTGATCGCCCTGATTTCCGGTGGCGGCTCGGCGCTGCTGTCGGCGCCGGCCGAAGGCCTGACGCTGGAAGACAAGCAGGCAGTCAACCGCGCGCTGCTGGCCAGCGGCGCGGCGATCCAGGAAATGAATTGCGTGCGCAAGCACCTGTCGTCGATGAAGGGCGGCCGGCTGGCGCAGGCCGCCTATCCGGCGCGCGTGTTCACGCTGGTCATTTCCGACGTGCCGGGCGACGACCCGGCGGTGGTCGCCTCCGGCCCGACGGTGCCGGACACCACCACGCGCGAGGACGCGCTGGCCATCATCCGCCGCTACAACATCGAAGTGCCGGCGGCCGTGATGGCCTGGCTGGCGAAGCCGGAATCGGAAACGCCGAAGGCCGACGATCAGCGACTGGCGCGCTGCGAAACCCGCGTGATCTCGACCGCCCAGGCTTCGCTGCTGGCGGCGGCCGAAGTGGCGCGCGCGCACGGCGTGACGCCGCTGGTGCTGGGCGACATGATCGAAGGCGAATCGAGCGACGCCGGCAAGGTGCTGGCCGGCATCGCCAAGGCCTGCGCGATCAACGGTACGCCGGTGCAGCCGCCCTGCGTGCTGCTGTCGGGCGGTGAAACCACGGTCACGCTGGGCCAGATCAAACCGGGTCAGAAGCCGCGCGGCGGCCGCAACTCCGAATTCCTGCTGTCGCTGGCCATCGCGCTGGACGGCATGAAGGGCATCCACGCGGTGTCGGGCGACACCGACGGCATCGACGGCAGCGAGGACAACGCCGGTGCCATCGTCACCGACGACACGCTGGCCCGCGCCCGCGCCGCCGGCATCGACGCCCGCGCGATGCTGGACCTGCACGACGCCTACGGTTTCTTCCTCGGCATCGACGACCTCATCGTGACCGGCCCGACGCTGACCAACGTTAACGACTTCCGCGCCATCTACGTCGAAAAGAAGGTCTGAACGACCTCGGCTCTCCCCGGAAACGGCGCCTGCGGGCGCCGTTTCTTTTGCCGCCTCCGAAAGCGCAGTCGCGAGCCGGGGTCTTGTGGGAGGGGTCTTCTGACCCCGAAAGCAGCCTGTATCCGGAGCCGGCGGGGTTTCCGACGCTGCATCACAAGCAGAGGTGACTTCCACGGACAGCGATCCCGCGCTGCAGGAGGCGCCGCCGGGGCACTGCGGGTATCATCTGCCGCCTGTCTCTGCCCCACCGGAAGCCGCCATGAGCGCTCTGCCACAGGCCCACGAAGCCACTGCTGTTCCGCCCCCCGGAAGTACCGACCGCCCGGCCCTGATCGCCGAACTGGCGCGTGTGCTGCCGGACGACTGCCTGATCTCCGACCTCGGCCGTTTGCGCGCCTACGAGTGCGACGGCCTGATGCTGATGCGGGAGATGCCGCTGGCGGTCGCGCTGCCGACCACCGAAGCGCAGGTGGTCGCGGTGCTGCGCACCTGTCACCGCCTTGGCGTGCCGGTGGTGCCGCGCGGCGCCGGCACCGGCCTGTCAGGCGGGGCGACGCCGCACAAGCTGGGCGTGGTGCTGTCGACCGCGCGCCTGAACCGCATCGTGTCGGTCGACCGCCTCGCCCAGCAGGCGGTCGTGCAGCCGGGCGTGCGCAATCTTGCGGTGTCGGAGGCGGCGGCGCCTTACGGTCTCTACTACGCGCCCGACCCGTCGTCGCAGATCGCCTGCAGCATCGGCGGCAACGTGGCCGAGAACTCGGGCGGCGTGCACTGCCTGAAGTACGGACTGACCGTGCACAACGTGCTGCGCGTGCGCATGGTGACGATGGCGGGCGAGGTGATGGAAATCGGCAGCGCCGCGCCGGACAGCCCGGGCTACGACCTGCTGGCCGTGACCATCGGCTCCGAAGGCCTGCTCGGCGTGGTGACCGAAGTGACGGTGAAGCTGGTGCCCAAGCCGCGCGTGGCGCGCTGCGTGCTGGCTGCTTTCGACGACATTCGCCGCGCCGGTCAGGCGGTGGCCGACATCATCGCCGCCGGCATCATCCCGGCCGGCCTCGAAATGATGGACCAGGCCACGGCGGCAGCGGTCGAGCAGTTCGTGCACGCCGGCTACCCGCTCGACGCGGCGGCCATCCTGCTGTGCGAATCGGACGGCACCGAAGAGGAGGTGCAGGACGAGATCGCCCGCGTACGTGCGCTGCTCGACACCGCGGGTGCAACCGAAATCCGCATCTCCAGCGACGAGGCCGAGCGCCTGCGCTTCTGGGCCGGCCGCAAGGCGGCCTTCCCGGCGGCGGGGCGCATCGCGCCCGACTACTACTGCATGGACGGCACCATCCCGCGCAAGCGGCTGGCCGAAATGCTGGAGGCGATGGAGGTCATGGCGAAGAAGTACGGCCTGGGCCTGCTCAACGTGTTCCACGCCGGCGACGGCAACCTGCATCCGCTCATCCTGTTCGATTCGAACGACCCGGATTCGGTGCACCGCGCCGAAGCTTTCGGCGTCGAAATCCTGGAACTGTCGGTGGCGCTGGGCGGCACCATCACCGGCGAACACGGCGTGGGGCTGGAGAAGATCAACCAGATGTGCAGCCAGTTCGCCGCCGACGAACTCGACATGTTCCATCGCGTGAAGGCGGCCTTCGACCCGGCCGGCCTGATGAATCCGGGCAAGGCGGTGCCGACGCTGCACCGCTGTGCCGAAATGGGCCGCATGCACGTGCATCACGGCGAACTGCCGCATCCCGAACTGCCGCGTTTCTGACCATGACCCACACTTTTCATGCAGTGCTGCGCGAGCAGGTGCTGGAGGCGGCCGCGCACGGTCGCGCGCTGCGCCCGCACGGCAGTGGCTCCAAGGACTTTCTCGCCCAGTCTCTCGCCGGCGTGCCGCTGGACATGCGCGGCGCCCAGGGTGTGATCGCCTACGAACCGTCCGAGCTCTACATCACGGCACACGCCGGTACCCGTCTGTCGGCCATCGAAAGCCTGCTGGCCGAGCATAGCCAGATGCTGGCGTTCGAGGCGCCGCACTTCGGTGCCCACGCCACGTTGGGCGGCGCCGTCGCCAGCGGACTGTCCGGGCCGCGCCGCATCAGTGCCGGCAGCCTGCGCGACTTCGTGCTCGGAGTGACCTTGATGGACGGCCAGGGCCGGGTGCTGCGCTTCGGTGGCCAGGTGATGAAGAACGTCGCCGGCTTCGACGTATCGCGCCTGATCGCCGGCAGCTTCGGCACCCTGGGCCTTCTGCTGGAGGTGACGCTGAAGGTGCTGCCGCGCCCGCAGGCGGAACAGACGCGCATGCTCGCGCTCGACGAGGCGCAGGCGCTGACCCGCATGCGCGAGTGGGGCGCCCAGCCGCTTCCGGTGTCGGCGACGGCCTGGCTGGACGGTCGGCTGGCGGTTCGACTGTCCGGCGCGCAGACCGCGCTCGACGCGGCCGTACGCAACGTCGGCGGCGATCTGATCGATGCGGCGGAGGCGGCTGCGCTGTGGCAGTCGATGCGCGAACAGACGCACGACTTCTTCGCCGGCGATACGCCTCTGTGGCGCCTGTCGCTGCCGCCGCTGACGCCGGTGCTGCCGCTCGACGGCGCCCGCCTGATCGAGTGGAGCGGCATGCAGCTCTGGCTGCGTAGCGAGCTCGATGCCGACACGCTGCGTCACGCGGTGAAAGCGGTCGGCGGTCACGCAACGCTGTTCCGCGGCGGCCGTGCCGTCGATCGGGCGCGTGGCGTGTTCGAGCCGCTGGCGCCTGAGGTGATGGCGGTGCACCGCCGCCTGAAGCAGGCTTTCGACCCGTCCGGCGTGTTCAGCCCCGGACGCCTGTACGCTGAACTGTGAGCGCCGACTGATGCAGACCGGACTGGCCGATTTCATCCGCAACACCCCCGAAGGCGACGCTGCCGACACCCTGTTGCGCAAGTGTGTGCACTGTGGTTTCTGCAACGCCACCTGTCCCACCTACCAGCTGCTGGGCGACGAACTCGACGGCCCGCGCGGCCGCATCTACCTGATGAAGCAGATGCTCGAAGGCGAGGTGCCGGCCGACACCGTGCTGCCTCACCTCGACCGCTGCCTCACCTGCCGCAACTGTGAATCGACCTGTCCGTCCGGCGTGCGCTACAGCGAACTGGTCGATATCGGTCGCGCGGTGGCGGAGCGACGGGCGAAGCGCCCGCTGGCGCAGCGCGCGAAGCGCTGGCTGTTGCGCGAGGGGCTGTCGCGTCCGGCGGTGTTCAACACCGCACTGGCGCTCGGTCGGCTCGCCAAGCCGCTGCTGCCGGCGTCGCTGGCGGCCAAGGTGGCCGACGCGCGCAGCGCCGGCGCCTGGCCGCCGGTGCGCCATCAGCGCCGCATGCTGGTGCTGGCCGGCTGCGTGCAGCCGACGCTGATGCCGGATGTGAATGCCGCGGCGGCGCGCGTGCTCGACCTGCTCGGCATTTCGCTGGTCGAGATCGCGCGCGCCGGCTGCTGTGGCGCGCTGCGTTTCCACCTGAACGACCAGGACGGCGGCCGCCAGGATATGCGTGCGCTGATCGACGCCTGGTGGCCGGCGATCGAGCGCGGCGACGTCGAGGCCATCGTGATGACGGCTTCCGGCTGCGGCAGCACAGTGCGCGAGTACGGCCATCTGCTGGCCGACGATCCGCAGTACGCGGAGCGCGCGGCGAAGGTGGCGGCGATGACCCGCGATCTGTCGGAAATCCTGGCGGCCGAGCGCGTACAGATCGAAGGGTTGTTCGCCGCCGGCGCTGCCGTGCGCCGGCCGCTCGCCTACCACCCGCCCTGTTCGCTGCAGCACGGCCAGCAGGTGCGCGGTCACGCCGAGGCGTTGTTGCGCGCTGCCGGCTACGACCTGAAGCCGGTCAGTGACAGCCATCTCTGCTGTGGCTCGGCCGGCAGCTATTCGCTGCTGCAGCCGGCGCTGGCGACGACCTTGCGCGACAACAAGCTGCGCGCGCTGCAGACCGAACAGCCGGCCGGCATCGCCAGTGCCAACGTTGGCTGCATCGCCCACTTGCAGACCGGCACCGCGACGCCGGTGCGCCACTGGATAGAGTGGCTCGACCAGGCGCTCACCTAGGGTCCGTTGGCATTGAATCGCGGGCCGCGCCCGACCCGGATCCGCGGCCTGCGGATCCGGGTGCGTTCCGCCGCTCAAGTCCTGTCGATGGCTGCCGTTAAAGCTCGCAGCCCGCAATACAGTTCCGAGTGAGCCCATCATGCAGCAAGCTGCCGTACACGCGCCCGAGGTGATCGACGCAGTCCTCGAGTCATCCGCCGTCCTCCTTCCACCCAAGCCCCGACTGCTGCAGGACATCGAAAACCTGATGCGCAACCCGGATTTCGAGGTTGCCTTCCTGGCCGAGAGCATTTCGCGCGACCCGGGTGTGCTGGCCGCGCTGTTCAAGGTGTGCCGCTCGCCCGCCTACCGGCGCGGACGGGCGCCCGCCAATGCGGAACAGGTGCTGATGGTGGTCGGCCTCGACCAGACCATCAATCTCGTGCGCGGCATTTCGATCCGGCAGGCGGCAGGCGGTCCGGGGCCGCAGATGGAGCGCTTCTGGCAACGCTGCGAAACGATTGCCAGCCTGGCCTCGCAGATCGCCGGCGAACGCGTCGCCGTGTGCAATGTGTTTCCCGATCAGGCCTATCTGGCCGCCATGTTCCACGACTGCGGCGTGCCGCTGCTGACGCAGCGCTTCGCCGACTACTGGACGACGCTGAACCTGGACGAGGAGTCCTACTGGGTCGACACCGGGCTGGAGAACGTCCGCTTCCGTCTCGATCACGCGACGGTCGGCTACTGGGTCGCCCGCAACTGGGGGCTGCCTGAGCTGATCGTGCAGGCCATCCGCTATCACCACGAAATGCCGGAGGACGACACCTACGGCCTGCGCAGCACGATAGGCATCGTCGCGCTGGCGACGCACATCTATCTGCGCAACAAGGGCCTGCCGGATCCGATCTGGAGCATGCGTTCGGGCGAAGTGCTGCAGGAACTGGGCATACACGCGAGCGCGCTCGACGAGTACATCGACGAGATCAACGAACACCACGTGAGCTTCTCGATGTGAAGAATCGTGAAATTGCACCTGTGCTTGCAGACATGAACAGCCCGTTACACGAGCGTGTGCTGTTGAGAAGCTAGAATCGGCTACAGGCATCCGGGAAGCTTCATGGCGCTCAAACTAGACAGCTGCGTCGCGCAGCACATCGGCGATCGCAAGGAACAGCAGGATCGCGCAGCGGTTTTTCCGCATTCCCGTCACAAGGGCATGCTGATGGCCGTGCTCGCCGACGGCATGGGCGGCCACAGCGGCGGCGCGATGGCGGCCGAGCAGGTCGTGCACAAGGCGCGCGAGAACTTCGAGAGCTTTGCCCCGGCGATCGAATCGCCGCACGAGCTGCTGCGCAGCGTGGTCGAGGAATCGCACGTCGTCATCAAGCTCACCCGCTTCACGTCCGAACAGGATCCGCATTCCACTGCCTGCGTGCTGCTGATGAACGGTGGCCGTGCCGACTGGGCGCATTGCGGCGATTCGCGCATCTATCATTTCCGTGACGACAAGCTGGTCAGCTGCAGCAAGGATCATTCGCTGGTCGGCGAACTGATGCGTCAGGGCCGCCTCGACGAAGAGGGCGCCAAGACGCACCCGCAGCGCAACCTGCTGCTGCATTGCCTCGGTGCGCAGAAGGAGCCGTTGATCGACTTCGGCGGCACCGACACGCTGTCCGATGGTGACACCTTTGTCATCTGCTCCGACGGGCTGTGGGCCTACTTCTCCGACGAGGAAATGGGCGGCGTGCTGTCGGTATACTCGGCGCGCGAGGCGGCCGAGGTGTTCATCAAGCGCGCACGCGAACGTGGCCGCCCGACCGGCGACAACGTGTCGCTGATCATCATCAAGCTGGTGGACGTCGAAGCCCGCCAGAAAGCCGAAAAAGAACGCCTCGACGCTGCCCGGCGCAAGCTCGGCAAACTTCCCGCCTGACCCGCCGCGGCGTTCCGCCGCGTGCGCCTTGCCTTCATCTCCCGTTGACCGCCATTGCATGCGCACCCACGCGTGTTGCGGTGCAGCACATGCGCTCGCCCTTTGTCAAGAACACTGAGCGGCTATGGCGTGTTGCGGCGCAACGTGCATCTTTTTTGGCACAAAGTGCTGCGCCGTGAAGCCCGACACGCTAGACTGCGCGATCCGGAAGGCGGGAGAAGGCGCACCGGCAGGTGCTCCGAGCGGGCAGTCATGCGCCTGTCGCCGGACCGGTCATGTGCGGACAGAGCCGCTGCCGACGGGCGTGTCCGCCGCCAGCGTGCGCTGGGGGCGTCAACTGCACAAGGCCGCGACGGACAGCGTCTGCAGTGTTCGGGGCAGGTTGACGGTTCCGCCACTGCTTCTGCCCCCTGATGCGCCATCGCGCAGCAACTGACCGAATTCCAACAAATCGAGCGAGGACCTACCCATGACTACTGGCGCATCGAACGACAACGCCGCGGCCAGCGCGGCAGCCCCCACGCCGCAGCGCATCGGCGTCCCCCGAGAGATCTTCCCGGGTGAAAAGCGCGTGGCCACCGTGCCAGACGTGGTGGCCAAACTGACAAAGCTGGGTTTTGGCGTGGTCGTGGAGACCGGCGCGGGTGATCTGGCCGACCTGTCCGATGCCGCCTACCGCGAAGCGGGCGCCAGCATCGCCGGCTCTGCGACCGAGCTGTGGAGCAGCGCCGACATCGTGTTCAAGGTGCGTCCGCCGACCGCCGACGAGGTGGCGCTGATGCACGAAGGGCAGACCCTGATCGGCTTCGTCTGGCCGGCGCAGAACCCGGAGTTGATGCAGCAGCTGGCGGCGAAAAAGGTCACCGTGCTGGCCATCGACGCGCTGCCGCGCACCCTCAGCCGCGCGCAGAAGATGGACGCGCTGACCTCCATGGCCGGCGTCAGCGGCTACCGCGCGGTGGTCGAGGCGGCCAACGCCTTCGGGCGCTTCTTCAATGGCCAGATCACCGCCGCGGGCAAGGTGCCGCCGGCCAAGGTGTTCATTGCCGGTGCCGGTGTGGCCGGCCTGGCCGCCATTGGTGCGGCGGCCAGCCTGGGCGCCATCGTGCGCGCCAACGACACCCGCGCCGAGGTGGCCGACCAGGTCGTCTCGCTGGGTGGCGAGTTCGTCAAGGTCGACTACGAGGAAGAGGGCTCGGGCGGCGGCGGCTACGCCAAGGTCATGAGCGAAGGCTTCCAGGCCGCGCAGCGCGAGATGTACGCGCAGCAGGCACGCGAGGTGGACATCATCATCACCACCGCGCTGATTCCGGGCAAGCCTGCACCCCGTCTGATCACGGCCGAGATGGTGCGCAGCATGAAGCCCGGCAGCGTGATCGTCGACATGGCGGCCGAACAGGGCGGCAACTGCGAACTCACCGAACCGGGCAAGGCCGTGGTCAAGCATGGCGTGACCATCGTCGGCTTCACCGACCTGGCCTCACGCATGGCACGCCAGTCGTCCACGCTTTATGGCACCAACCTGTTCCGCCTGACCGAAGAGCTGTGCAAGACCAAGGACGGCGTCATCAACGTCAACATGGACGACGATGCCATCCGTGGCCTGACCGTGATCAAGGACGGCGAGATCACCTGGCCGGCCCCGCCCATCGCCGCCGCTCCGAAGCCTGCGCCCAAGCCGGCCGCCGCAGCGGTTGAGAAGAAGAGCGGTCATGGGCACGGTCCCGGCGGCCCGATGCCCGCCAAGACGCTGGCCATCATCTTCGCCTTGGGGGCTCTGGCGTTCTGGGCCATCGGTTCGTTCGCGCCGGCCGCGTTCCTGGGCCACTTCACGGTGTTTGTGCTGGCCTGCTTCATCGGCTACATGGTGGTCTGGAACGTCACGCCCGCGCTGCACACGCCGCTGATGAGCGTGACCAACGCCATTTCCAGCATCATCGTCATAGGTGCGCTGATCCAGATCGCGCCACCTGATGCCGGTGCGAACGGTCGACCAGACCAGCTCATCCTCTGGCTCGCCTTCGCCGGCATCGTGCTGACCGCGATCAACATGTTCGGCGGCTTTGCCGTGACGCGCCGCATGCTGGCGATGTTCCAGAAGTAAGGACCCTGGGGACGGACCTTCGGCTCCGTCCCCGACCGATCAAGACAAGAAAGAGACGAGACACCCATGTCCCAAAGCCTTGCCACGGTGGCCTACCTCGGAGCCGCCATCCTGTTCATCCTCAGTCTGGGCGGCCTGTCCAACCCGGAATCGTCGCGCCGCGGCAATCTGTACGGCATGGTCGGCATGGCGCTGGCCGTGCTCGCCACGGTCTTCGGGCCGCGCGTTTCACCCGCCGGCATTCCCTGGATCGTCGGCGCGCTGGTGGTGGGCGGCAGCGTCGGCCTTTACGCCGCGAAAGCGGTCAAGATGACCCAGATGCCCGAGCTGGTCGCGCTGATGCACAGCCTGGTCGGTCTGGCCGCTTGCCTGGTCGGCTTCGCCAGCTATGTCGACACGTCGCTTCAACTCGAAGGTGCCGAGAAAGCCATCCACGAAGTCGAAATCTACTTGGGCATCCTCATCGGTGCGGTCACCTTCTCAGGTTCGCTGATTGCCTTCGGCAAGCTCAACGGAAAGATCGGCGGCAAGCCCCTGCTGCTGCCGGCGCGCCACTGGCTCAACCTGATCGCGCTGCTTGTGGTGATCTGGTACGGCCGCGAGTTCATCCGTGCCGAAAGCGTCGCCGACGGCATGACCCCGCTGATCATCATGACGGTGCTGGCGCTGCTGTTCGGCATCCACATGGTGATGGCCATCGGGGGAGCCGACATGCCGGTGGTCGTGTCCATGCTCAACAGCTACTCCGGCTGGGCGGCAGCCGCCACCGGCTTCATGCTCAGCAACGACCTGCTGATCGTCACCGGTGCGCTGGTCGGTTCATCGGGCGCCATCCTGTCCTACATCATGTGCAACGCGATGAACCGCAACTTCATCAGCGTGATCGCCGGTGGCTTCGGCAGTGGCGCAGGCGCGCCGGCCGCCAAGGCCGACGGCGCGGCCGCCGAGCCCCAGGGCGAGGTGACGCCCGTCAGCGCCACCGAGACCGCCGAGATGCTGCGCGAGGCCAAGAACGTGATCATCGTTCCCGGCTACGGCATGGCCGTCGCCCAGGCCCAGCACACGGTGTTCGAGATCACCCGCACCCTGCGCGAGAAGGGCGTGAACGTGCGCTTCGGCATTCACCCCGTGGCCGGCCGCATGCCAGGCCACATGAACGTGCTGCTGGCCGAAGCCAAGGTGCCCTACGACATCGTCTTCGAAATGGACGAACTCAACGAGGACTTTCCGGACACCGACGTGGCCATGGTCATCGGCGCCAACGACATCGTCAACCCGGCCGCGCAGGACGACCCGACCAGCCCGATCGCCGGCATGCCGGTGCTCGAAGTCTGGAAGGCCCGCACCAGCATCGTCATGAAGCGCTCCATGGCCAGCGGCTACGCGGGCGTGGACAACCCGCTGTTCTACAAGGACAACAACCGCATGCTGTTCGGCGACGCCAAGAAGATGCTCGACGAGATCCTGGTGGCGCTCAAGGGTTGATCGGACACAGTGTCGGGCCGGAAGGCCTGGCCCGACGTGGCGCTGGTGATCGGTGAACGACGTGGTGAACCCGGTCGCCCGCACCGACAAGACCAGCCCGATCTACGGCATGCCGATTCTCAATGCCGACAAGGCGCAGTACGTCATCGTGATCAAGCGCGGCAAGGGCGCCGGTTGTTCCGGCATCGAGAACGCGCTGTTCTTCGAGGACAACTGCTGCCTCTGCTACGGCTCGGCACAGGGCGGGGTGGCGGAAATGATCGACCATATCAAGGCCCTCAGCTGACCCGTCGTCGCTCCGGAAAAACCGCGTGTCCGCGAGAGCGGTACGCGTTTTTTTCATCCTGGCTGCCGGAAAACTGCTTGTGGGTGCGCGTCCGTCATATGACAATCAGCGCTATTCTTCCGCCCCGGTCCTTTTCGATGACCCCACAACAGATCGTCGGTCTCGCGGTCAGACTCTTCGCCGTCTGGCTGGGCGTCTGGGTGATCCAGATGTTCGGCATCGCGTATGCCTTGCGCGACAGCAGCAATGCCGACATGAACGAGCTGTACCTGATGTCCGCCGCGCTCTTTTCGGTCATTGCCGTGTTCATGTGGTTGTTCCCAATGGCGCTTGCGCATCGCCTCGTGCCGCGTACCCTGCACGACAATCGGCTCACGCTGAACGGGCAACAGGTGATCGTCGTTGCCTGCGTGACGGTCGGACTGGCGGTAATCGGGCTCAAGGCGCTCGAGCCCGCCCTGACCTATGCAATCAGCGCAGCGCACTTTGTGAGGAATGGCTATCAGTTGAGCAACCTGACCGCCGATGCACACGCAAGTGGAATCGCGGCACTGGCACAGCTGGCTGTCGGTGTGATCATGGTGACGCAGGCCCGTCGCTTAGCCGCCTTCATCCTGCCGCCACCGCCTGAAGCCGACGCCGACGAGAGCCAGTCAGCCTGAGCTTTCCGGGCTGATGGTTCTGCGTGCTGCTGCGGAGTACTCTTGGGATGCAGCAGAAGCAGATCACAACCCCCTCATCAAGGAGGCGCCATGCAAGACCCGATACTCGAACTCATCGTCAAGTTCGCTGAATCCGAAACCAAGATGGAAACGGCGGTCACGCTGGTGGTCGATGGCTTCCTGATTTCCGGTTTCGTCATCAGCCGGGCGCAGTACATGCAGCACCACATCCTGACCACCTCGATCGAACAGGGCATCAAGGACGCGCTGGCGGCGGGCACGCCGGCGGACGACGGTGCGCGTGCCTTCATCCATCTGCGTGACGCGATGTACTTCACGCCGGGACAGGACCCGGTGCCGGCCAACGAATCGGTCGTCTGCCGCATCGGTCTGGACCGCGTGTCGGCTTTCCACCTGGGCTTCCTCGAAAGCGTCTGAGTCCTGCGCGGTCCAGGCTGACGGACCGCTTGTGGCAATGCACAATCGCGGTCTGCATTCATCGGGCCGCGCACATGGCTGCACGTCAGTACCGCTACTACGACTGGGTCATGGTCGCCTTCGTGACCGTGCTGGTCTGTTCCAACCTGATCGGCCCAGCCAAGATCGCGCAGTTCGACGCGCCGCTGCTCGGCACGCTCACCTTCGGCGCCGGCGTGCTGTTCTTTCCGATCAGCTATGTGTTCGGCGACATCCTGACCGAGGTCTATGGTTACGCGCGTTCGCGTCGCGTGATCTGGACCGGTTTCGCCGCGCTGGCCTTCGCTTCGGCGATGGCCGCCGTGGTGGTGGCGCTGCCGCCAGCGCCGTTCTGGCACAACCAGCAGGCTTACGAAGTCGCCTTCGGTTCAGCGTGGCGCGTATCCATCGCGTCGCTGGTCGCCTTCTGCTGCGGCGAATTCGTCAATTCCTTCGTGCTGGCGAAAATGAAGCTGTGGATGGCCGGGCGCTGGCTGTGGATGCGCACCATCGGCTCGACGATCTTCGGCGAAGGCGTCGATTCGCTGCTGTTCTACCCGCTCGCCTTCTGGGGAACCGGCATCATTCCGGACGAACAGCTGCCGGCCGTCATGCTTGCCCAGTTCGTCGCCAAGGTCGGGGTCGAAGTCGCGTTCACGCCGCTCACCTATCGCATCGTCGCCTGGCTGAAGCGGGCCGAGAACGAGGACTACTATGACCGCGACACCGACTTCAACCCCTTCTCGCTGCGCGCCTGAGGCAAGCTCGCGCACACGCATCCGCATCGTCGGCATGAGTTGCCGGAAATGCGTGGCGGGCCTCGAAGGCGCTCTTGCTGCGCTGCCGGGCGTCCACCGTGTGACCGTGCATTTCGAACACGGCGACGCCGAGATCGAGCACGACGCGGCGCTCGCGCGGGAGCGGCTGCTGGAGACGGTCGAGGCAGCCGGTTACGACGCGGTCTGATCCGCGCTCAACGGCCGCCGCCGAAGCACAGGTACTTGATGTCGAGATACTCCTCGATGCCGTAGCGAGAACCTTCGCGACCGAAGCCTGACTGCTTGATGCCGCCGAACGGCGCCGCCTCGTTCGACAGCCGGCCGGTGTTGATGCCCACCATGCCGCACTCCAGTGCTTCGGCGACGCGCCACGCCCGGTCGATGTCGCGCGTGAAGAAGTAGCCGGCGAGACCGGCTTCCGTGTCGTTGGCGAGTGCGATCGCTTCGTCCTCGCGGTCGAAACGGAACACCGGCGCGAGCGGCCCGAAGGTTTCCTCGCGCGCCAGCGACATGTCCGGCCGGGCACCGACCAGTACCGTCGGTTCGAAGAAGTTGCCGCCGAGCGCATGACGGCGCCCGCCGCACAGTGCGGTGGCACCGCGCGCGATGGCGTCGGCCACCTGCTCCTCGACTCGCACGACCGCCGCGGCGCTGATCAGCGGGCCCTGCTGTACGCCGTCCTCGATGCCGTCGCCGACCTTGAGCTGCGCTGTCCGCGCGGCCAGTTGCGCGGCGAACGCGTCGTGTATGCCCGACTGCACGATGAAGCGGTTCACGCAGACGCAGGTCTGGCCGCTGTTGCGGTACTTGGCGGCGATGGCCGCGTCGACCGCGAGTTCCAGGTCGGCGTCGTCGAACACGATGAAGGGCGCATTGCCGCCCAGTTCGAGCGACAGTCTTTTCAGCGTCGGCGCGCACTGCGTCATCAACAGACGCCCGACCGCGGTCGATCCGGTGAAGGACAGCTTGCGCACCCACGGATGCGCGCACAGCTCGCCGCCGATGTCGGCCGGCTCGCCGGTGACGACATTAAGCACGCCGGGCGGAACGCCGGCGCGCTGGGCCAGATCGGCCAGCGCCAGCGCAGTCAGCGGTGTCGCCTCGGCCGGCTTGAGCACGACGGTGCACCCGGCAGCCAGCGCCGGCGCCGCCTTGCGCGTGATCATCGCGAGCGGGAAGTTCCACGGCGTGATCGCTGCGCAGACGCCGACCGGCTGTTTGATCACCAGCAGACGCTGGCCGGGATCCGGCGACGGGATGGTTTCACCGTAAGTGCGTTTCGCCTCCTCGGCGAACCATTCGACGAAGGAGGCGCCGTAGCGCACCTCGCCGCGCGCCTCGCTCAGCGGCTTGCCACCTTCGGCGGTGATCAGCCGTGCCAGATCGTCGGCGTGCTGGTTGATCAGCGCGAACCACGCACGCAGCCGGTGCGCGCGCTCGTGTGCGCCGAGCGCGCGCCAGGCGGGCTGTGCGCCGTGGGCGGCGTCGATGGCGCGCCGTGTTTCCGCGACACCGCAGCGCGGCACGGTCGCCAGCAGCGCACCGCTGGCCGGATTGCGTACTTCGATCACGCCTTCGTCGTCGGCGTGCGTCCAGAGGCCAGCGATCAGGCAGTGGGTGTGCAGCAGCGATGAATCGTTCAGCAGCATGGCATCGGGTCGGGCGTTGCGCAGGGAAGTACCTTGATTGTCCCAGCGAACGACGGTCGCGCACGCACGCTGGGATGAATTCCTACACGCGGCCCGGTCTCCGCCGACACGATGCGGCGTCCGTGCTCCGTACAGTGGCTGCACGACGCGGCAACGCGGCCACCGTCGAATCGCTTCCAGAGGAGATCGCCGATGAACAGCATGACGACAGAACTCGAACAGCCGATGCTCCGCCCCCCTGCCGACAACGACGACGTGCAGGCGCTGTGGGGCTGCGAATGCGCGCTGCCCTTCCTCATCCCGTCCTTGCAGCTGCCTGCAGCTGCCTGCCCGCTGCAGCGCTGACCACGGTCATGTGCGCGTCGAAGCGTCGCGGCCGGCCGCTGCTTGCGGCGCTGGCGATCTGCGCGGCCGGATGCGTGGCGTCGCTGCCGTCTGAGCGCACGCTGCAGACGAAGGCAGAAGGCCCGGCTCCGGCAGCGCACCAGGTGGTTGCGAAGATGGACGTGACCGGACCGCGCGGACGCCTTGACCACGATCAGCGCGCGCGGCTGATCGAGCGCATCGGGCGCGAGGGTGGTGCGTCGCCGCTGAAGCGCCAGCTCGCCGCGATGGCGGAATTCGGTGACGTGGACCTGTACGCAGGCAATGCCGCCCGTCTGCTGATCGACGGGCCGGCCACCTTCGATGCGATGTTCAGCGCGATCGCGCGTGCGCGCACTTCCATCCTGCTCGAAAGCTACATCATCGACGACGCGAAGATTGCGCAGGATCTCGCCGCGCTGCTGGTGCGCAAACGTGCCGAGGGCGTGTCGGTCGCGCTGATCCATGATGCGGTCGGCTCCATCGGTACCCGTGGCGACTATTTCGAAGTGCTGCGCGCGGCGGGCGTCGCCGTGTGCGAATTCAATCCGCTGTCGCCGCTGCGCAAGCGCCGTTACCAGGACATCACCCACCGCGATCATCGCAAGATTCTGGTGGTCGATCGGGACGTGGCCTACACCGGCGGCATCAACATCAGCGCCGTCTACGCTTCCGGTTCCTTCGGCCGACAGGCGCGCACTCCGGAATAGAACGGCTGGCGCGACACGCAGATCGAACTGCGCGGCCCGGCCGCCGCGGCGCTCGACGATCTGGTGCGCGACACCTGGCGCAGCCAGCACTGCGAGCCGGCGCTGCATTCGCCCATCGCGCCGGTGGCAGCAAAGGCCGCCGGCCCGCACGCCGTGCGCATCGTGCCGTCGTCGCCGGACGACGGGCAGAACCGCATCTACACCATGCTGCTGACCGCGATCGACGCCGCAAGCCGCAGCGTGCATCTGACCATGGCCTACTTCTCACCCGGACAGGACATGGTCGATGCGCTGGCCGACGCGGCACGACGCGGCGTCGATGTGCAGCTGGTGCTGCCGTCGGTCAGCGATTTCTCGCCGGTGCTGCATGCCGGCCGCAGCTACTACCAGGAACTGCTCGACGCCGGCGTGCGCATCCACGAACTGCAGGACGCGGTGCTGCACTCGAAGACGGCGGTCATCGACGGCGTGCTGTCGACGGTCGGCTCCAGCAATATGGACTGGCGCAGTTTCGTCGCCAACAACGAGGTCAATGCGGTGGTGTTCGGCGAGGACTTCGGCGACGCGATGACGCGCATGTTCGAGCGCGACGTCGCCGCGTCGCAGACCATCGACGCGCAGACCTGGCGCAGACGACCGCTGTGGCCGCGTCTGCAGGAGCGGGCGGCGCGGTTGTTCGAACGCTGGTGGTAGGCCGGCGCTGTCCTACACGGCGGACGGCGCTTGTCCGACGGGCCGGCCGATGCGTCCCCCCTAGACTGCAGTCATCGACTTGACGGATGCATGCGTGCCTGTCCGCACCGGGCACCGCCAGGATCGATTCCGTTCATTGCGCAGCGGTCGCAGCCGGCGACCAGCGTTCATCACAAGGGAGTCCCCATCATGCGTTCCAATCTCATGCTCGCCACCGCCTTCTCCGCCCTGGCTGCCCTGACCGTGCTGCCGGGCTGCGCCGTCACGCGCGACCAGTCCTCGGTCGGCGAGTACATCGACGACGCGACCGTCACCGCGTCGGTGAAGGCCAAGTTCGTTGAATCCAAGGCCGTCGACGCGTCGGCCATCAGCGTCGAAACGCTGAATGGCGAGGTCATGCTGTCCGGCTTCGCCAAGGACGCTACCGAGAAGGCCGAGGCCGAGCGCATCGCGCGCGGCGTCAAGGGCGCCAAATCGGTCAAGAACGCGATCCAGATTCGCGCCAAGCACGGCTGATGCTTGAGCGGGAACGCGGCGAGCCGGAGAGGCAGATGAGTGCGCGTTCCACCGCGGCAGGCCTGGCCTGCCGCCTCATCCTCGCCGCCTGCTGTCTGCTGGCCACGCTGTTCGCATGGAGCGAATGGCGTGGCTGGTTTTTTCTGGCGGAGCCGGCCGAGCGCTGGCTGACGGCTGCAACCGCGCGTCCGGTGGACCTTGGCGGACGCGACACCTTCGCGCTTCGACTTCTCGGTGGCATCGACCTTCGCGTCGACCGTCTGCGCATCGGCGGTCCGGAATGGGCGCCGCAGCCGGCGCTGATGGATGCCCGCGAAGCCCGTCTGAAGCTGCGTTACACGGACGTGTTCCGCATGTTGCGCGGTGCGCCGCTGCGCATCGAAAGCCTGGTTGCCGAAGGTCTGGACCTTCACCTCGTCCGCGGCGATGACGGCCGCGCCAGCTGGCAGTTCGAGCGAACGGACAATGAACCGGCCCGACCACTGCTGGATTGGGTGCAGCCCGCACGTGTCGAGGTGGCGCGGGGGCGACTCGTGGTCGACGACGCGCCGCTCGCGCTGGCCGTGACGGCGAACTTCTCGATGCGCGACGGCAGCGAGCGGGCCGGAGATGCGCGGGACGACCGTGGCATCCGGGCGAGCGTCGACGGCCGCTATCGCCAGTCGCTGCTGACGGCGACCCTGAGCACCGGATCCACGCTGCCCTGGTTGTCCGGCGAAGACGACGTGCCGGCAGTGCCGGTCACGCTGGCGCTGAAGCTTGGTCGTGCCGCACTGTCATTCGACGGTCGTGTGCAGGATCTGCTGACGCAGCGCGGACTGGACGGGCGCTACTCGGTGAGCGGCCCTTCGCTCGCGGCGCTGGGCGACGCCCTCGCAATGACCTTGCCATCGACCCCCGCGTTCTCGCTGCAGGGCAGACTGCAGCGCAAGCCCGATGCCTGGCAGACGGCGATCGACACCGCAAGGATCGGCCGCAGCCGGCTGGCCGGCCAGTTCCGCTATGAAACGGGGCGCGACCGGGTGCCCTGGTTGGGCGGCACACTGAATGGCAGCGTACTCTGGCTGGCCGATCTCGGCCCGGCGGTGGGCGTACCGGCGGGCGAGCAAGCCCCCGCGCGACGCAACGGACGCGTGTTGCCGGACCGCCGCTTCGATCTGCCGTCCTTGCGCGCCATGAACGCCGACGTACGCATCGACATCGAGCGCTTCGAATCGGGCAGCGACGCGCTGCAGGCGATCGCACCGTTGCGCGGCAGCCTGCGTCTTGCCGATGGCGTGCTCGACATCCGCGACATCGAAGCACGACTGGCGCACGGCTGGCTCACCGGTCGCATCGGTCTCGACGGACGTGCCGACATTGCGCAGTGGGACGTGCAGTTGCGCGGCGGCGGGCTGCGGCTGGAGGAGTGGATACGTCAGCCGCGCACCGCAGACGCGCCACCGTACGTCGCCGGACGCGTCGGCGGACGTATCGAGCTGCGCGGTCAGGGGCGGTCAACCGCCGAATTGCTGGCGTCGTCCGACGGTCATGCGGCGCTGGTGTGGACGCAGGGCCGCGTGTCGCACCTGGCGGTCGAAGCGGCCGGCATCGACGTCGCCCAGGCGCTGGGCGTCATGCTGAGCGGCGACGCCGCGCTGCCGGTGACCTGTGGTGTCGCTGATCTGCAGGCGCGCAAGGGTCGTGTGACGGTCGCGAGCGCGCGCGTCGACACGGCCGATTCGACGCTCGGCGTCGACGGTTCGCTGTCGCTGGTCGACGAAAGACTGGACCTGGTGGCGCGCGCTGCGCCGAAGGACGTCTCGCCGCTCAGCCTGCGCACGCCGGTGCGGATCACCGGCCGTTTCGCCCAGCCTGAGGTGTCGCTCGAAAAAGGCCCTCTGCTGGCCCGTCTGCTGCCGGCGGCGGCGCTGGCACTGGTGAACCCGCTGGCCGCGCTGCTGCCGCTGATCGATCCAGGCGACGACGACGCAAAGTCTGCCCTGACCCGCTGCAGCACGCCGTCCCGACGGTAAAACGCCGACGGCGAGTGTCAACCGAACAGGCCCAGCCCCATCAGCAAGGGCAGCGACAGCCAGAACAGCAGCGTGCTCCAGCCGATCAGCAGCGCCGACGCGGCGGCGTCGATCTTGAAGCGCTCGGCCAGCAGCAGCGAGGTCATGAAGGTGGGCGTGGCACACTCGACCAGCGAGGCACGCTGCGCCTCGTTCGGGGTGTCCGACACCAGCAGCACCAGCCCCCAGATCAGCAGCGGCGCGACCAGCAGCTTGACGCCGGAGGCGACCAGGATTTCGGTGCGCGGCACCAGGCGGCGCCACGGAATGGTCATGCCGAGCACGAAGATGATGACCGGAATCGCGGCCTGGCCGATGAAGCGTGCCGCCTGCACCAGCGGCGGGTAGGCCAGCCCGGTGTACTGGGCGCCGAGGCCGAGCACGAAAGCCCAGATCGGCGGCATCATCAGCACGGTGCGCAACACGTCCGGCCGCTCGCCTTCGGCGTGCGAACCGAGGCGGGTGGCGATCCACACGCCCAGCGTCCACACGAAGGGCATGGTCATGAACATGTCGTTGAAGATGGCGTAGCGCATCGCGCCGTTGCCGAAGAAGAACTCGAGTACCGGCGCACCGACGTTGAAGGTGTTGCCGAACATGCCGCCCAGCATGATGGCGGCCCGCGTGGTGTCGTGCAGGCCCGCACCCAGCCGCGTCTTCCACAGCAGCAGGTAGAGCAGGGCGCCGTTGGCCAGCGTGCCGAGGCCGACCAGGAAGGGCACGGTCAACAGGTCGAGGCTGATTGGCGTGCTGGCCGCCACGGCGAACAGGATGGCCGGGTAGAAAACGTAGAGCACCAGCCGGTTCAGCTGCGCGCGCAGCACGTCGGCATCGCGTCCTTCGCCCATGCGCGCCGCCCACCAGCCGCCGGCCGCCACCAGCAGCGACAGCGGCAGCATCACCTGCACCATCAGGCCGATCAGCGCGTTCATCCGTGCGATTCCGTCAGGTTGCGGCCGCCGGTTTCGCGGACGAAGCAGGCAGCGACGAAGCCGCCCAGCGCAGCCAGCGCGAGCACGCGTATGCCCATGGTCACCGCCTCGTGCGTCGCTTCGGCGATGGACGGCGAATACAGTTCGATCACCCAGCCGACCAGCGGCTGCAGCAAGGCGGCGCCCAGAAAGCAGCCGACATTGACCAGGCTGGTCGCCATGCCGGACAGCGCCGGTGGATTCACTTCCTTGGCACAGGCCCAGGTCAGCGAGAAGGCGGCAGCCGAGGCGCCGATCAGCGCGCACGCGGCATAGGTCGCCAGCGGCGGCAGCGCGCCGTCGGCCAGCGCGAAGGGCAGCCAGCCGGCGACATAGAGCGCGGCATAGCTCAGCATGACCGGCTTGCGTCGGCGCAGGTGGTCGGACAGCCGGCCGATCAACAGGCAGCTGCAGGCGAACACGACCAGCAGCAGCGTGGTGTGCTGCGCGGCGACCGCGCGTTCCATGCCGTGCGCCGCCATCAGATAGGGCACGCCCCACAGGCCGGCGAAGGAGAACAGGCTGCCGGCGATGCCGGCGTTGACGAACAGCCCCGGCCAGCTGGCGCGGTTGCGTGCGACCTGGCGCAGCCCGGCCCGCCAGTCACCGACCGGCAGCGGCGCATGCGCCGGCTTGCCGTCCAGCTCGCGCATGGTGGGCAGCCCGGCGTCCTCCGGCCGGTCGCGTACGCGCAGCCAGGTGACCAGTGCGAGCAGCATGGACAGCAGGCCCAGCGCCACGAACACCGTGCGCCACGACACCAGGGTCACCACCCAGGCCAGCGGCAGCGCCGCGCTCGCGGCGCCCAGATTGCCGATGAACATGGTGACGCCATTCAGCGTGGCGAAGCGGCTCTCGGGAAACCAGGCGGCGTTGATCTTGAGCAGGGCGATGAAGGGGAAGGACACGCCGAGGCCGACCAGCGTGCGGCCGATCACTGCGACCCACAGCGTGTCGGCCAGTGCGAAGGTGATCGAGCCGATGCCGGCGATGACGCCGCCGAGCGCAACGATGCGCCGCGGGCCGAGCGTGTCGGCGAGCACCCCGGTCGGGATCTGCATCACCATGTAGATCCAGAAATAGCTGGATGCCAGCGCGCCGAGCGAGGCCGGGCCGACGTTGAAGTCGCGCGCCAGTTCGCTGGCGATGGCGGCAGGTGCCGTTCGGTGGAAGAACACCAGCACATAGGCGCCGGCGAGCAGGAAGAAGGCTGTCCAGCGCAGGCGGATCAGCAGGCGGGTGTGTTCGGCGGAAAGCATCGGTCCGATTCTACGTTGCGGCCAAAAAAACGACGGCGCCGCAGCGCCGTCGTCGTCAGAACACCCTGATCTGTACCGTTGCGATCAGTTGTACAGATAGTTGGGCAGCCAGAGGCCGATGCCCGGGAACAGGTAGAGCAGGATCAGTGCAATCACCTGTATGCCCATGAAGGGCAGCATCCCGGCAAAGATCTGGTTCAGCGTCACGTGCGGCGGCGCCACGCCCTTCAGGTAGAAGGCCGACATCGCCACCGGCGGTGACAGGAAGGCCGTCTGCAGGTTGATCGCTACCAGCAGGCCGAAGAACAGCGGATCGATGTTGAAGTGCGCCAGCAGCGGGATGAAGATCGGCATGAAGATGACGATGATTTCGGTCCATTCCAGCGGCCAGCCCAGCACGAAGATGATGAACTGGGCCAGGATCATGAACTGGATCGGCGTCAGGTCCAGCGCCAGCACGAACTTCTCTACCAGCTCCTGTCCGCCCAGCAGCGCGAACGCGGCCGAGAAGATCGCGCTGCCGACGAACAGCCAGCACACCATGGCCGAGGTCTTGGCGGTCAGGAACACCGATTCCTTCACCACGCCGAAGTTGAGCTGGCCGTAGGCCGCCGCCAGCAGTGCGCCACCGAAGGCGCCGATCGCCGCGGCCTCGGTCGGCGTCGCCAGGCCGAACACGATGGTGCCGAGCACCGCCAGGATCAGGATGGCCAGCGGGAAGAAGGACGACAGCAGCATCTTGAAGATTTCCAGCCGCTCGAAGCTCAGCATCGCGTAGTAGGCGAACATCAGCACCGCACACACCGCAACCGCGATCCAGAAGCTGCGTGGCGCAGACTTCGCCTCGGCCACCTCTGCCGGCGCGGCCTTGGCCTCGGCGGCCGCCGGCTCAGCCAGCGACGGCGCAGCGGGCTCGGCGACGGTCGGCTCGACACCCGGCGGTTCCGCCAGATCTCCGCCGGTCGTCGGCGGTTCCGCGAGGCCGTCGGCTGCAGGCGGTTCCTGCAGTCCGCCGTCGTCGGCCGGCGGTTCGGCCAGATCGCCGCCCGAGTAGTCGCTGTCGAAGGACTGCAGGCTGTCGGGCAGCGCGTCGGCCACCGCGTCGGCCTTCGTGAGGTTGCCGTGTATGGACACCAGCGCCACCGCGACCGCGATCAGCGGCAGCAGCGTCACGAGCAGTTGGCGCATGATCGTGCCGGTGGCCACGCCGGCGTTGCGCGGGCCCTTGAGCGCAGCCAGCAGCGCCGGCAGTGCACGCTGGCCATACTGCTTCGCCACCCCTGCCGTCGACGGCGGCAGTTCGACGTGACGCTCCGCGTCCGGCAACGGCGGCGCCATGTCCGGGCGCAGCTTGGCCACCAGGATCACGTACAGCATATAGAGGGCGGCCAGCATCAGGCCCGGGAAGAAGGCGCCTGCATACAGCTTCACCACCGACACGCCGGCGGTCGCGCCATAGACGATGAGCATGACCGAAGGCGGGATCAGGATGCCCAGGCAGCCGCCGGCGGTGATCACGCCGGCCGACAGGCGCACGTCATAGCCGGCGCGCAGCATGGCGGGCAGCGCCAGCAGACCCATCAGCGTCACCACCGCACCGACGATGCCGGTGGCGGTGGCGAAGATGGCGCAGGTCACCAGCGTGGCGACCGCCAGCGAACCGGGCAGCCGGGCCATCGCCAGGTGCAGACTCTTGAACAGCTTCTCGATCAGATTGGCGCGTTCGACCAGATAGCCCATGAACACGAACAGCGGGATCGAGATCAGCACGTCGTTGGTCATGACCGAGAAGGCGCGCTGCACCATCAGGTCCAGCGTCTGCTGGGTGGCGATGTCCGGGTTCTGCATCCGGTAGGCCAGCCAGGAGAACAGCACCCCCATGCCCATCAGCGTGAAGGCGGTCGGGAAGCCGAGCATGATGGCCACCACCACCAGCGCCAGCATCAGCAGGCCGAGGTGGCCGCCGGTCCATTCGGACGGCGCCGGCATCAGGATGGCCGTGGCGGCGATGATGATCGCCATCAGGCCGAAGCCGAAACGGAGTTCCTTTCTCATTTGGACGCTCCTTCGCTGCCTTCAGGCAGATCGGCATGCACCATGTGGCGCAGTTTCTCGACATCGACCTCCTCGACGTCGTGCGTGCGCGACGGCCATTCGCCCTGCTGGATGCAGACGATGCAGCGCAGGATTTCGACCACGCCCTGCAGCATCAGCACCGCACCGGCCAGCGGGATGATGGCCTTGAACGGATAGATCGGCGGGCCATCGGAGGTGACCGACGAATGTTCGTTGATCGCCATCGACTCGCTGAAGAAGTCCCAGCCCGCCCAGCACAGCGCGAGCACGCCGGGGATGAAGAACAAGAAATAGAGAATGAGGTCCAGCGTGGCCTGCGTGCGCGGCCGGAAGAAGCCGTACAGCACGTCGCCGCGCACGTGGCCGCCAGTGGCGAGCGTGTAGGCACCGGCCATCATGAACAGCGTGCCGTAGAGCATGTAGGTGGCGTCGAACACCCAGGCGTGAGGCGAATTCAGCACGTAGCGCGAAAACACCTCCCAGGTGATGAGCAGCGTGAGCCCGACTATGGTCCACGCGAAGGCGTGACCGACCAGCGTGTTGAACTGGTCTACGCGCAGGAGAAGTTTCTGCATGGCATCAAGCGGACACCTGTGGGTGCCCGTCCTTTTCTTTTGGAGTCAAAAAAGCCGGCGCCCCTTTTGGAGACGCCGGCTCGTTTGCAGCGGTGCGGCCTCAGCCCTTCTTCGAGAAGAAGTGGTCGTAGGCCATTTTGAAATTCACCGTCGTGTCGTTCTGCCACTTCGCGGTGCGACGGGCGAAGGCGCGCTGCGATTCCAGCACCTTCTTGAACATCGGGTTCTCGGCCGCCTTCTTCTCGGTCACCTTGTCCCAGGCGGCGAGCTGCGCCTTCAGGATGGGGTCCGGCGTCTTGTAGAACTTGACGCCCTGCTTTTCCTGCATTTCCTGGTAGGCGGTGGAGTAGCGGTCGATCGCCTTCCACGACATTTCGGCCGAAGCGGCCGGCACCGCGTTGGCGATGATGGCGCGCAGGTCGGCCGGCAGCGACTCCAGACGCTTCTTGTTGAACAGGATTTCGAACTGTTCCGAGGCCTGGTGGAAGCTCTGCAGCATGCACACCTTGGACACGTCGGGGAAGCCGAGCACCTGGTCGGAGGCGGCGTTGTTGAACTCGGCAGCGTCGAGAAGGCCGCGGTCCATCGCCGGCACGATTTCACCGCCCGGCAGCGCATTGACCGACACACCCATGTCGGTGAATACGTCGATCGACAGGCCGACGGTGCGGAACTTCAGGCCCTTCATGTCCTCGGCCTTGGTGACCGGCTTCTTGAACCAGCCCAGCGGCTGGGTCGGCATCGGGCCGTACATGTAGGACACGACGTCCATGTTCAGGCTCTTGTAGATCTCGTCCAGCAGCGCCTTGCCGCCGCCGAACTCGTGCCAGGCCAGCAGCATGTTGGCGTCCATGCCGAAGGCCGGACCGGAGCCCCACAGCGCGAGCGCCGAATTCTTGCCGTACCAGTAGGCGATCACGCCATGGCCGCCGTCCAGCGTGCCCTTGTTGACCGCGTCCAGCAGATCGAAGGCCTTCACCACCGAGCCGGCGGGCAGCACGTCGATCTTGAGGCGGCCGCCGGACATGTCATTGACCAGCTTGGCGTAGTCCTGTGCGAATTCGTGGAAGATGTCCTTCGCCGGCCAGGTCGACTGGAAACGCAGGGTGACCGGGGACTGGGCGACGGAAATGCTGGGGAAGGCGATGGCGGCGGTACCGGCGGCGGTGCCTGCAGCCTTGGCCAGGAAGTTACGACGGCCCGACTGCGTCTTGTTCTGTTCAGACATGGTTGATGCTCCTCCTCGTGGTGGTGGGTGCTTCGTACTGTCCGCTACAGGGGGTTGCCCGCAACGGACAAAAAACGATGCCGCGCGATGCTAACCCTGCCGGGAATCCGTCACAAGGCGCACTGCAGCGTGACGCCGGAATGACCGTTTCCCGCGCTGCGGCGCGGCGGCGTGCGACCGCATGGCCGCGCGCATCCGGTGTCCGACACAAATGTATGCAGATCCTCGTCGCTGCCTGCGTCGGACTACTTGACGACGCCCCAGGCCTGCAGCCGCTGGAAGGCGAACTGGGCCTGCGCGTCCTTGCTGCCGCTGCGGATGTAGGCCGCGTAGTGCTGGCTGGCGGCGCGCTTGTCCTGCATCGTTTCGTAGGCCACGCCCTTCAGGAACAGCGTGGTCGGGTTGCCCGGCAGCACGCGGTCGTAGGCGTTGAAGGCGGCCAGCGCTTCCGGCGCCCGGCCCAGCGCCAGCTTGGACACGCCGCGCTGGTACATGGCCTGACCCTCGCCCGGATACACCTCGGCGGCGCGCGCGAAGTGGCGGTCGGCGTCGGCGTATTGCTTCTGCGCCAGCAGGCACTTGCCCATCAGCACATTGCCGCAGTAGTCGTCCGGCGCGACCTTGAGCGACTGCGCGAAGCGCGTTTCGGCGTCGTCCAGTGACTTCTTCGCCATCAGCGACTCGCCTTCCTGCTGCGACTTGATCGCCGGGGCGAGCTTGCGCAGGCCTGCCGTGTGGTCCATATAGCGCTCGCGCGACAGCTTCTTGTTGCGCAGGCTGCCGTAGGTGTCCAGCGCTTCCCGCTCGGCGGTGGCGTAGCGCTCGTCCGACATCGGGTGCGACGAGAACATGGTCTGCAGCAGGCTGGGCTTTTCCTTGTGCTGGCTGCGCAGCATGTCCATCAGGTTCACCATGCCGTCCGGGTTGTAGCCGGCGCGCGTCATGTACTCCATCCCCAGTGCGTCGGCCTGTCGTTCGTCGGCGCGCGAATAGCCGGCCAGCAGCGCGCTGGCACCGACCTGGGTGGCGATGTTGGCGAGCGGTGCTGCGCCGCGGTAGTCAGACATCGCCACCGCGACATTGACCGCCGTCGCGCCGACCTGGGCCATCATCGTGCGCCCGGCCTGCTTGGCGCTGTGGCGCGCGTTCACGTGTCCGGTCTCGTGGCCGAGCAGGGCCGCCAGCTCGTCCTCACTGTCCATGTCCAGCATGATGCCGCGCGTGCACGCCATGCTGCCGCCGGGGAAGGTGTAGGCGTTGATGTAATTGGCGTTCACGACGCGCGCGCTGTAGGGCACATCGGGCCGATGCGTGTTCTTGGCCAGTGACAGTTCGATGTCGTTCACGTAGCGGTTCAGTTCGGCGTCCTGAACTGCGCCGTAGTCGGACGAGAACTGCTGCGGCGAGTGCTTGCGGTCGATGCCGATCTCGTCCTGCTCGGACAGGCCGACCAGCACCTGCTGGCCGGTGATCGGGTCGGTGGCACAGCCGGAAAGCTGCGGCAGCGTCACTGCGGCGCCGGCGATGCCGGACAGCCACAGGAAGTCGCGGCGGCTCATTTCGCGGCGGAAAAAGCGGTCGTGAGACATGGTCGTCGTCCTTCGTTGAGGTCTTCAGCGATAACGCCGGAAGATCGCCGCCGCTGACAGGGCAAGGTCGCGCCGGCGCTTTGTCCTGATCAGGCCGGTTCGGCGTGTTCCACCATCAGCTGCACCCGGCGCACGCCCTGGTACTCGTTGATGTCCAGCCGGTAGGCTGCGGTCACCCGCGCCGGCAGCGGTTCGGCGCGGTTGAACCATATTGCGTCGAACACGTTACCGTCCTTCGCCAGCGACAGCTTCAGGTGCTTGTCCTTCAGCAGGCGCTGGTTGCGCACTTCGAAATGGTCGCTGAATACCGGCGGCGGGAAGCCCTGGCCCCAGGTTTCGGCTTCCATCAGTGTCGCCGCGTGCAGGTTCATCAGCGACGCTTCGAGCGCGCCGTCGGTCTCTATGGTGCGGGTGAGCGCCGAAGGTTCCACCATGTCGGCGACTGCCTGTTCGAAGGCGTCACGGAAGCGCTCGAAATCGTGCTCGTGCACGGTCAGGCCGGCCGCCATCGCGTGGCCGCCGAAGCGGATGAGCAGGCCCGGTTCGCGCTTGGACACCAGATCGAGCGCGTCGCGCAGGTGCAGGCCGGGTATCGAGCGGCCGGAGCCCTTGATTTCGCCCTCGTTGCCGCGCGCGAAGGCGATGGTCGGCCGGTGCGCGCGCTCCTTGACGCGCGAGGCGACGATGCCGATCACGCCCTGGTGCCAGTCCGGGTGGAACAGCGCCAGCGATTTCGATTCGCCGATGTCGATGCCGGCCAGCTGCGCTTCCGCCTCTTCCTGCATGCCCTGTTCGATCTCGCGCCGCTCTCGGTTCATCGCGTCCAGCTGCTGCGCCAGCGACAGCGCGCGCGCGAAGTCGTCGGTGATCAGGCATTCGATGCCGAGCGACATGTCGGACAGCCGGCCGGCCGCATTCAGGCGCGGGCCGATGGCGAAGCCGAGATCGAAGGAGGTGGCGCGCTCCGGCTCGCGGCCGGCGGCGGCGAACAGTGCGCGCAGGCCCGGCGTGAGCTTGCCGCCGCGGATGCGCTGCATGCCCTGGGTCACCAGCACGCGGTTGTTGTGGTCCAGCTTCACCACGTCGGCCACCGTGCCGAGCGCGACCAGGTCGAGCAGATTGCCGAGGTTGGGCTCCTCGCGGCCGGCGAAGGCGCCGCGCCGGCGCAGTTCGGCGCGCAGCGCCAGCATGACGTAGAACATGACGCCGCAGCCGGCAATGGCCTTGCTCGGGAAGGCGCAGCCCGGCTGGTTCGGGTTGACGATGACGTCGGCCAGCGGCAGTTCGTCGCCCGGCAGGTGATGGTCAGTCACCAGCACCGATACGCCCAGTTCGTTGGCACGCGCCACGCCCTCGACGCTGGCGATGCCGTTGTCCACCGTGATGATGATGTCCGGCTCCGCGTGCGCGGCGAGATCGACGATTTCCGGCGTCAGCCCGTAGCCGTACTCGAAGCGGTTAGGCACCAGATAGCTCACGTTGGCGCCCATCGCCCGCAGCGCGCGGATGCCGAGGGCGCAGGCGGTGGCGCCGTCGCAGTCGTAGTCGGCGACGATGAGCAGGCGCGCGTCGGCCTCGATCGCGTCGGCCAGCATCTGCGCCGCTTCGGCGGTGCCGGTCAGCGCGTCCGGCGGCAGCAGCGCCTTCAGCGAATAGTCGATCTGGCTGCGGTCCTGCACGCCGCGCGCGGCGTAGAGCCGGGCCAGCAGCGGATGGATGCCCTGCTGTTCGAGCAGCGCAGAACTGCGCGCCGGGATGGGGCGGTTGAGGATGAGGGTCACTGGTTTTCTAGGGGCTAGGGGCTAGGGGTCAGGGGGAGCGGGCGGCGCCAGAATTTCCACAGGTCGCGGCGTTCGGTGGTTACGGCGACGGCGGCTTCGTCGCCGCTGAGGCGCACGGTGACCGACTGCACGTCGCCGCGGCGCAGCGCGTCGAGCGCCGGCGCGATCCAGTCGCGGTCGAGTGCTTCGACCGCCTCAGTCCACGCTGCGGCGTCCAGGTAAAGGGCCGGTGCAAGCGCGTGCTGCAGCAGCACGAGATTGCCTTCCTGCAGCGCGACGCCGGTCTTGTCCGGCAGCGGCGCGGCGCGCACGCCGGCGGCGTGCGCCAGGCCGTGCGCCAGCGCGTCGTCCGCCCACAGCTGCATGCAGGGAATGTCGGCCCGTACCGGCAGGCTGCCGGCGCCCCAGAACCACAGACTGTTGATGGCCGGCCGGCCCGCTTCTTCGCGTGCGACGTTGACCGGGTGGGCGTGGAACAGCATCTGTGTCTCGTTCATCCACTGGCGCAGCTTCGCGCCGTCGCGGCCGGCTGGCATCGAGGCGTCGATCTTGCGCCCGAGCGCGGCGCCCGGCGGCACCGTGTCGACGTCCAGCGGCTCCAGCAGCGACAGGTGGCCGTGGCCGCCGGCCGGCAGGTGCAGCCAGCCGACATTGGCGAAGTGGGCGTTCCACGACGCGGCCAGCGCGGCGGCCTCCTGCGCGTCCGGGGCGACGTCCGGGCGGTCGGTCAGCATCAGTGCGTCGCGCGCGAAGCGCAGATGGGTAGCGTCGGCCGCCAGCCAGCAGCGGGTGTCGGCCGGCTCGCCGGTGCCGGCCCAGCGCAGCGCGCCGAGCGGCGCCCGCTCGTCGAGGCCGAACAGCTCGGCCAGCAGGTGTTCGGGCGCCCGCGCGGCCCGTGAGGTCCGGCGACCTCGGCCCAGCAGCAGCGACAGCGCCGGGGTGCGGGGGGGCGGCAGCGGTGAAGTCGACGGCCAGAGCAGGCCGGGGAGGACGAGATGCAGGGACATGGCCGGGAGTTTACCCGGCTTGCGGCACGCCGCGCGGGGGACTGGCCGGTGCCCGGTCGGCGCAATCCGACACGGCGCTGCCGCATCATCCCTGGCGGGCGCGCGGCCGCCATCCGGTACCATGCCGACCCCATGAACTACGAAATCCTGCTCGGCCTGCGCTATGTGCGGGCGAAACGGCGCAACGGCTTCATTTCCTTCATTTCCCTGATCTCCACCTTCGGGCTGGCGCTCGGGGTGGCAGCGCTGATCACCGTGCTGTCGGTGATGAACGGCTTCCAGAAGGAGTTGCGCACCCGCATCCTCGGCGTCGCCTCGCACATCCAGGTGACCGGCTACGACAATGAGCTGGCCGACTGGCAGCAGGTGGCCGACGCCGTGTTGAAGAATCCCGAGGTCAAGGCAGCCGCGCCCTATGTCAGCGAACAGGCCATGCTGTCCTTCGACCAGACAGTGCGCGGTGCCATGGTGCGCGGCGTGCTGCCGGCGGCCGAGGACGGCGTGGCCGACTTCAGCCAGCACATGCGCGCCGGCAAGCTCACCGATCTGCAGCCCGGCGGCTATGGCGTGGTGCTGGGCATCGAACTGGCGCGCGCGCTGCAGGTGCAGTTGGGCGACAAGGTGACGCTGATCGCGCCGCAGGGGCTGGTGACGCCGGCCGCCGTGCTGCCGCGGCTCAAGCAGTTCACCGTGGTCGGCGTGTTCGAGGCGGGCCATTTCGAGTACGACGCCAGCCTCGCGCTGATCCACATGCAGGACGCGCAGACGCTGTACCGGATGGAAGACCGCGTGTCCGGCGTGCGGCTCAAGCTGGGCGACCTGTTCGACGCGCCGCGCGTGGCGCGCGAACTGCACGCCCAGCTGTCCGGTCAGGAGCTGCTGGTCGGCGACTGGACCCGCCAGCACGCCAACTTCTTCCGCGCCATCGCGATCGAGAAGAACATGATGTTCATCATCCTGTCGCTCATCGTCGCGGTGGCGGCCTTCAACATCGTGTCCATGCTCATCATGGTGGTGACCGACAAGCAGGCCGACATCGCCATCCTGCGCACGCTGGGCGCCAGCCCGGCCAGCATGATGGCGGTATTCGTCGTGCAGGGCGCCATCATCGGCGGCTTCGGCCTGCTGCTCGGCGTCGCCGGCGGCGTGCTGCTGGCGGCCAATCTCGACGTCGTGGTGCCGGCCATCGAGAAGATCGTCGGCGTGTCGCTGTGGTCGTCCGAGGTGTATTTCATTCCCGAACTGCCGTCGGAAATCCTGATGAGCGACGTGGTGACGGTGACGCTGATCGGCGGCGTGCTGACCCTGGTCGCCACGCTGTACCCGAGCTGGCGCGCGTCGCGCGTGCAACCGGCGGAGGCGCTGCGCTATGAGTGACATCGTGCTCAGTGACATCGTGATGAGCTGCCGTGGGCTGACCAAGGTTTTCCACCAGGGCAAGGTCGAGGTGCCGGTGCTGTCCGGCGTCGATCTGGACGTGATGCGCGGCGAGCGCGTGGCCATCGTCGGCGCCAGCGGCTCCGGCAAGAGCACGCTGCTGCATCTGCTGGGCGGGCTCGACGTGCCGACCGCGGGCAGCGTGACGCTGCTCGGTCAGGACTATTCCTCGCTCGGCGAGGCGGCGCGCGGCAGTTTGCGCAACCGCGCGCTGGGTTTCGTCTACCAGTTCCACCACCTGCTGGCCGAGTTTTCGGCGCTGGACAACGTGGCGATGCCGCTGATGATCCGCCGGCAGACGCGCGCCCAGGCGCGCGAAGCCGCGGCGGCCATGCTGGCCGAAGTCGGGCTGGCGCATCGGGTCGAGCACCAGCCGGGTGAACTGTCGGGCGGCGAGCGCCAGCGCGTCGCCATCGCGCGCGCGCTGGTGACGCAGCCGGCCTGCGTGCTGGCCGACGAACCGACCGGCAATCTCGACAGCAGGACGGCCGATGGCGTGTTCGACCTGATGCTGACGCTGAGCCGCACGCGCGGCACCAGCTTCGTCATCGTCACCCACGACGAGCGGCTGGCGGCGCGCACCGACCGCACGGTGCGGCTGGTGGACGGCCGGTTCTGAGCGGTTCTGCGGCGGCCTTGCGGGAAGGCCGCAGACGCGCCTTCTGTGGCAGCGGCCTTGGCCGCGACACGGCCTCCGCCTCCGCGGGCTTCGATAAAGGCGGCTGTCGGGGTCAGAAGACCCCTCCCACAAAACCCTGCGCAGGCTCGGGTCGTGGACTAGGCGCATCACCCCTGTGGGAGCGGTCTTCTGACCGCGACACGGCGGGCGAAGGTGCGCGGCGCTACGGCTGCGCGCTGCCCCACAAGGCCGCGCGCAGATCGGCGTCGGCGATCTCGTCCAGCCGCAGCCGCACCGTCATCGCGAACGCTTCCGACGCGCGACCCGACCTGAGCACGGCGATCTGCACGCGCAGTTCGTCGATCAGCGCCCACTCCGCGTCCGGCAGCAGCGCGCGCGTGTCCGGTGCCATCCGCGTGCGGGCGTCGAGGTCACCGCCGAAGCGCTGGTAGAGCGCGAACTGCTCTGGCGTCAGCATCCGGATGTCTTCCGTCTTTCGGCCCGGCGGCGCCAGTTGCGCACCAGGTGCCAGCGCCAGCTGCCGAGCACGGCGACATAGCCGAGTCCGGCCAGCGTCAGCGCCAGCAGCGGCAGTCCGATCAGCAGCGGCTCGCCGAGCGCGAAGAACCAGTCGGCCAGCGCGTGCATCCATCCGCTGAAACCGGCGTCGTCCGGAATGACCGGCGCGTGAAACTGCGCGCCCTCCGGCATCTGCAGACCGAGCAGCGGCATCACCAGCCGGCCGTAGGCCCAGGCGACCGCGTACAGCGGCACGATGGTGAGCGGGTTGCTGTAGAAGGTGACCACCATCGCCAGCGGCAGGTTCACCCGCAACAGCACCGACAGCAGGGCGGCGCTCAGGATCTGCAGCGGACCGGGGATCAGTCCGGCGAACAGGCCGACCGCGACGCCGCCGGCGCAGCTGTGTCGGTTCAGCCGCCACAGGCGCGGGTGGCCCAGCGTATCGGCAAAAGGCGCCAGCCAGCGGTTGCGGCGCAGGCTTTCGGTGTCGGGCAGGTAACTGCGGATGATCTTTTTCATGGGTGGGGGCGGGTCGTCGCGCACAGCGTAGCGTCAAGACGAGCCGACGGGGCGTGGCCGACGTCGCATCCTGCCTGCTCTGGATCGGCGCCGCGAGCGGAGGTTCCGGCCGTGCGCGGCAGAGAGTGTCATTCGTATATGCCATATGGGTTGATAGGCGATAATCGATGAATGTCCATCCGCCTCGCATCGTCACTGGTAGTCGGCGCCTTCCTGGCGTCGCGGCTCGCACGGCTGCCTGATTGGCCGCAGATCGGCGCGCTGGCGGTGCTGGCGCTGGTGTGCATGCTCGCCGGCCGTCACTGGCGTGGGCTGTCCTGTTTCGGCGTGCTGCTGGCGTCGTTCTGCTGGGCGGCCGGCTGGGGGCTGACACAGCTCGACCGGCGTCTGGACGGCGCGCTCGAAGGACGTGACATCGACATCGTCGGCGTTGTCGCCGGCCTGCCCATGCGCACCGAGCGCGGCCTGCGCTTCGATTTCGAGGTCGAGCGGGCGCCGCCCGGCGTGCCGCCGCGCATCGTGCTGAACTGGTACGACGCGCGCGGCGAGCAGGCGTCGTGGGCGCGCCCCGCGCTGCCGGCCGGCAGTCGCTGGCAGCTGCGCGTGCGACTGAAACGGCCGCACGGCAATATGAATCCGCACGGCTTCGATTACGAAGGCTGGCTGTTCGCACGCGGCATCGGCGCCACCGGTCATGTGCGCACTTCTGGCGATGCGGCGCCGAAGATGCTGGAAGCCGAGGCGGCCGGCGTCGGCAACGCGGTGCAGCGCGCGCGGCAGGCGGTACGCGCGCGCTTCGAACGCGTGCTCGGCGTCGTCGACGGTGTGTCCGTCACCCATCCGTGGGCGGGCGTACTGATCGCGCTGGCGATCGGCGACCAGCGCGCCATTTCGCCAGCACAGTGGGACCTGTTCGAGCGAGCCGGCCTGACCCATCTGGTGTCGATTTCCGGCCTGCACGTGACCATGGTGGCGGCGCTGGCCGGCTGGCTGTGTGCGGCCGTCTGGCGTCGCGTTCCGATACTGGCGCTGCGCTGTCCAGCACAGCGGGCGGGGGTACTGGCCGGGCTGCTGGCCGCCGCTGCCTACTGCGCGCTGGCCGGCTTCGGCATCCCGGCCCAGCGCACGCTGATCATGCTCGCCGTGGCCGGACTTGCGCTGCTCGCCGGGCGCTTCTCGTCGCCATCGCACGCGCTGGCGCTGGCGGTCGCTGTCGTGCTGCCGCTGCATCCGCTGGCGGTGATCGACGCTGGTTTCTGGCTGTCCTTCGGTGCAGTGGCGGTGCTGTTCTATGCGGCCACGAGCGAACTGGGCGCGCGTCATCCGCTGCGTCGCTGGTTGCGCGCGCAGGCGGCGATCACCATCGGGCTGGCGCCGCTGACGCTTGCGCTGTTCGGCCGCATGTCGCTGCTGGCACCGCTGGTCAATCTGTTCGCGATACCGCTGGTCAGCGGGCTGATCACGCCGCTCGCCCTGCTGGCGGTGCTGCTGCCCGTCGACCTGCTGCTCATCTGTGCGCATGCGCTGACGTCGGTGCTGATGAGCATTGCGGCAACGCTGACGACGCCGGACTGGGCGCTGTGGCACGGCGCTGCGCCGCCGCCGTGGGCGGTGCTGGCCGGTGTCGTCGGCGCTGGCTGTGCGCTGGCGCCCGCCGGGTGGAGCGGGCGCGTTCTCGCTCTGCCGCTGATGCTGCCCTTGCTGCTCTTCACGCCGCCGCGACCTGCGCCCGGCGACATGACGGTCACCGTGCTCGACGTCGGGCAGGGGCTGGCGGTGCACGTGCAGACGGCGGCGCACGATCTGGTGTTCGACACCGGCCCGCGCTATGGCGCGGAAGCCGATGCCGGCGAACGCCTGCTGCTGCCCTATCTGCGCGCCGGCGGCGTGCGCCGGCTCGACCTGCTGCTGGTCAGCCACGCCGACAGCGACCATTCGGGCGGCGCCGCTTCGCTGCTCGACGGCATGCCGGTTGACCGTGTGCTGTCGTCGGTACCGGCGCACGACGGGTTGCGGCTGCTGCGGCCCGACACCGAGGACTGCACCGCCGGGCAAAGGTGGTCCGTCGACGGCGTGCGCTTCGAACTGATGTACCCGCCGCCCGGCGCGGTGGCGCGCGGTGCGCGTTCGAGCAACGCGCTGTCCTGCGTACTGCGGGTGCAGTCGGCGCACGGCGTCGCGCTGATCACCGGCGACCTGCTGGCCGACGGCGAAAGCGCGCTGCTGGCGGCAGGCGCGCCGCTTGCTGCATACCTGCTGGTCAGCCCGCACCACGGCAGCCGCACCTCGTCCACTCAGGCCTTTGTCGATACGGTCGCGGCGCGCGAGGTGGTGCATGCGGTCGGCTACCGCAACCGCTTCAATCACCCGCATCCGGCCGTCGCGGCGCGTTACGCGGCCGCCGGTGCGACGCAGCGGCGCAGCGATCGCGATGGCGCGGTGCGCTACCGCTTCACTGCGCAGGGTGTTGCGATCGAACGCAGCCGGGAGCAGGACGCGCGCTACTGGCACAATGAGTTCTAGGGGCTAGGGGCTAGGGGCTAGGGGGCGACATGGGCGTGATCGACAAGGTGGCGGGGTGGTTCGGGCGGGCGCGGGTGAGCGAACAGCCGCGGCTGCTGCACGTGCAGTGCGCCAATCCGAAAGGACTGCACCGGATGGCCTACGCCGAGTGGGGCGATCCGGACAATCCGCGCGTGCTGGTGTGCGTGCACGGCCTGACCCGGGTCGGCCGCGATTTTGATTTTCTCGCGCAGCGACTGTCCCAGCATTACCGCGTCGTCTGCCCGGACGTGGTCGGGCGCGGTCGCAGCGACTGGCTGCCGGATGCGGCCGGTTACGGTGTGCCGCAGTACGTCGGCGACATGGTCACGCTGATTGCCCGCCTCGGCGTCGAGCACGTGCACTGGTTCGGCACCTCGATGGGCGGGCTGATCGGCATGGCGCTGGCCGCGCTGCCGCAGACGCCGATCACGCGCATGGTGCTGAACGACGTCGGTCCGGTGGTGACCGCAGTCAGCCTGCGCCGTATCGCCGAGTACGTCGGCAAGGCGCCGAAGTTCGCATCGCTGGACGAGGCCGAGCGCTATATCCGCGTGGTCAGCGCGCCTTTCGGCCCGCTGACCGACGCGCAGTGGCGCCACCTGACCGTGCACGTGACGCGGCCGACGGCTGAGGGCGGTTTCGAAATGGGTTACGACCCGGACATCGGCAAGCCGCTCGCCGCCATGCAGTTCCTCGGCGACATCGAGCTGTGGAACCTGTACGACGCGATACGCTGCCCGACGCTGTGCGTGCGCGGTGCAGAATCCGACCTGCTGACGCACGACACGCTGACGCAGATGAGCGCGCGCGGCCCGAGGGCGCGCACGCTCGAAATACCCGGTGTCGGTCACGCGCCGATGTTCATGGACATCGCGCAGACCGCACCGGTCGAACAATTCCTCACTGAAGACACGGTTTCATGAACAAGGACGACATCATCGCCGCCACCCGCCACTGGATAGAGAAGGCGGTCATCGGGCTCAATCTGTGCCCGTTCGCCAAGGCGGTGTATGTGAAGGAGCAGGTGCGTTACGTGGTCAGCGAGGCGAAGCACCTCGACGGTCTGCTCGAAGACATTGATCGCGAGATCAGCTTTCTTGCCGCGGCCGATCCGCAGCAGGTCGATACCACGCTGATCATGCACGCCTCGCTGCTTGAGGACTTTCTCGATTTCAACGACTTCCTCGACATCGTTGACGAAGCCGTCAGCGAGCAGGGCCACGAAGGCGTGATCCAGGTCGCCGCCTTCCACCCGCAGTGGCAGTTCGCCGAAACCGAGCCGGACGACATCGGCAACTACACCAACCGCGCACCCTTCCCGACTATACATCTGCTGCGCGAGGCCAGCGTCACGCGTGCGGTAGATGCTTTCCCGGAGGCGGAAAGCATCTACGAGCGCAATATCGAAACGCTGCAGAAGCTGGGCATCGAGGGCTGGCGCGCGCTCGGTCTGCCGGACGGGCGACGCCAGCGCTGACGCGCTCAATCGAACTCGGAATAGGTGTTCAGTTCGGCGCTCAGCTTCGCCCAGTCACAGGCCTGATGGTGCAGCCCCGACGGCGTCGGGATGTCGATGGCGAAGCTGCGACCGTCGGCGCTGAGCAGGCCGGTGCCGTGGATCGCCGGCCCGTCCGGGTGCGCCGGGTCGCGCACCACCACCTTCATCGGACGCCCGGGCACGGCGGATTCGAGCCGCAGGCGGTTGGAATGATTCGTCAGGTCGACGACGTATTCACATGCGTGTGCATCAGTCATGACTCACCTCCCGCTGGATGGTGTCCTCAATCTAGCACCGTCAGTGCATCCATGTCAGGCCGCGACCGTTTCCGGCTCCGCCACCCGGGTGGCCACGCTGGCGCGTGCAAGGGGCATTTCGACGATGAAACGCGCACCGCCGCCCGGCGGTGACTCGGCGCGGATGCGCCCGCCGTGGCGCGACACGATGCGCGACACGATGGCCAGACCCGCACCCACGCCCGGATGTTCGGACGCCGGATGCAGGCGTTCGAACACGCGGAACAGCCGGTGCGCTTGCGACGGGTCGAAGCCGGGGCCGTTGTCGCTGACCGCGTAGCAGGCGCGGCCCGCTTCCATCCAGCCTTCCACCGTCACTTCGCTGAGCGGTTGCGCGCGCGAGAACTTCAGCGCGTTGTCGATCAGGTTCTGCCACACCTGCCGGAACAGCACCGGGTCGGCCAGCGTGTCGGGCAGCGCGCCAATGTCTACGCTGACGCGCTTGTCGTCGCGGTAGCCGGGGTGCGATGCGACCACCTCGCGCACCAGCGCGGCCGGATTGATGCGCTGTACCTGCGGCGACTTGCTGCCGATGCGCGAGAAATCGAGGATGGCGTCGATCAGCTCGCCCATGCGCACCGTGTTGGCGACGATGCGGTCCAGATACAGCCGTTGTTCGTCATTCAGGCTGGCCGCCGCCTCTTCCAGCAGGATGCGCGAGAAGCCGTCGATGGCGCGCAGCGGCGTGCGCAGATCGTGCGCGCACGAGTAGCCGAAGGCGGCCAGATCGTCGTTGAGCTGGCGCAGTTCCAGCGTGCGCGCGGCGACGCGCTCTTCGAGGTGTTCGTTCATGTCGCGCAGGCGGCGCTCCGACGTTTCGAGTGCGCGCCGGGTGCGCGCCTGGCGCAGCGTGGCGCGGCGCAGTTCGAGTTGCGAAATGACGTGACGCGCCAGTGCGGCCAGCGATTCGACCTGTCCTGCGCTGAGCTGGCGTGCCACGTGATCGGCCACGCACAGCGCGCCGACCGCATGACCTTCCGGCGTCACCAGCGGCGCGCCGGCGTAGAAGCGGATGTGCGGCGCGCCGGTCACCAGCGGATTGCCGGCGAAGCGCACGTCGGCGTGCGTGTCTTCGACCACGAACACTTCGCGCTGCGCGATCGCGTGGCTGCACAGCGCAACGCTGCGCGGCGTCTCGTCCGGCCCGCCGCCGGTACGTGCCTTGAACCACTGGCGGTCGTGGTCGATCAGGCTGATATAGGCCATCGGTGTCCCGCACAGCCGGGTGGCCAGCAGCACGAAGTCGTCGTAGAGCGGATCGGCGTCGGTGTCGAGGATGGCGTACTCGGCCAGCGCGGCGAGTCGTTCTGCCTCGTCGGGCAGGGCAGGGGCGGGCGTGAAGTGCATTGTCTGGGCGACCTCGGATGGGTGGTGTGGCCGGTCAGTGGCATACGCGCCGCACGCTGCGGCAGCGCAGCCAGCCTGGGCAGGCCAGCGGGGACCGGACGGCCGCATGGTGCCGCGGCACGCGCATGTTCATGTTGATCATGGACAAGGTTCATGCCGGGCATATCTTTGGCATATCACTTTGGTTTACACCGATTCCCCGTGCCATTCCTCGGACGGGTGGTGCATGATCCGCGGCTCTCATGGAAGCGGACGTCCACATGCTCGACATCCTGTACCGCGACGAGGCCATGATCGCCATCGACAAGCCGTCCGGCCTGCTGGTGCATCGGACGGCGCTCGATCGCCACGAAACCGAATTCGCGGTGCAGCAGCTGCGCGACCAGATCGGCCAGCGCGTGTGGCCGGTACACCGGCTGGACCGCGGCACTTCGGGCGTGCTGGTGTTCGCGCTCGACGCCACCTCGGCGCACGCGCTGGCACAGCAGTTCGCGCAGCACCTGCCGGCCAAGCGCTATCTCGCCGTGGTGCGCGGTCACCCGCCGGAGGCGGGCGAGATCGATCACCCGTTGCGCCGCATCGACGACGCGATCGACCCGCGCGGCGCGCGCGAGGGTGCCGAACCGGTGGCTGCGCAGCCTGCCGTCACCCGCTACCGGCGTCTGGCCGTGGCCGAAATGCCGGTGGCGATAGACCGCTACCCGAGCAGCCGCTACGCGCTGGTCGAGGCGATGCCGCTGACCGGCCGCACGCACCAGATCCGCCGTCACCTCAAGCACATTGCCCATCCGGTCATCGGCGACGCCAGCTACGGCAAGGGTGCGCACAACCGCTACGTCGCCACGCTGTGCGGCCAGTCGCGGCTGCTGCTCGCCTGTATACATATGCATATCCGCCACCCGATCAGCGGCGCTGACATCGAACTGCGCTGCGGGCCGGGCACGGCTTTCGAGCGGCTGGCAGAGGTATTCGGGTGGGATGCGGCGGTGCTGCGGCCTGAGGCTGTGCATCCGCTGCGTGGCAGTCAGTAGGCTGCACTGCACCCACCCGCATACGCTTGCGCGCTCTGTGGGAGGGGTCTTCTGACCCCGACTGCAGCCTGGATCGAAGCTGGCGGACCCGCAACCGCTGCGTCGCGGTCAGAAGACCGCTCCTACAGTAGGTGCGCGCACGATCCGCCACCGAAGCCGTGATTCTGTGGGAGGGGTCTTCTGACCCCGACATGAGCCTGTATCGGAGCCTGGGGACTGCAGCCGCCGTGTCGCGGTCAGAGGACCGCTCCTACAGGGGGGGCTGATCGGTTCGGTGCGGCCTCCAGTATCGATGCACAAGCCGCGATAGTCCGTTCGGACTATCCATCCCCATATTTCATGTCATGGCAAGGACACCTTGGGCCGCGAGAATCCGGCCTGAAATTTTCCCTGCCTGCCATGAAAAACATCATTGCCCTCGGCGCCCTGCTGGCGCTCGCCCCTTCTTTTGCCAACGCCTGGTGGGACGAGGCGTGGACTGCCCGCCGCACCATCACGCTCGACACCTCCGCCACCGGCGTGGCGATCACTGCGCCGCAGTCGTCGGTGCCTGTCGCAGTGCGCCTGCACAGCGGCAATTTCGATTTCACCGCAGCGAAGGAAGACGGCTCCGACCTGCGTTTCGTCGCCGGCGATGACAAGACGGTGCTGAAGCACCACGTCGAGCGCTACGACAGCCTGAACGAGCTGGCGGTCGTGTGGGTACAGGTGCCGCTGATCGCGCCGGGCCAGAGCACGACACTGTATGCCTACTTCGGCAATGTCGCGGTCGGTGGTGCTCAGGACAGCAAGGCGACCTGGGACGGCTCGACCGTCGGTGCCTGGCAGTTCGCCGAAGCGGCACCTCTGGCCGACGCCTCGGCCAGCGCGCTGACCGCGACTGGCAACGTCACACTGCAGAAGGCTGCGCTGCTGGGCGACGCGGCTATCTTCAACGGCAGCGCGCTGCGCGTGCCGGCCGCGCCGCAACTGGCGACCAGCGCCGGCGGCGCATGGACGATGTCGGCCTGGATCAAGCCGGTCGCCGCGCAGCAGGCCACGCTGTACGCGCAGGGCACGCTGACGGTGAAGATCGAGGACAGCGCCTATGTGCTGAACGTGGGCGCCACCCGCGTGGCCGGCGGCGCACTGAAGCCGGGCGCCTGGCAGCACGTCGCGGCGACGGTCGGCGGTGGCAAGGCGACGCTCTATGTCGACGGACAACCGGTCGCTTCGGCCGACGCCGCGCTGCCGGCCGAACAGGCCGAGGTGGTGATCGGCGACGCATACAGCGGCGAGCTCGACGAACTGCAACTGGCAAACACGGCGCGCAGCGCCGACTGGATCAAGCTGGCCGCCGCCGGGCAGGGCGCCGACGCCACCTTCGTGACGGTGCGCGAAGACGCGGCCGAGGGCGAAGAGGGCGGCCACAACTACTTCGGCATCCTGATTGACAACCTAACGGTCGACGCCTGGGTGGTCATCGTCATCCTCGCCGTCATGTTCGTCATCAGTTGCTGGGTGATGATCGCCAAGGCCATGCTGGTCGGCCGCATCGACGGCGACAACCGCGCCTTCCTGCAGCGCTTCCGCGGCGCCAGCACGGACTTTCTGAAGCTCGATCAGGGCGCCACGCACAAGAGCTCGTCGCTGTTCCGCCTGTACGGCGCCGGCCTGCGCGAAATCCGCAAGCGTTTCGACGCCCAGGGCGAGGCGGCCGGCCTGACCGGTGCGTCGATGGACGCGATCAAGGCGTCGATCGACGCCGACCTGGTGCGCGAGTCGCACAAGCTCAATTCGCAGATGGTGCTGCTGACCATCGCCATCTCCGGCGGTCCTTTCCTCGGCCTGCTCGGCACGGTGGTCGGCGTCATGATCACCTTCGCGGCGATCGCCGCTGCGGGTGACGTGAACGTGAACGCCATCGCGCCGGGCATTGCCGCCGCGCTGCTGGCCACGGTGGCCGGCCTCGCCGTCGCCATTCCGGCGCTGTTCGGCTACAACTACCTCGCGTCGCGCATCAAGAACATCAGCGCCGACATGCAGATCTTCGTCGACGAGTTCATCACCCGCGTCGCCGAAGTTCACGGCCGATAGGCACAGGCCCGCCCATGTCCGCCGACGTCAAGGACGACAACCAGCCCTACGACGAAATCAACGTCACGCCGATGCTGGACCTGGCCTATGTGCTGCTCGTGGTGTTCATCATCATGACCACCGCTTCGGTGCAGGGCATCAAGGTCGAGGCGCCGCAGACGCAGACCGTGTCGTCGCTCGCCAAGCCGCAGACCAAGGCCATCACCATCACCGCCGCCGGCGACGTGTTCCTCGATGCCTACCCGGTCGACATGGCCACGCTCGAAGCGCGGCTCGGCCAGTACAAGAGCGCCAACCCGGCACTGCCGGTGGTGCTCAAGGGCGACGCTGCCGCGCACTACGAGAAGGTGTCGGCGGTGCTGGAAATCTGCAAGCGGCTGGACATCACCGAAGTCGGGCTGGTGACCAAGAAGGTCGCGGGCTGAGGTCGCGCTCATGCAAATCAATACAGAGGCGAAGCCCTACGACTCGATCAACGTCACGCCGATGCTGGATCTGGCCTACGTGCTGCTGGTCGTGTTCATCCTGATGACGACCGCCGGCGTGCAGGGCCTGACGATGACGCTGCCCAAGCCGTCGAACAAGCCGAGCACCGAACAGCACGAAGTGAAGATCGTGCAGGTGATGGAAAGCGGGGCGCTGATGGTCAATGGCGTCGGCGTCACGCTGGACCAGCTCGAAGGTCAGCTCAATGCGGCGCGCGCACGCGACCCGAAATTCAGCGTGATGATCCGTGGCGAAGCGCGTGCGCCCTACAACGGTGTCATCCAGGTGGTCGATCTGGTGAACCGCATGGGCATAGCGAACGTCGGCCTCATCACCTCGCGGATCGGCACCTGATGAGCGCGCTGGCCGAAGATTCCGTCGAGCTGTCGCGCGGCGCGCGCGCGCTGCGCTTCGTCGCGCTGGTGCTGGGCGTCGCCTTGCTGGTGGCGGCCGGCATGTGGCTGAAGGACCTGTTCTCGAAGCCGTCGGCGCCGACGCGCCAGGTGACGAAGATTTCCATCATTCCGGACACGCCGCCGCCGCCTCCTCCGCCGCCGAAGGAAGAGAAGCGACCCGAGCCGCCGAAGGACATGAAGGAGGTGAAGGTCGAGCAGCCCAAGCCGGTCGAGGCACCGCCACAGCAGGCCGAGCAGCTGAAGATGGAAGGCGCGGCCGGCGACGGTCCGAGTCCGTTTGCCGCCGGCAGCGTCACCAACGAGTACAAGGGCGGCGACGTCGGCACCACGATAGGCGGCGGCCCGGCCAAGCCCAACCGCATGCAGTACGCCTTCTTCACCAACGCGCTGCAGCGTCACATCCAGGAAGAGCTGGCGCGCAACCGCGAAGTGAAGCTGCTCGACTACCGCGTCACCGTCGCCATCTGGCTGGGCCGCGACGGCAGCGTGCGGCGCGCCGAACTGGTGGACAGCACCGGCGACGACAAGGCCGACGCCGCCCTGTCTGCCGCGCTGGCCCAGATGCGCGCCTTCCGCGACGCGCCCCCCTCTGACATGCCGCAGCCGATACGCCTGCGCATCACCAACCGGATGACCGGTTGACGCACCCGATACACGACACTCCGGAACCGAAGTGATGAAGAAAGCCCTGCCCACGCTCGCGCTTGCCGCGCTGTTCGCACTGCCCGCGCAGGCGAACGAAGGCGCATCGATCGACACCCTGCGCCAGACCACGATGAACCTGATCGACGCCCTGGTCGATACCGGCGTGCTCACCCGCGAGAAAGCCGACGAACTGATCAAGGCCGCCGAAGCCAAGGCGGCGAAAACTGCGGCGAAGGCGAAGAAAGACAGCACCGTGCGCGTGCAGTACGTGCCGGAGTCGGTCAAGGCGGAAATACGCGAGCAGCTGAAGCAGGAAGTGCTGGCCCAGGCACGCACCGAAGGCTGGGCGGCGCCGAATGCGATTCCGGAGTGGACTGAGCGGATCAAGATCGAAGGCGATCTGCGGGTGCGTTACCAGAATGACCGCTTGTCCGACGGCAATACGCCGATCGCCGGTTATGCACCGAATGCGATCGGCAATCCGGCCGCCACCAACGATGACTTTCCGCTCGCCACGCGCTTTCCGGGCGCGACCGATCTCGACGGCAACGGCTTTCCCACCGGCAACGTCGCCGACAGCGTCAATCGCATGCGCTTGCGTGCACGTCTCGGTGTGCTGGCCAAGATCAACGACAGCGTAAGCGCCGGACTGCGCTTCACCACCGGCAACGTGACCGACCGCGTATCGACCAATCAGACGCTGGGCAACAATTTCAACAAGTACAGCTTCCTGGTCGATCGCGCCTACATCAAGTTCGATCCGGTGGAGTGGGCGTCGGTCAGTGGTGGTCGCATTCCCAACCCCTGGTTCTCGACCGATCTGGTGTGGGACGAAGACCTCAATTTCGACGGCGTGGCCGTCAGTCTGCGTAACGTGACACCGACGCAGTCACTGCGGCCATTCGTCACCGCCGGCTGGTTCCCGCTGCGCGCGGACAACCCGCCGGGTGCTGACAAGCAGTGGCTGGCCGGCGGCCAGATCGGTGCCGAGTACGACCTGAGCAGCAACACGCGCCTGCGCGTCGGTCTCGCGAAATACCGTTACGGCCGCGTCGAGGCGCAGACCGACACGGCCTATGACGCAGTCGATGGACCGCTCCAGGGATACGGCCGCTACGCCTACTCGTCGGCGCTGCGCGCAAAGGGCAACACGCTGGTGCTGACCAACAGCCCGATCGACAGCACCGAAGCACCCATCTACGGTCTGGCATCGAAGTTCGAACCCTGGGTGCTGACCGCAACGGCCGACCTTGCCCACTTCGATCCGGTCCATGTGCTGCTGTCCGCCGAGTACGTCAAGAACACCGGCTTCGACCGCGGCGACATCCTGCGCCGCACCGGTCTGAACCTCACCGACGGCAAGGACACCGCGTACCACCTGCGCCTGATGGTGGGCATGCCGTCGGTGCGTCTGGCCGACGACTGGCAGGTGTTCGCCTCGTACAAGTACATCGGGTCGGATGCGCTGATTGACGGCTTCACCGACTCCGACTTCGGTCTCGGCGGCACCAACCTGAAGGGCTTTGTGCTCGGCGGCAGCTACGGCCTCTACCGCGACACCGCGGTCGGCCTGCGCTGGTACTCGGCGCGCAACATCCAGGGCATGACCTACGACCCCGCGGTCGTCGCCGGCCAGCGCTACGAGGTCGACACCGTCATGGTCGACATGAACGTGAGGTTCTGACGATGAGGATGTCGCTGATCGCATGTGCGCTGCTGTTCGCAGCCGGCCCGGCGCTGGCGCAGAACGCCTCGCGTGAACAGGAACAGCTGCGCCGGCTGCGTGCGCAGGCGCAGCAACTGCAGCAGGCGCTGTCGGCCGAACAGCAGCAGCGCCAGGCGGCTGCAGCGGAACTGCAGTCGCTGAAGCAGACCCAGGGCGCCGAGCTGGAAAAGCTGGGCGAAGAGGCGCAGTCGGCGCGGCGCCGCGCCGGCAGCATGCAGAAGCAGCTCGACCAGACGCAGCGGGAGCTGGAAGAACTGCGCGCCGCGCACAGCGCACTGACCGCCCGCCACGAACAGACGGCCAGCCGCCTGGCCGAGCGCGAGCGCGATCTGGGCGACACACGCAACACGCTCGCGACGACGGCGCGCGAACTCGAACAGACACAGGCCCGCGCCGGCCAGCTCGGCAGCCGCCTCGACCAGTGCACGCAGGACAACGCCGAGCTCTACCGCACCGGCGTCGAAGTGCTGGACCGCTGGAACGCACGCACGCTGGGTGAACGCGTGGGTCAGGGCGAACCCTTCGCGCAGATCGGCCGGGTCAAGCTGGAGAACCTCGCCGAAGCCTGGCGGGACCGCATGGACGAACACCGGGTGTCGGACGCGGAAAGGCGATGACAGGTCGCTGCAACCTGCAGGCGTGCGTCGTCCGCCACCCCGATTGATGCTTTTCCCCTTGTGTGCGGACTACGTCGCAACGGGCTTCTGCAAAGGGTTTTCGGGCAGGGATCAGTCGAGATGAGCCAAACGGATCATGTTTCGACGGCCACGCCTGAAACACGAATGTCACCTTGTCTGACTACCTTCGCCCCAGGTCAACGGACGGAATTTCTTACACCCCATAGTCCGTTCGGCTTACGCATCGATTGCCGCCCGACGCGAAGCGTGTAACGCGCGCTCATCACCATGACCCCGCTTCCTCGTGGAGCAGGGAGGTCGGGCTTGTCGCCGGAATCCACCCACGAAACTACCCAGGAGATTTATATGTTCAAGACCAAACTGATGCTCGCGATCGCCGCGCTCGGCATGTCGGCCGTGGCCAGCGCCGATATCGGCGGCAGCACCGCGAACGGCGAGTTCGTGTTCTCCGCCTTCGACCGTGATTCCGGCGTGGGCTACACCTACGAGCTGGACGATGCCGGCTTCAATTCGCTGTTCGGCAGCGATGTACGCATGAACAGCCTTATCGGCAGCACCAACACGACCTCGGCGGTCGGCTTCACCGTAACGCAGAACGCCGCTGGCGGCGTCATCTTCGATTACGCGCTCCCGTCCTTCACCGACTTCCTGTCTGGCGCCGTGCCGGCCAACGTGGTGTGGAACATCACGTCGATCGATACCTCCGGTCTGCGTCGCCTGGTACAGACCGTCAATGCGGTTCCGGCGGCCACTCCTTACACCAACGCAGCCCTCAATGCGTCGGCTGCCAAGCTTAACGAGTACTTCGGTGCCGTGAACGGCAAGATCGAGGGTGCAGACGACGGCTATGCCCTGACGGTTGAAGCCGACTCGAGTGCCTACGCCGGTTTCAATGGCCGCAACTTTGGCGGCCAAGGCTATGACAGCTTCGGCAGCCTGGATGCGTCGCTGAACATGTTCGTGTTCGGCGGTACGTCGAGCTCGAGCTCCAGCTCGGCTGCCTCGTTGATGGGCCAGATGCAGGACGCCAACGGCATGGACGTGCTTGCCAAGGTCTACATGGGCCAGGACGGCATGTACCACCTGCAGATCACCGCCGTGCCCGAGCCCTCGACCTACGCCATGCTGCTGGCCGGTCTGGGTCTGCTCGGTTTCGCCGCCCGCCGCGCTCGCGGCTGATCCATCCTGACTGTTTCCGCAGGGCGCGCCACCTGAGCGCGCCTGCGCCGGGCGGGCTTTGCCCGTCCCGACCTCATCTGGAGAGAAAGAATGAAACTGAAGCATCTCGCTTTCGCCGTTGCCGCCATGTCGGCCGGCTTCGCTGCCCAGGCTGCCGGCACCGTTAACATCGGTGGTGTCGCCCACAACGTGGTCTACTTGTCGGGTGCCTCGGCACCGGACAACTTCCTGGCTGACATCGCCGAAGGCATGATGACCGGCGTCACCCACTACACCGCCAGCAACTACAAGGCCTTCGCCGGTTCGGCCAACGGCATTCCGGGTATCGCCAACGGCACCAAGGTGCTGTTCATCAAGCGTTCTGCCGGCGGTTCGGCCTTCGGCGTGGGCCCGGTCGCCCGTGCCCAGCGCGTCAAGACCATCGACGTGAACAACTGCACCTCGGGCGCCGGCACCAAGGCCAGCCCCTTCAGCTGCGCCATCGTCGGTACCGATCCGGGTGAAGTGGGTCACGAACTGACCACCAACGCCGGTCTGGTGCCGGATCTGGGCGTGTCGGACGTCGAGCCGGCCTTGTTCCAGGAGCCGTACAACACCGAGAACGACACCGCTGCGCTGAGCTCGGCCGAGACCGCACGCCTGAGCGCTACCCCGATCAACCAGCTGATGATGGGCCTGGTTGCCACCAAGACCGTGCCGGCGTCGACCTATCTGTCGCGCTCGACCTACGGTGCCATGCTGTCGAACCAGATCCAGACCTGGGACCAGGTCGATCCGTCGCTGTCCGGCGACGTCGTCGTGTGCCGCCGTGTCGAAGGTTCGGGCACCCAGACCTCGTACAACTGGTTCTTCAACAACTTCCCGTGCTCCGCTACGGGTTCGACCGAGCCGGCCCGCATGACCGACAGCTACGGCTGGAAGGAATCCGGTTCGGGCACCGCCGCCGATCCGTACATCATCAACCCGGCCGCTGGCTACACCGTGATCGAGAACTCGTCGTCGGGTAACGTGCGTTCGTGCCTGCAGGCTGCGGACAACGGCACCGACTACACCTTCACGTCGTGGGATCCGGAAGAGCAGAAGAACAACACCTTCAAGGTGACCTTCTCGGAATCGGGCCCGGTCAAGGCCATCGGCGTGCTGTCGCTGGATTCCTACACCAGCTCGACCGCGACCGGTGACTTCAGCTTCCGTCATCTGGATGGCGCGGGCGAGTACCTGTACGACGCCGCCACCAAGACGCTGTCGTCGTCGGCAGGCGCCACCGGCATCGCTCCGTCCAAGGCCAACCTGATCGCCGGCAAGTACGACTTCGTGGTCGAACTGTCGATGCAGAACCGCAACGTGGCCGTGAGCAACGAGCAGGGCGACAACGTGCCGGCCATCGCTGGCGTGCAGTCCGCCTTCGCCACCGAGTTCGCCAAGCGTGCCGGCTCGCCGCAATTCACCGGCAACTTCGAGAACACCGGCACCCAGGTCAGCACGCCGGAAGCGTTCGCGTCGCTGCCGCAGTTCTGGGCAGGCCTGACCAACGGCTCGGGCAGCGACGTCAACGGCAGCGGCGTCCGCTTCGCCGACCTGTACGTGTCGAAGTTCACCCGCACCGCCAACACCTGCTCGCCGCTGAAGTACGTCGGTAACTAAGCAGTACGCAGGAAAGCCGCGCCCGGAAACGGTTTGAGCGCGTTCCGGCGCGCGGATGAACAGACGGCCCGCCATCCGGCGGGCCGTTTGCATGATTGCAGTAGCGAAACGAACTCCTTCAAGGCAGGCATGTCGCACCTCCTCTTCCGCCACATCTCATTCCTGTGCCTGATGCTTGCGCTGTGTGGCGCAGCCCGCGCGCAACCGGCGACCGGCTCGCAGGAACCGGCGTCCGCCCGCTTCGACATCTTCGAGTACGTGGTCGAGGGCAACTCGGTATTGCCGGACGAAGCGATCGAGCGTGCGGTCTATCCCTATCTGGGCGAGCGACGCAACGCCGACGACGTGAACAAGGCGGCGCAGGCGCTCGAAAAGGCCTATCAGGACGCCGGCTACCTGACGGTGGCGGTAGGCATTCCCGAACAGGCGGTGACCACCGGGGTGGTGACGCTGCAGGTGACCGAGGGCCGGGTCGAACGGCTGCGCGTGACCGGCGCCGAGTACACGCTGCCCAGTCGCGTCCGCGAGCAGACGCCGGCGCTGGCCGAGGGTGAGGTACCGAATTTCTCCGAGGTGCAGGCGGACCTCGGTCGTGTCGGCCGCAACGCCGACCTGCGTGTGACACCGCTGCTGCAGGCCGGGCGCACGCCGGGATCGGTGGTGGTCGAACTGCAGCTCGAAGACAGCTTTCCGCTGCATGGATCGATCGAACTGAGCAACAAGCGCAGCGCCGACACCGACACCGGGCGTCTCGAGGCGTCCATCCGCTACGACAACCTCTGGCAGCGCCGGCATTCGATCGGCCTGTCCTACTTCGTCGTGCCCACCGAGCGCGACCAGATCGAGGTGTGGGGCCTGAACTACGCCGTGCCGCTGGAGAACAGCTTTGTCGCCGGTTTCTTCGCGCGGTCGAATAGCAATATCCCGACCCTGTTCGACACCACCTCGCTCGGCCGCGGCGACGTGATCGGCCTGCGCTGGATACGACCTTTGCCGACGCGCACCTTCGACATCAACCACACCTTGAGCCTCGGGCTGGACTGGAAGGACAACGAACAGGACACGGTGGGCATCGCCGGCACCACGCTGACCTTGAGCCAGCCGGTGAAGTACTGGCTCATGAGTGCCCAGTACGGTCTGACCGTGCCTTATGCGTCCGGCGCGCGGCTGCGCTTCAGCGGCACGGTGAACGCCGGTGCGGCGGGCATGAACGAGCGGACCATCGACTGCAACGGCATCCGTGTCGACCAGTTCGACTGCCGTCGTCCGGGCGCCACGGCGGATTTCTTCGTCGCGCGTTTCGAGCTCGAGGCGGCGTTGCCACTCGGCGCCGGCTGGGGGCTGGGCGCACGGGCCGACATCCAGCGCAGCAACGACCTGCTCATCAACAGTGAGCAGTTCTCTGCCGGTGGCTTCGATTCGGTGCGCGGTTACCTCGAATCGGAGCGTTTGGGCGACGAGGGCGAACGTGTGCGCGCCGAACTGCTGACGCCGCAATGGCAGCCCTTCGACGGCTACGCCATGCGCGGGTTGATGTTCTACGACTGGGCGGGGCTGCGCATCCGCCAGCCCTTCGTCGGCCAGGACGGCCGCGCTGCGCTGGAAGCGACCGGACTGGGCATCCGCATGCAGGCGCCACGTGGATTCAGGCTGGATGCCGACTGGGCGCTGGCCTTGCGCGATGGTGCGGCCGGCCGCACCGAAAAGGGCGACAGCAGGCTACTGGTCCGGCTGGGCTACGAATTCTGATCGACCGGCCTGATCGGGCCACGAGGGCATGCCGGCGATCGACTGCGTCACGGTATGCCCCGGCAGTGCGGGTCACCGACATACGCACTACACACAAGCCGCCGACCATGAAGGCATGACACCTGTCCGGCGAGCAAGGAGCAAGACATGAACCGTGATCTTTACCGTCTGAAGTTCAACTGCGACACCGGCCTCTGGGTGCCGGTGGCCGAATGCATGCGCGCGCGCGGCAAGCAGGGGCGCTCCGCGCTCACCCGCACGGTGCTTGCAGCGTCGATCGCGCTGGGTCTCGCGCCGGCGGTACACGCGCAGCGCAATCTGCCGGTAGCGGCGGAACAGTTTATCGCCCAGGGCGTGGCCGCGATGGCGACCCAGGGCAACACGATGACCATCACGCAGTCGTCGTCGTCGCCGGTGCTGCTGCAGTGGAACAGCTTCGACATCGGCAAGGGCTACACCGTCCATTTCGACCAGGCGAGCAGTTCGATGCGCGCCGTGAATGTGGTCATGCCGGGTGGTCCGCGCAGCGACATCAACGGCAACCTGACGGCCAAGGGTCAGGTGTTCCTGTTCAACCAGGCCGGCATCCTGTTCGGCGAATCCGCGCGCGTCGATGTCGGCGGTCTGGTGGCGTCCTCGCTCAAGCTCAATGACAAGCTGATCGAGAGCGCGCTGAACTCGCTCGGTGCGACCGAAGCGGCCTTCTCCGCCTTTTCCGACGGCGACTATGCCGGACGGGCGACCGGTGACGTCACCGTGGCGCGTGGTGCGCGCATCATCGCCGCGAAGAATGGACGCGTACTGCTGGCCGGCCCCAACGTGAACGTCGGCACCGAAGTTACGCTGGACCCGGACATTACTGCTGAACAGAAGGCTGCACTTGGCAAGGCGCATATCGAAGCCGAAGAAGGCCAGATCGTGCTGGCCGCCGGCCAGAAGGTGTATGTCGCCGATCCGCTGGACAGCCGCCTGCGCGGCTTCCTGGTCGAGGTGGACAACGGCGGCAAGGTGACCACCGAAGCGGCCAGCGAGTTGCTGACCGAACGCGGCAACATCACGCTGGTGGCCTTGAACATCCGCCACGGCGGCGCGGCGAAAGCGACCACCTCGGTCACGCTGAACGGCACGGTGTTCCTGAAGGCGCGCGACGGGGTGACCGCACTCGGTGCGGACGACATGTTCCCGGACGCCGACGAACTGGGCGAAGGCGAAACCGTGATGGTCGGCAGCAACACCGGCCGCATCGAGCTGGCCGCCGGTTCGAAGATCGACATCGCACCGGATACCGACACGGAGAAACAGACCTTGCGCGACGACGTGCTGTTCCGTCGTTCCGAGGTGAACCTGTACGGTCGTGAAATCATCATCGAGGACGGTGCGAATGCCGCATCCGGCGCCTCGATCACCGCGCCGGGAGGCGTGCTGCGGATCACCAGCGGCTACGGTGCCAGCGGTGTCATCGGCGGCGGCGCGGCCGCCCGCACCTACATCGGCCGTCACGCGAACATCGACCTGTCCGGCGTGGACGCCTTTGCCGACGCCGACCGCGAAATCGTGCGCGTGGAACTGCGCGGCACCGAAACCGCCGGTTCGCCGCTGCTGCAGGATGAAGCGTTTGGCCGCGCGTTGTTCGGTGAGGAAATCTGGGTCGATACGCGCAAGGGCACGCAGCTGGCCGACGTGTCGGGCTATCTGGGCAGCATCGAACGCACCGTTTCGGAAAAGAGTGCCGCTGGCGGTGAACTGGTGATCAGCTCCGCCGGCTCGGTGCTCACCCACGCCGACAGCCATATCGACCTGTCGGGCGGCACGGTCACCTATCGCGCCGGCGAAGTCGGCTACAGCGTGCTCACGTCGGCGGACGGACGTTCCGTGGCGGTCGAGGACGCGCTGGCGGACCGCGTCTACACCGGCACCACTGATCGCACGCGCACCGTGGGTCAGGTGGTGGAGGGACGCGATGCCGGGTCGATCACCATCACGGCGAACGCCGCCGCACTCGACGGCCGCATCGACGCCGGTCGCACGGTCGGTGTCACGCAGCGCACCTTGCAGACCCGCTGGGTCGGCCCCGGCGTGAAGGAAACGCTGGCCGCACCGCAGGCCGGGCGCTTCTCGCTCACGCTCACACAGGCGACCGACCGCCAGTCGCTCACCTTCGTGAATGGCGCGCCGACGCGCAGCGTGAGCGCGGCGGGCGCCGTACCGGACGAACTGCTCATCCGCAGCGATCTGTTCGACAACGGCATCGGTAGCTTCACCGTCGATGGTGCCGGCGCGGTGGTGCTGCCCGAGGATGTCAAGCTGACCGTCACGCCGACTGCGCGGGTCGACGCCGATGGCAACTGGTCCGACGGCAGTCTGCTGTCCATCCGTGCGACCTCCTTCGACATCGACGGCACCATCACGGCCTATGGTGGCGACGTGGTATTCGACGCCTCGGCCAGCGATCCGAACCTGAGCGCAGCCGACCGCGCGATACGCTTCGGCAACAACGCCCGCGTTTCGGTCGCCGGACGCTGGGTGAAGGATGCGCGCGGCGCCGTCGGCAACTGGGTGGCGATGGACGCCGGCAGCGTGCGCGCCGAAACCGCGGGCAATGTGGTGCTGGCGGAGGGCGCCTCCATCGATGCGTCGGCCGGCGCCTGGCGCACTGCGGACGGCGGCGTGAAGCTGGGCGACGCCGGAAGCATTTCGCTGCTCGCCGGCGCCGCCATCAACAGCGGCTCTGGCGTGCCCGGTGCGATCGGCGCCTATTACGGCACGCTCACGCTGGACGGCAGTCTGAGCGCCTGGGGCGTGACACGCGGGCGCGAGGCCGGCGGGGCCGGCTCGCTGACGCTGCGCAGTTCGAAGGTCGTCATCGACGGCCGCGATACGGGCGTGACCGATGACGGCACGCTGCTGCTCGGTCAGGACCTGTTCACCGATTACGGCTTCGCAGATTTCTCCATCGAGGGTGGCAGCGGCGTAAGCATCGGTCGCAGCGATGGTGCGCCCATGCTGTTGCGCCCGGAAGTGCGCATGCGCCAGTTGCTGGGTCTGCCGGCGGCTGGGCAGGCTACGCTCGATGGCGTCGGTGCCACCGTTGCGGTCGGGCGCGAACGTCGCGAACAGGCCACGACCCTGAAGTTCGCCGCGCTGTCCAACTTCGACGGCCGGGTCGAGGTGTTCAAGGGAGCCACCGTCGAAACGGACGCAGGCGGCGCCGTCACGCTGACCGGCAACCGGGCGATCACGGTCGCGGGCACGCTGCGCGCACCGGGCGGCACGATCACGCTGGACCAGGAGGAGGTGGGCGCAGGCACCAACAAGGACTCGACCGAGTTCGGCGACATCTATCACGGCGCGACCGTGTTCCTGGCACCGACCGCGGTGCTCGACGTATCTGGCACCTTCCTGCGCGCACCGGATCTGCCTTACGTCGATGGCACGGTGTTCGACGGTGGCGACATCACGCTGGCGGCACGGCGCGGCTTCCTGGTCGTCCAGGAGGGCGCGCAGCTCAAGGCCGATGGCAGCAGCGCGCTGCTCTCGCAACCGGTGGGCAACGGCCGCAGTACCGTGCGGGTGGACAGTGGCGGCGGCGACATCGTGCTCAATGCGCGCGAAGGCCTTTACGTCGATCCGGTGCTGTCGGCAAAAGCCGGTGGCAGCACGGCGGTCGGCGGTGCGCTGACGGTGGAACTGGTGCAGGGGGCCAACGGCTGGCAGGACCAGGCGACGCTGCCCGGGGTCAGCAATCCGCGTACGCTCGTACTGTCGCAGGACGATGCCAGCGGAGCGGCGTCCCTGACGCCGGGCCTCGCGCCGGATGCAGCGGCGCTGGCCGGTGGCGGGCGTTTCGCGCTCGATCGCCTCGACGGTAGCGGCATCGTGGACCTGACCGTGCGCGCCACCGATCTGAACCGCCATGGTTCGATCGCCTTCGCCGAAGACATCGACGCTGCCGTGGCGGGCAATCTGGTTCTCGACGCCGCCAATCTGGTCGGTCGCAATGGCGCCGACGTGCACCTGTCGGCGTCGGTACTCGACTGGATGAATGTCGGCAGCGCACAGAAGAACCACGCGCAGGCGACGTCCGTGGCGGCGGGTGACGGCGTGCTGACGCTGTCCGCGGATCTGATCAATGTGCGCGGCAATCTCGCGGCCGACCGCTTCGCGGCGGTGAACCTGCAGGCGCGCGGCGATCTGCGCGCCAGCGCTGCGGCCGCCTACTTCAACGAAGGATCGACGCTGGCCACCAGCGGCGATCTGACGTTGACCGCGGCGCAGGTCTATCCGACCAGCGGATCGAAGTACGCCTTCGAAGTGCAGAACAATGCCACCGGCACGCTCACCGTAAAGCACTCGGGCGCCGCGGCCGGCCCGGTGTATTCGGCGCTCGGCGAGCTGACGCTGGCGGCACCGAACGTGGTGCAGGACGGTCGCGTGGTGGCGCCGCTCGGTACCGTGAACATCGTGTCCCAGACGATCACGCGCAGCAGCGGCATCATTTCGTCGGCGACGCGCAGCGAAGCGGCGGACGGCCGCGTCGAACTGGCGGCTGGCAGTGTCACCTCGGTGTCCGCCGACGGCCTTCTGCTGCCTTTTGGCCAGACCACGCTCAGTGGTGCCGAGTGGATCTATCAGACCGGCACCGGCGAGTTCCTGAACATCGACGGCACACCGCAGAAGGCGGTGGTGGTGAATGGCGCGAACGTGATCATCGCCGACGCCGAGGACGGCAAGGACAAGGCGCGCATCGACCTGTCGGGCGGTGGTGACATCCAGGGCTGGGAGTGGATTCCGGGCAGCGGTGGCAACACCGACATCCTCGGGGGTGAAGCGGCCAAGGATGCCTACGCCATCGTGCCCGCGCTGGGCACGGCCTGGGCGCCGTACGACACCGCGATGGCCGCCGATGATCCGAACGGCCTGCAGGCGGGGCAGGCGATCACGCTGCTGGCCGATGCCAACGGACTGAAGGCCGGCACCTACACGCTGCTGCCGGCGCGCTACGCGCTGCTGCCGGGCGCCTATCTGGTGCGCGTGTCGCGCGACGATCAGTCGGTGGCGGCGGGGCGCGCGGTCACGCTGAACGATGGCACCTCACGCGTGTCGGTGCGCGACGCGCGTGTGACGGCGGACGGCGTGGTCAGCGGTGGCAAGAGCCTGGTGGCGACGGTACTGACGCAGGAACAGGTGCAGCAACGCGCCGAGTACCTGCTGTCGACCAGCGGCGACGTATTCGACGACGGACGCAGCACGGGCGACGCAGGCCGCCTGTCGATACAGGTCGGCAAGTCGCTCGAACTGGCGGGCGCGCTCGATACCACGCGCGTGGCAGGCGCCCGCGGAGCGCAGCTCGATCTGACCGCGCGCGCGCTGGCGCTGTTGGGCGAGGGGGCCGAAGCGCGTGCCGGCGAGGTGGGCGTATCGGTCGCCGCGCTGAACGCGCTGAATGCGGAAAGCGTGCTGCTGGGCGGTACGCGCAGCGGCGTGGCCGACGGTACGGGCGCCACCCTGGTGCAGACCGGGGACGCCAGCGACAGCGGTCTGCCGATCTATGGTGCGGAGACCGTACGCCTGGACAACGCGAACGGGCCGGCGCTCAGCGCGCCCGACGTCGTGCTGGTGGCGCGCGATGCCGTAACGCTGGAATCCGGCAGCCAGATCGCGGCGAGCGGGACGTCGACACCGGAACTGCTGCAGGTGGCCGGCAGCGGCGCCGACGCGGATGGTGCTGCGCTGCGCGTGTCGGCATCGGGCGATGCATCGGCGCTGCTGCGCGACGCCCCGGCGGGTACGCGCGGTACGCTCACGCTGGAAAGCGGCGCACGCATCGACGGACGTGCCGTGGTGCTCGACAGTACGCTCAACACGGACAACCGGGGCGCCGATATCCGCCTGCCCGAAAGCGGCGGTGCGTTGGCGCTGACCGGCTCGCGCATCAGCGTAGGTGAGGTGCCGGCCGGCACCGGCGGTCTGGTGTTCGACATGGCGTCGCTGGCCGAACTGGGCAACCCGGATCGCCTGACCCTCAAGTCCTACGGCAGTCTCGACCTGTATGGCGAGGTCACGCTGGGCAGTGCCGACCTGTCGCTGCTGCGCATCGATACTGCGGGCATTACCGGTCACGACAACGCAGGCGGTGCGCAGCACATCGTTGCCGGCGAAATCCAGCTGGCCAATTCGGCCCCGGGTGGCGGCACGCTGACGGCTGCCGGTCAGGGCGGACAGCTCACCCTGACGGCCGACACGGTGCGCATCGACGGCGGCGGCGATTTCGCCATTGCCGGACACAATGCGGTGAACGTGGTGGCGTCCGAAGGCCTGGTGCTGGGCGGAGCGGGGCGCGTGCAGGTCGATCGCGACCTCAGCGTCAGCACGCCGCGCATTTCGGCAGCGGCCGGCGCCAACGTGGAACTGACGGCCGGCGGCGTGCTGGCCATGACCGGCACACCCGCCGCCGCGTCGGCCGGCAGCTCGGCCGTCGGCGGGCGCTTCGTCGCACGGGCCCAGTCGGTCACGCTCGATACGCTGATCGACCTGCCCTCGGGCACGGTCACGCTGGCGGCGACCGGCGCGGATGCGGCCGGTGGATCGGTAACCGTCGGTACGCACGGGCGCATCGAGGCGGTCGGTCGCGCGAAGGACTATCTCGGCAAGACGGTGGAAACTCCGGGCGGGGCGGTCACCCTGTCGTCGGCCCACGGCGACATCGTCGTCGCGCAGGGCGCGCGTATCGACGTGTCGGCGGCGAAGGATGCGCAGGCCGGTTCGGTCACACTGGCGGCGCCCGAGGGGCAGGTGCAGGTGGCGGTAGGCGCGCTGAAAGCGAAGTCTTCGTCGTCCGAACAGGGCGGTGCACTGCAACTCGATGTCGGCGCACTCGCTTCACTCGATGCGATGGTGACGGCGAGCGGCGATTTCACGCGACGCTGGGAAGCACGTGTGCGCGAAGGCGACACGCGTCTGGACGCCGACCTCAAGGCAGCGGAAATCGTGCTGTCCGCCGACGCCGGCAGTCTGGTCGTCGGTGGCACGCTGGACGCCTCGGGTAGCACGCGCGGCGGCAAGATAGAACTGAGCGCCCAGCGCGCCGCCGGTTACACGGCCAGCGACGCGAGCGGCGCCGGTGACGTGGTGCTCACGTCAAATGCCGTGCTGGACGCGCGCGCCCGCACCGCGGTGACAGTGGCTGAGGGCACGCAGGGCGAAGGCGGCAGCGTGGTGGTGACTGCAGCGGTGCGCGATGCGTCGGGGACGGCGGGCAGCGTGCGCATCGCCGACGGCGCGCGCATCGACGTCGGCGCAGCCGAAGGCAGCGTTGCGCGCGATGGTCTGGTCACGGTGCGCGCGGCGCGTGTCGGTAACGCGTCGGTCGCCATCGAAGGCAATGTGGCGCAGGCCGTCAGCGGCGCGCGCGATGCCTTCATTGAAGGCACGGCGGTGCATGAGTTCGCGGCCGGGGCAACGGTGAATCTTGCGACGGCGAATACGTCGGCGGCCGCCTTCATGAGCGACGCCAACGTTGCCGCGATGCGTGCCGCGCTGGGGCTGCCGGGCGATGGCAGCGGCAACTGGCACGTACGGCCGCACGTCGAGGTACGCGGCGCCGGTGATCTCACCATGGCGGCAACCGATCTGTCCGCATTCACGTACGCGGGCGGTACCGAAGCCGGCACGCTCACCGTGCGGGCGGCCGGTACGCTCAACATTACCGGCGCGATCAGCGATGGTTTCGGGCGCGCGCGCTCAGGATCGGTGAGCAATCTGCTCGGTGCGCTCAATTCGAGCGATCTGGCCAACACCAGCTACTTCGGACTGGGCGAGCGTGACAACGCGTGGTCGATACAGATGGCTTCCGGCGCCGATCTCGGCGGCGCGCGTGCGCTGTCGGTGCAATCGCTGGCGGCGCTCGAGGCGGCCGGCAGCGGCGATCTCGTGCTGGGCGCGTCCAGCCAGATCCGCACCGGTGTCGGCGAAATTGAAGTGACGGCGGGTCGCGATCTCGTGCTGTCCGGTGCGAACTCCGCCATCTATACCGCGGGTCTGCAGGACAATCGTGGGAGCGCGTTCGACACGTCAACGCAGCTGAACATCAACGGTTCCGGCAACCGACGTGCCGAGTACGCGCACGATGGCGGCGACGTCACCGTGGTCGCGCAGCGCAATCTGTCGGCCGTGCAGAACAACCAGACGCTCGGCGGCTGGCTGTTCCGGCAGGGCCGCATCGAGAACGACGGCACGCTGTCCGGCGGCAGTGCATCCGCGCTGCGCAATCCGACCTGGTATGCCCGTATCGACCAGTTCGGCAGTGGCATCGCCACCTTCGGTGGCGGCAACGTGAACATCCGCGCCGGTGGCGACATCGACAACCTGACCGTGGCGACTGCCAGCAACGGGCGGGTGTTCGGTGAAGCCGGCACGCGCCCCGACCTGAACAACGTGAAGGTTCAGGGCGGCGGCGACATCGTCATGGCGGCGGGCGGCAATATCGGCAGCGCCAACCTGTATGTCGACCGCGGGCAGCTCACGGCGGTGGCTGGAGGCGCTTTCGACAGCGCACGCGGTGACGGCGCCGGCTCCGTGCTTGCGCTTGGCGATGCGTCGGCAAGCCTGCAGGCGACGGGTAACGTCGACCTCGAAACCATCACCTCGGCGACGCTGGTGCAGCAACTGGCGGCCGCGCGTACGTCCAACCGCGAAACCTATTTCGTGAGCTATGGCGCCGACAATGCGGTGGCCGTGACCAGCTTCGGCGGCTCGGTCACGCTGGACAACACCGTGCGGCCGTGGGGCACACAGAACATACTGTTGGGAACGGCGGTGCTGCCGGCCTCACTCAGCCTTGTTGCCATGGGTGGTGACGTGAATCTGGGTGGCAACACCGTGCTGGCACCGTCCACCCGCAATGACGTGCTGCTCGCCGCGGCCGGCAATCTGAACCTGCGTCAGGTCGATGGCGGCAGCGGCGTGCAGATCAAGATCGCCGACAGCGACCCGGCGCGCGTGCCTTCGGCGCTGGAACCCGCACCCAACGACAACGACGTGGACTACGCTGCGCTGGTGAACTTTTCGCTGGTGAGCGGCCGAGCAGCCCATGATGAAGCACTGAACACCGCGCGCGAGGTCGTTCCGGTCAGGCTGGTGGCAGAAAGCGGCGATATCGTCGTGCCCTTCAATGCGGCCGACCTGAAGCTTGCGCTGTATTCGCCGCAACCGGTGCTCGCCGAGGCGGGCGGCGACATCCGCAACCTGTCGCTGCGCAGCCAGCATTTCGGCAGCGACGACGTGACGCGCCTGCGCGCCGGCGGCGACATCACTTTCGATGCCATCGTCGACAGCAGCGGCCAGCCGATCAATGGCGTGCGCGAAGGCATACAGGTGGGCGGTCAGGGCAAGGTGGAGGTGCTGGCCGGCGGCAGCATCGATCTGGCGAATTCGATAGGCATCGTCAGCCGCGGCAATTACGACAATCCGGCACTGGCCGAGCGCGGCGCATCGATCTCGGTGGCGGCGGGTGGGACGACGCTGGACGGCGCAGCGCTGATCGCGTTGCTCGATGCGGTGGCGGATGGCCGTGCCGGCAATGTGTTCGATGCATCGATACTGGAACTGGCGGGCAGCCAGGATCTCGACGCCGTGCTGGCGCAGGATGCCAACAGCGCCATCCGCACGCTGCGCGCCGAAGAGCGCGCGCGACTGCGTGCCGTGCTGGACGACATGGACCAGGCCATCGTGACCTGGATGCGGACCCGGCCGGGCTCGGACGGCCGCAGCGATGCGGCGTTGCGGGCGGACTTCGATCTTCTGCCGACGGCCACTCGTGACGGCTTCTTTGCCGCGCATCGCCCGCAGATCGAACGGGCTTTGAACGCCGGCCTGCGCTATGCCGGCCAGCTGGGCGATCTGCTCGGGTCGGGCGAAGACGGCTATGCCGCGGGCTACGCGCTGATCGACGGGGCCTTCGGCACTCCGGGCGAGGGCGACATCAATGTGTTCTACAGCCAGGTGAAGTCGGAACAGGGTGGGGACGTGACGCTCTATGCACCGGGTGGTTCGATCACCGTCGGCGTGGCGGGCGCGGGCGCCAGTTCGCAGTCGCCGTCACGCCAAGGCCTGTTCGCCATCGGTACCGGAGAGATCAATGCCCTCGCCGGCGAGGACTTCCAGCTCGGTCCGTCGCGCGTGTTCACGCTGGGCGGCGGCGACATCCAGATCTGGGCGTCACGGGGCGACATCGATGCCGGCAAGGGGTCGAACACCGCATCCGCCACGCCGCCGCCGCAGGTGGTGATCCGTGGCGATCAGGTGGTGCTGGATCTGAGCGCGTCGGTATCGGGGTCGGGCATCGGCACGCTCAAGCGTTCGGACGACGTGCCGGATGCCGACATCCGGCTGTTCGCACCAGCCGGCGCCGTCATCGCGGCAGACGCGGGCATCCGCTCGTCGGGCGACGTGCGCATCGGTGCGGCACGCGTGGTCGGCGACAACATTCGCGCCGGTGGTTCGGTCGGCGGATCGGCGACGGTCGTTGCGGCCGCACCGGCAGCGCCGAGCGCGCCGCCGCCGACCGAGGCGAACAAGGCCGTGGATGCCGGGCAGACGGCGACCGCAGCCGGCGAACAGGGCGAGCGCGAGCGCAACTCCATACTTACCGTGGAACTGGTGGGGCTGGGCGACACAACGACCGCGGCAGGATGCCCGGAGGACGACGATGAATGCCGTCGCGGCGGCGATCGACTCTGAGCGGGACCGACGACCGAAGGGCGAGCAGTACGGCGGGTGATGCTATCCGGCTTCGCCCTCGCGCAGCCGCCCCAGCGGCGCCAGGTCGTAGCCGCCCAATCGCGCCGCGAGGTCGCGGCTGTCGTCGCTGGCCAGTTCGGCCAGCAACTGTTGCAGCAGGGCGCGGAAGTAGAGGGTGCGCGGCATCACGAGGTCGAGCGCTTCGCTGCCCAGCGGCAGGAAGTGAAGGTTGAACTCGCCGGCCGCGGCGCGGGTGCCCGGCGCGCAGTCGCCGGCGCCGCTGGCGACCATGAAGGCGGCTTCGCGTTCGGTGGCGGCGACCTGTATCGCCTCCGGCGCGGTGATGCCGGCGGCGGCGCAGGCCTGGGCGAAGAAATGCTGCGAGCCGGCGCCTTCGCCGCGCTGAATGAGCCGCGGGCGGCGCTCGAACAGTTCGCGCAGGCCGCCGACGGCGGGGAGCGTGCGCGACAGCATGACGCCCTGTTCGCGCAGTGCCAGCTGCACCATCACCCAGTTCGAGCTGCCGGTGTATTCGCGCAGCAGCAGCGCGTGCCGGCGCGTCGCGTGGTGCGCCTCGCCCCAGTGGATGGGGCAGGCATTGGCGCGCCGCTGGGCCAGCAGCGCCAGGCCTTTGCGCGTGCCGCAGGGGCTGTAGGCGATCAGCGTGCCGTCGTCGGCGCGCTGCGCCAGCCGGGCGATGCTGTGTGCCAGCCAGGGGTCGTCGCTGCCGGCGATCAGCAGGCGATCGGCCAGCACGCCGCCGTGCGTCGATTCGAGCAGCCAGTCGTCGAGCAGCTTGCGCGGGAACAGCCACTTGCCGGTCACCTTGGTGGCCGGAATGCCGCTGTCCTGGATCATCGCGTACAGCGTCTTCTCGTTCAGGTGCAGGTAGGCAGCCGCTTCGCGCGCCGTCAGGTAGGGCGAGGGCGTCGTGTCGTCGCCGTCGGCGCTCACGTTCAGATCAGGCCTTCGAACGGGATGACACCCACCGGGTCGCCGACCGCGACGTTGCCGACGTGGTCGTCGAGCACGATGATGCAGTTGGCGTCGCACATCGAGCGCAGGATGCCCGAACCCTGGGCGCCGGTGACCGTGGCATGCCAGCGGCCGTCGCGCAGTTCGAGGACGCCGCGCTGGTACTCGGTGCGGCCCGGCTGTTTCTTCATTGCGCTGCCGCTGATCGCGTCGAAGCGGATCGGCGCCGGCACCGGCGACGCACCCATCAGCGTCAGCAGCGCCTCGCGTGCGAAGAAGTAGAAGGTGATCATCGTCGCGACCGGATTGCCCGGCAGGCCGAACAGCAAGGTGTCGCGCCCACCCTTGGTGAGCCGGCCGAAGGCCATCGGCCGGCCCGGCTTCATCGCGATCTTCCAGAAGGTGACTTCGCCCAGACTGGCGAGGATTTCGCGAACGAAGTCCGCTTCGCCCACCGACACGCCGCCGCTGGTGATGATGGCGTCCACCTCGCCGACCGCCGATTCGAGCGCGGCCGAAAGCGCTTCGCGCGTGTCGCGCGCGACGCCGAGATCCACCACCTCGCAGCCCAGCCGCGTCAGCATGGCGGTCAGCGTGTAGCGGTTGCTGTCGTAGATGCCGCCTTCGCGCGGCGCCTCGCCGATGGACATCACCTCGTCGCCGGTCGATAGCACGCCGACGCGCACGCGGCGCACCACCGTCAGTTCCGGCACGCCGAGCGAGGCGGCGAGACCGATGTCGGACGGACGCAGCAGGCGGCCGGCGCGCAGCGCGGCTTCTCCTGCCTTCAGGTCTTCGCCGGCGCGGCGACGGTTCTGACCGGCCTTCTGGCCGGGCGGGATGGTGACGGTGTCGCCATCCACCTTCGCCGTCTCCTGAATGGCGACGGTGTCAGCGCCGCGCGGCATGACGGCACCGGTCATGATGCGCACCGCCTGCCCCGGGCCGACCTCACCGTCCCAGGCGTGGCCGGCGTAGGCGGTGCCGACCACGGTCAGCCGCGTCTCGGCATCGGTCGACAGGTCGGCGTGGCGCACGGCGTAGCCGTCCATCGCCGAATTGTCGTGCGGCGGCACGCTGACCGGCGAAATCACGTCGGTGGCGAGCACGCGGCCGAGCGCGTCGCGCACCGGCACGCGCTGGGTGCCGGTGACTCGCGCGCAGGCGGCGAGGATGTGGGCGCGGGCGTCCGCGACCGGAGTGAAGCGATCAGTCATGAGGCGTCGGGCCGCGCAGCGAGCGTGGCCAGTTCATTGAGCGTGTTGATGTTGGCGAAGGCGTCGGCGTCGTCGTCGAAGGGCACCTCGACCACCTTGAGCGCCGAGTACCAGAGGTCGACCTTGCGACCACCGCTTTCGAGGAATTGTGTCAGACCGGGCAGCACGTGCGCGCGCACCAGGCTGAATACCGGATGCGGCTGGTCGCCGGTGATGGCCACCGCGAGGTCCGCGCCTTCGCGCTCCAGCGCCGCGCGCAGTCGCGCGACGAGGTCGAGTGGCAGGAAGGGCGAATCGCAGGGGCTGGTCACCAGCAGCGGCGTCGTGCAGGCGCTCAGGCCCGCGTGCAGCCCGGCCAGCGGACCGGCGAAGCCGCCGATCGCGTCCGCCACGACCGGGTGACCGAAGGCGGCGTAGCGTTCGATGTTCTGGTTGGCGTTGATGATGAGTGCATCGACCTGCGGCGCCAGGCGGCGGATCACGTGCGCCACCATGGGTTCGTCGCGGAAGTCCTGCAGGCCCTTGTCCACGCCGCCCATGCGGCGGCCGAGGCCGCCGGCCAGCACCAGTCCGGTGATCGCCTCGCTCATGCACCTTCTCCATCGCGCACGAAGCGCTGCATGCCGGTCAGCAGCAGGTAGTGCTTGCCCTGCGAGCGACCGATCATCGTGATGCCCACCTGTTGCGCGATGTCGTAACCCATCTGCGTGAGCCCCGAGCGCGACACCAGGAAGGGGATGCCCATCTGTGCGGCCTTGATCACCATTTCCGAGGTGAGGCGGCCGGTGGTGTAGAAAATCTTGTCGCCGCCCTCGACGCCATCCAGCCACATGTGGCCGGCGATGGCGTCCACCGCGTTGTGGCGGCCGACGTCCTCGACGAAGTACAGCAACTCGTCGCCGCGGAACAGCGCGCAGCCATGTACGGCGCCCGCCTGCTTGTAGATGGTTTCGTGCTTGCGCACCACGTCGAGCATCGCGTACAGCGTCGTTTCGGTCAGGCGCGCATCTTCAGGCAGGCGGATGCGTTCGATGTCGTCCATCAGGTCGCCGAACACCGTGCCCTGGCCGCAGCCGGTGGTGACGGTCTTGGTCGCCATGCGCGCGTCGAGGTCGGCTACGCCGGCGCGCGTGGTGACCGCGGCGGCGTTCACGTCCCAGTCCACCTGCACCGACAGGATGTCGTCGATCGCCGACAGCAGACGCTGGTTGCGCAGATAGCCGATCACCAGCGCTTCCGGCGCGCCGCCCAGCGTCATCAGCGTCACCAGTTCGCGCTTGTCGAGATAGACGGTCAGCGGGTGCTCGCCGGCAATCGCGGTCGGCACCGTTTCGCCACGTTCGTTGATGGCGGGAATCTCTATCGTGGCGGGTCGTGCGGCGTCGGTCAGTTCGGGTCTGTGCACACTATCCACCGATGTAGGACATCTCGATTTTTCTTGCGGCGGCGGTCTCCGCGGTGCGGATTTCGGAGTAACGGTCGCCGCGCTGCTGCCAGATGGCGCCGATGGCCGACAGCATTTCTTCGTCGCTGCGGCCTTCGCGCAGCAACGCGCGCAGGTCGTGCCCTTCGGTCGCGAAAAGACAGGTGAATATCTTGCCCTCGGTCGACAGCCGGGCGCGCGTGCAGGAGGAGCAGAAAGCCTGGGTCACCGACGAGATGACGCCCACTTCGCCGCTGCCGTCGGTGTAGCGCCAGCGCTGCGCGACTTCGCCCGGGTAGTTCGGATCTACCGGCTCCAGCGGCATTTCGGCATGGATGCGCGCGATGACGTCGGCACTGGGCAGCACTTCGTCCATCTTCCAGCCGTTGCTCGAGCCCACGTCCATGAACTCGATGAAGCGCACGATGTGGCTGCTGCCCTTGAAGTGGCGTGCCATCGGTACGATGGCGTGGTCGTTGGTGCCGCGCTTGACCACCATGTTCACCTTGACCGGCGCCAGCCCGACGGCATGCGCGGCCTCTATGCCTTCGAGCACGCGCGCGACCGGAAAGTCGACGTCGTTCATCATGCGGAAGGTGGCGTCGTCGATCGCATCCAGGCTGACGGTGACGCGGGTGAGGCCGGCGTCGCGCAGCGCGCGTGCCTTCTGTTTCAGCAGCGCGCCATTGGTGGTCAGCGTCAGTTCGACCGGCAGCTTCGCCAGTCGCTCGATCAGCTTCTCGACGTCCTTGCGCAGCAGCGGCTCGCCGCCGGTGATGCGCAACTTGTTGACGCCGTGCGCGACAAACAGACGTGCGATGCGCTCGATCTCTTCGAAGCTCAACAGATCGCTGCGCGCCAGATAGGGGTAGTCCTTGTCGAACACCTCTTTCGGCATGCAGTAGATGCAGCGGAAGTTGCAGCGGTCGGTGACCGAGATGCGCAGGTCGCGCACGGCGCGGCCACGCGTGTCGAGCAGCGTGCCGGTCGCCGGGATCGGCGTCTCCGGCACCCGTGCCGTTGCGCGTCCGGCGGTGCGGATGTCCAGCAGATGTATGATCTTTTCGCTCATGGGCGGTGCGGCGTGAGCCGTTTCCTTGCTCCGGCTCCGTTTGACAGAAAGGCAGAGGAAGATTTCGTGGAAACCAGCCCCGTCACCCTCAGGTTGGCCGTGATTATGGAGCGCAGGGTACTGCACAACAAGTGGACAGACCATGCCTGGGAAGCGCGAGCGCTTTTGCCCGAAGGTCCGGAAAGCCCTGATGCGCCAAGGGTTTTTGCGCAGACCGATGAAGCGACCCAGTGGCTGTTCCCACCGCTGGAGCTGACGCTCTACACCGACGAGGCCGACAACTACCTGCTCAACGTGACCGCCGCCGAGCCGCGCATCTTCGTCATGTGGCGACCGGACGACGAGGCCGATCCGCCGGTGCGACCGATGCAGATCAGTGCCAGCTACGGCGAGGCCGCGCGCTGGATGGATTCGGGCGAGAAGGTCGATGGTCTGACCATGCCGGCCGACATGCGCGACTGGGTCGAGCACTTCGCACGCCGTTTCCAGAAGCCCCCTGAGCCGCGCAAGCCGAAGCGCTTCGCGAAGACAGGCGACGGCAACACGCACTACGGCGGCGTGCGCGCAGGCGCCAATGGAGATGAACGTGAACGATGATCCGGTCAAGGGTTTCCTCGGCCGCTGGTCGCGGCTGAAACGCGAGGCGGCAGCGGCCGAGACGCCGCCGGTCGAGGCGCCGGTTGCCCCGGTGGCGCAGCAGGTGCCGGATGCCGCACAGGCAGAGCCTGACACCGTTGCGCCGGACGAACCGCCGCCGCTCGAATCGCTGGGCTTCGATTCCGATTACCGCGCCTTCCTCGGCCAGAAGGTGGACGAGGGCCTGAAGCGCGCGGCGCTGAAGAAGCTGTTCCACACGCCTCACTTCAACACGATGGACGGGCTGGATGTCTATATCGAAGACTTCAACCTGTACGAGGCGCTGCCGGCGTCCATGGTGTCGCAGCTCGCGCACGCGAAGGAAACGTTGAACCCGACGCTGCCTGACAACTGGCTCACTTCGGTGCCGGACGAGGCGCCGCCCGCCGTGCCGGAGCTGACCGAGGCCTCCCCGGAACAGGCGGCCGCGCCTGCGCTTGACAGTCCGGCGGACGAAAACGAGGGCGTCGCGACGGAGCCGGACGAAATCGAGCGCTTGCCGAGCGAGTTGCCCGTGTCGTCCGACAACGCCGAAAGTAATTCCAGGTCGGAATAGTCCGTTCTGTTCTCAGGTGATCTGGCACGAAGGCTGCAAAAGCCTTGCTGGAGGAGCCTGACTACATGAACAACGCCCACAAGGCGATCCAGCTGTGCAGCTGCAATGGCACGGTGGAGATCGACATCAGAAGACTGGGTGACGCGCTGGCGCTGGACGCCACCGATCTACCGGTCCTTGAGCCCGCCCGGCAGCTGTGCGGCCGCGATGCCGCCGCCTTCGCCACCGCACTCGGCGGGGCGGCCGACGCCATCGTCGGCTGCACGCAGGAAGCTGCGCTGCTGCGCGAGGTGGCCGACGAGGCCGGCGCGACGGCGGGTCTCACCTTCATCAATCTGCGCGACATCGGCGGACGCAGCCCGCGCGGCAGCGACTCGACGCCGTCAGTCGCCGCACAACTGGCGATGGCGCGCATGGCCGAGCCCGCGCCGGTGCCGGCCGTCAGCTACGCGTCGTCCGGTCAGCTGCTCATCATCGGGCCGGCCGGCGCAGCGCTCGGCTGGGCGCAGGAGGCGCAGCGGCAATACGGCGACCGCCTTGCACTCAGTGTACTGATCACCGGCCACGACGGCAGCGAGCTGCCGGTACGCCGCGACTGGCCGGTCATGACCGGCCGCGACGTGACGGTGAGCGGCTGGCTCGGCGCATTCGACGTGAGCTGGGCGCGCGCCAACGCGATCGACCTCGACGCCTGCGTGCGCTGCAATGCCTGCATCGACGCCTGTCCGGAGGGCGCCATCGGCTACGACTATCAGGTCGATGCCGCCCGTTGTACTGGCCATCGCGCCTGCGTCAAAGCCTGTGCCGACATCGGCGCCATCGATTTCGCCGCCGTCGGTACCGTGCGCAGCGAGCGCTACGATCTGGTGCTCGATCTGTCCGAACCGGCGCTGATCCGCATTCCGCATCCGCCGCAGGGCTACGCCGCACCGGGCCGCGATCCGCTCGAACAGTCGCTGGCGCTGCAGAAGCTTGCCGGCATGGTGGGCGAATTCGAAAAGCCGAAGTTCTTCAATTACAAGCAGTCGGTCTGCGCGCACAGCCGCAACAGCAAGCAGGGCTGTAACCGCTGCATCGACGCCTGTTCGACCTCGGCCATCCGCGCCAACGGCGACGGCGTGTTCGTCGAGCCGCACCTGTGCATGGGTTGCGGCGCCTGTGCGACAGTTTGTCCCACCGGGGCGATGCGCTACGCCTACCCATCGGCGTCCGATGTTGCGCTGCGTATCAAGACGGCGCTGCAGGCCTGGCGCGCCGCTGGCGGCCGCGCACCGCGCGTCGTGTTCCACAACGAAACGCAGGGTGAGGACATGCTGGCGCTGGCCGGCCGCCGTCGCGGACTGCCCGCTGACCTGCTGCCGGTGGCCGTGCATGACGTCGCCGCGGTCGGGCTGGAACTGATGCTCGCGACGCTGTGCTACGGCGCTGCACAATGCGTCATTCTGTCGCACGACGACCAGCCGGATGCCTACCGCGAGGCGACGGCGGGGCAGATCGCGCTCGGTCGCACCCTCCTGTCCGCGCTCGGCTACCCGTCCGCTGCGCTGGCGGCCGTGGTGGCCGATGACGCGGCGACGCTGATCCACGCCCTCGGCGCGGCGGAGGCGCCGGCCTGGTCCTGTCCGCCGGCCAGCTTCGCGCTGCCGGTCGAGAAGCGCGGCGCGCTCGAGTTCTGCATCGATCACCTGGCCCGCCACGCGGCGCAGAAGGTCGAGTCCATCGCGCTGCCAGCCGGCGCGCCCTTCGGCGCGGTGAACATCGACAAGGCGGCCTGCACCCTATGCATGAGCTGCGTCGGCGCCTGTCCGGCCTCTGCGCTGATGGATGGCGGCGAGCGGCCGGCACTGCGTTTCCTCGAACGCAACTGCGTGCAATGCGGCCTGTGCGTGAACACCTGCCCGGAGAACGCACTGTCGCTCGAACCGCGTCTGCTGATCGGCGATGCGGTGCGACGCGAGCGCGTGCTGAACGAGACCGAACCTTTCCACTGCATCAGCTGCGGTACGCCCTTCGGCACCAGGCAGATGATCGATGCGATGACCGGCAAGCTGTCGGCGCACTCGATGTTTGCTGGTGGCGACGCGTTGCGCCGATTGCAGATGTGCGCCGACTGTCGCGTCATCGACATGATGAAGGCGAATGGCGGCGAAACCACGGTGTTCGACACATGAACGCACCCACTCCGCAAACGCTCGCTTTCGTGCGCGACCCGGTCAGCGACGAGGACACGGCACGCGCCAATCACTACGCGCTGCTGTCGCGGCTGCTGCACGCCGCACCCGATGCCGCTCTGCTCGGCATGCTCGCCGCCTCCGGCGACTGGCAGATCGACGACGACGCGCCGTCGGCCGAGGCGGTGCTGATGGCGCAGGCCTGGAACGGACTGTGTGCGGCGTCGGCGGCGATGGACCCGGCTGCCGCGCTGGACGAGTTCGACGCGCTGTTCGGCGGCGTCGGCCGGCCGGAAATCGTCGTGTTCGGCTCTTTCTACCTTGCCGGCTTCGTCAACGAGAAACCGCTGGTGAAGCTGCGCGACGACCTGGCGGCGCTGGGCCTGGCGCGCACGCAGGGGGAGTCGCTGCCCGAGGACCACATTGCCGCGGTGTGCGACGTGATGCGTCTGCTGCTGACCGACGCCACGCGCAGCGCTGCCGAGCGCGCACGCGCGCAGGACCGCTTCTTCGCCACCCACATCCAGCCCTGGTACGGCGCGCTGTGCGACGCGCTCGATGCCGCAGCGGGGGCCAATTTCTACCGCCGTGTTTCGCAGTACGCGCGCAGCTTTCTCGACGTCGAGGCGGCGGCGCTGACCATAGATCCATGAAGTGACCTACAACTGAAGAGCCAACACCCGGAACCGGGCAGTCATCACGAGGAGGACAGAGCAATGACCGAAAAAGCCAACCTGAAACGCCGTCAGTTCCTGCTGACCGCGGGCGTCGGCGGCATGAGCGCCGCGGCGGCCGTGGTGGCCGTGCGGTCGACCGGCAGTGATGCCGGCGCGACCGCCACCACCGCGCAGACGGACAGGAGCGGATACCGCATGACCGAGCACATCGCGGCCTACTACCGCAGCGCGCGCGTCTGACCCCGAGGAGGAGAGCCAACATGACACTGACCCGTAAAACGGCGAGCGGCGCCCGCGCGCAATCGCGTCTGGCGCGCCCGGCATCGGCGGCTTCGCCGCGCACGATGGACCGCCGAACCTTCCTCAAGCGTTCCGGCATGACCGCCGGCGCAGGCGCCTTCGCATCGGCACTGCCTTTCTCGATGGTCGAGCGTGCGCAGGCCGCCAACCCGTCGGCAGCCGGCGGCAAGGTGGAAGTGAAGCGCACGATCTGTACCCACTGTTCGGTCGGCTGTGCCATCGACGCCGAAGTCGTCAACGGCGTCTGGGTCGGCCAGGAGCCGGTGTTCGACAGCCCGATCAATATGGGCGCGCACTGCGCCAAGGGCGCGTCGATCCGCGAGCACGGCCACGGTGAGCACCGGCTGCGCTACCCGATGAAGCTGGTCGACGGCAAGTGGGTGCGCATGTCCTGGGACGACGCGCTGAACGAACTGTCGGCGCGCCTGCTGAAGCTGCGCGAGGAAAGCGGCCCGGACAGCGTGTACTGGATAGGCTCGTCGAAGCACAACAACGAGCAGGCCTACATGATGCGCAAGTTCGTGTCGATGTGGGGCACCAACAACTGCGACCACCAGGCGCGCATCTGCCACTCGACCACGGTGGCCGGCGTGGCCAACACGTGGGGGTATGGTGCGATGACCAACTCCTACAACGACATGCAGAACTCGAAAGCGATCTTCTTCATGGGATCGAACGCCGCCGAGGCGCATCCGGTGTCGCTGCTGCACATCCTGCACGCGAAGGAGAACGGGGCGAAGATCATCGTCGCCGATCCGCGCTTCACGCGTACCGCGGCCAAGGCCGACCACTTCGTGCGCATCCGCTCCGGCTCTGACATTGCCATCCTGTACGGCGTGCTCCGCCACATCTTCGAGAATGGATGGGAGGACAAGCAGTACATCGAGGATCGCGTGTTCGGCATGGACAAGATCCGCGACGAGGCGGTGAAGTGGACCGCCGACAAGGTGGAGGAAGTCAGCGGCGTGCCGGATGATCAGGTAAAGCTGATCGCCGAAACGATGGCCAAGAACAAGCCGTCCACCGTGGTGTGGTGCATGGGTCAGACCCAGCACACGACCGGCAACGCCATCGTGCGCATGATGTGCAATCTGCAACTCGCCCTCGGCAATGTCGGCGTGGCGGGCGGCGGCACCAACATCTTCCGCGGCCATGACAACGTGCAGGGCGCGACCGACGTCGGCCCGAATCCGGATTCGCTGCCCGGCTATTACGGCATCGCGACCGGTTCGTGGAAGCACTGGGCGAATGTGTGGGGCGTCGATTACGAGTGGCTGAAAGGTCGCTTCGCGTCGCAGGCGCTGATGGAGAAGTCGGGCATCACGGTGTCGCGCTGGATCGACGGCGTGACCGAGAAGAACGAACTGATCGACCAGGACCCGAACCTGCGCGCAGTCGTGTTCTGGGGCCACGCGCCGAACTCGCAGACGCGCGGCAAGGACATGCTGGAGGCGATGAAGGCGCTCGACACGCTGGTGGTGATCGATCCCTATCCGTCGGCCACCGCCGCGATGGCGGCCAGCGCCCGCAAGGACGGCGTCTACCTGCTGCCGGCCGCGACCCAGTTTGAATGCGAAGGCTCGTGCACCGCATCGAACCGTTCGATCCAGTGGCGCGAGAAGGTGATCGAGCCGCTGTGGGAGTCGAAGCCCGACCATACCATCATGTATCTGTTCGCGCAGAAGTTCGGTTTTGCCGACGAGTTCACGAAGAACGTGAAGGTGACCAACAACGAGCCCAGCGTCGAAGACATCCTGCGTGAGATTAACCGCGGCACCTGGACCATCGGCTACACCGGCCAGTCGCCGGAGCGCCTGAAGATCCACATGCGCAACATGCAGGTGTTCGACCCGAAGACGCTGAAGGCCAAGGGCGGCATCGACAAGGAAACCGGCTACGTGCTCGACGGCGAGTACTTCGGTCTGCCCTGGCCGTGCTACGGCACGCCGGAAATGAAACACCCCGGCTCGCCCAATCTGTACGACACCTCGAAGCACGTGATGGATGGTGGCGGCAACTTCCGCGCCAACTTCGGCGTCGAGAAGGATGGCACCAGCCTGCTGGCGGCCGACGGCTCTGCCTCGAAGGGCGCCGACCTGCAGTTCGGCTATCCCGAGTTCGACCACGTGCTGCTGAAGAAGCTGGGGTGGTGGGAAGAGCTGACAGAGGACGAGAAGAAGAAGGCCGAGGGCAAGAACTGGAAGACCGACCCTTCGGGCGGCATCATCCGCGTCGCGATGAAGAACCACGGCTGCCACCCTTTCGGCAACGCCAAGGCGCGAGCGGTGGTGTGGAACTTCCCGGACCCGGTGCCGGTGCATCGCGAACCCCTCTTCTCGCCGCGTGCCGATCTGGTCGCCAAGTACCCGACGCACGAGGACAAGAAGGCCTTCTGGCGCCTGCCCACGCTGTACAAGAGCGTGCAGGACCAATTCGCCAATGTCGGCAAGGACTACCCGCTGATCATGACATCCGGCCGTCTGGTCGAGTACGAGGGCGGTGGCGACGAGACGCGTTCCAACCCCTGGCTGGCCGAACTGCAGCAGAACATGTTCGTCGAGATCAACCCGAAGGCGGCCAACGATCGCGGCATCCGCGACAAGGACATGGTGTGGGTGAAGTCGCCGAGCGGTGCGCAGATCAAGGTGCAGGCCATGGTGACCGAACGGGTCGGGCCGGACACCGTGTTCCTGCCCTTCCACTTCGCCGGCCACTGGATGGGCAAGGACCTGATCGACAGCTACCCGGAAGGGGCTGCACCGGTGGTGCGAGGCGAGGCGGTCAACACCGCCACGACCTACGGCTACGACTCGGTGACCATGATGCAGGAAACCAAGACCACGGTCTGCCAGATCATGAAGGCCTGATGCGGGCGCGATGAAACAACACGGGGCGGCGCGTCAGCCGCGCGTCGCCCCGGAGAACGGAGGACACCATGGCAAGAATGAAATTCATCTGTGACGCCGAGCGCTGCATCGAGTGCAACGGCTGCGTCACCGCATGCAAGAACGAACACGAGGTGCCCTGGGGCGTGAACCGCCGGCGCGTCGTGACCATCAACGACGGCGTACCGGGCGAGCGCTCGATGTCGGTCGCCTGCATGCACTGTTCCGACGCGCCCTGCATGGCGGTGTGCCCGGTCGACTGCTTCTACCGCACCGATGAGGGCGTGGTGCTGCATGACAAGGACCTATGCATCGGCTGTGGCTACTGCTTCTACGCCTGTCCGTTCGGCGCGCCGCAGTTCCCGCAGGCGGGCGCCTTCGGCCTGCGCGGCAAGATGGACAAGTGCACCTTCTGCGCCGGCGGCCCGGAAACGAACAACTCGGAAGAGGAGTTCCGCAAGTACGGCCGCAACCGTCTGGCCGAGGGCAAGCTGCCGCTGTGCGCCGAAGTGTGCTCGACCAAGGCGCTGCTCGGCGGTGATGCAGACGTGCTGGCCGACATCTATCGCCAGCGCGTGCTCACCCGCGGCAAGGGTGCGGACATCTGGGGCTGGTCGACCGCCTACGGCAAGCCGGACGCACCGGCCGCCGCCCCGGCGGCGGGAGGCAAATCATGAAGCCGCTGAGCGGAGCCGTCTGCCTGCTCGCACTCGCCGCCGCGCTCGCCGGCTGCGGCGAGAAGGAGCAGGTGGTGGTCTACAAACAGGGCCAGTACCAGGGCAAGGCCGACGGCAAGCCCTGGGACAACGAGGCCTTCTCCGGCGACAAGGGGAACTGGGAGGCGACCATCAAGGCGCGCAACCAGAGCCAGAACGAATATCGCCGCATCAACGGTTAGGAGAGCGTTCATGAGTCATGACATGACTGTACTGAAGCGCCTGCTGTGGATGGTGCTGACGCTGTGCGCGCTGGCGGGCGGACCGGTGTTCGCCGCTGACACGCCGCCAGCGACGGCGGCCGACCAGGCCTTGCGCCAGCAGTCGCAACCGCTGAACAACGCGCCGGTATGGCGCGAGGTGAGGTCGGGCGAGCAGCACTACACCACGGTGCAGGGCGTCGAGACCGGCGTGCTGATCCAGTCTGGCGGCCAGACCTGGCGCGCGCTGCGCAATGGGCCGGTGATGCTGTACGGCGGCGTCGCCTTCTGCGCCATGCTGGTTCTGCTGGCCGTGTTCTTCAAGCTGCGCGGGCCGATCAGGCTGTCGGAGGCAAAGACCGGCCGGATGATCCAGCGCTTCAACACGATGGAACGGATGTCGCACTGGGCCATGGCGATCTCCTTCTGCGTGCTGATGGTGAGCGGGCTGGTGATGCTGTTCGGCAAGCATGTGCTACTGCCGGTGTTCGGCTATTCGCTGTTCGCGACGGTGGCACTGGTATGCAAGAACATCCACAACTTCGTCGGGCCGGTATTCATCCTGTCTGTGCTGCTGTTCATCGTGCTGTTCGTGAAGGACAACGTGTGGCAGGCCATCGACGCGTTGTGGATCCGCAAGGCAGGTGGTCTGCTCACCGGCGAGCACGTACCGTCGCACCGCTTCAACTTCGGCGAGAAGACCTGGTTCTGGCTGGGTGTGGTGTTCCTGTCGCTGACCGTCGGCGCCAGCGGTCTGGTGCTCAACTTCCCGAACTTCGAACAGGGCCGCGCCGTCATGCAGATCGCGAACATCGTTCATCTGATCGGGGGGTTGATCGTGATGACGCTGTCGCTGGCGCACATATATATAGGCAGCATCGGCATGGAAGGCGCACTCGACGGCATGAAGACCGGCTATGTCGACGAAACCTGGGCCAAGGAGCACCACGAGCTGTGGTACGACGCGGCGAAGAAGGCTCAACCGGCGGAGACGTCTGCAGGCGGAATGCCTGCAGCGGCTCGCGTCTGAACGGGGGACTACGCATGAACAGAATGATCGTGTTGCTGCTCGGCGCCTTGCTGTCGACCGGCGCGCTGGCCAAATTGCCCGAACTGACCGAGGAGCAAAAGGCGGCCGCGGCCGAAAAGAAGGCCAAGGCGGACGAAGCGACCAAGAAAGGCAACGAGTTGCTGGCTGCTGCTCAGGACCGCGTGGCGGCGAAATACATCGAACAGATGAGGGCGAAGGGCGTCACCGTGACCCCGACGCCGATCGCGCCGCCGGCGGCACCGGCAGGAGCGGCGAACGCGCCGGCGGCGGCACCCGCGGCGCCCCCTGCAGCGAAGTAGGTAGGTCCGGAAGCAGCGTCACGACGGGCAACAAAGACAAAAGGCACCGTGAGGTGCCTTTTGTCTTTGGGTGAAGCGGATCGGTGCGGCGATCCGCTTCGTTCGCCTCAGCCGCCGAAGCGGTAGCGCACGCCCAGCCAGCCCGAGCGCGGCGCGCCCGGTGCGTAGAAGGTTTCATCCTCCCAGTTCGCCGTGTTGCTGTCGAAGCTGTTGTTCGGGCCGACGAAGGGGTTCTCGCCGATCTGACCCGCAGTGAAGTAGCGCTTGTCGAACACGTTATTCACCCGCGCAAACACTGACCAGCCACCGCCCAGCTTCGCGTCGGCCACCATGTTCACCACGGTGAAGCCGGACGTCTTGCCGTTCTCGTCGTGCTCGTTGTTCTCGTTGCCGCGAACATAGACGCCCGAGTGCGTAATTACGTCTGAACCCAGCGTGAGCCAGTCGGTAGCACGCCAGTTCAGACCGAGCTTGAACGAATGCTCGGCGATGCCAGGAATGCGGTCACCCGACTGCACGCGGATATTGTCGACGCCGCAGCTCGGATCGAGTGACGAATTCTCCGGCGACACGATGCACTCGCTCGAACGGTAGGTCGCGTCAACCCAGGTGTAGCCGGCGTTCCACATCAGGCTGCCGTAGTCGCCGCTCAGACCGAGCTCGACGCCGTTGCGCTGGGTCTTGCCGAAGTTCTTGAAATAGCCCTGACCGACCGTGTTGCTGGCGACGAACAGGATGTCGTCGCGATTCACCGCTCCAAAGGCTGCGACATTCCAGCGGATCGGGCCGGCCACGCCGCGGACGCCGATCTCGATGCTGCGGGTGACCACCTGATCGAGGCGCGGGTCGGCCTGCATCGCGTTCGGCAGCTTGCACGGTTCGTTCGGGTCGGAACAGCCCAGCTCGATCGGACTCGGCGCACGGTTGCCCTGCTGCGCGTTGGCGTACAGCGTGACCGCCGGTGTCAGCGCGTAGGTGGCGCCCAGAGCCGGGTTGATTTTGCTGTAGGTGTAGTCGCTGTTGAGACTGGACGTGGCATCCAGCTGGTCCATCGTGCGCACGCTGGTGTGGTTGTAGCGACCGGACAACGACACGGTTGCGTTGGTGATCGGCTTCCAGGTGCCGGTTGCGAACAGGCTCCACGTGCGGGTGCGTCCGCGCAGCTTCGGTTCCGGATCTTCCTCGCTGTCGGTCGGGGTGACCGAACGGTCGGGCAGGAAATCGCCTTCCTGCTCGGTCTGCTGGAACTTCGTCCGGCTGTGGTCGAATGTCGTGCCAACGGCCAGCTGACGGTCTTCGAGGATCTGTGCCCACTGCGCACTGAAGCCGTAGCCGGTCTGGCGGGTGCGGGTTCGGTTCAGCACGCCTTCCGGATCGCCCGGCGCGGCGAACTCGTCGTTGGCGTCGCCGTTGAGCGTACGTACGTTGTTCTTGCGCACATAGACGGTGCCCGACAGCTTCTGCACGTCGTCCAGCCAGTAGCCGCCATTCAGCGACAGCATGGTCATGCGGTTCTTCGTATTGTCGGGCGAGGTGAAGATCGAACGCCGGCGTTGCTCGTAGAAGGACAGCGGAGTCAGGCCATTGCCAATCAGATCACTGTTGGCGTGCGTGATGTTCAGGTCGAGCTCGTGCTTGGACGAGCGATGCGAAACCTTTCCGAAGAACTGGTTCACGTCCGACGGCGACAGATCGCGCCAGCCATCCTCCTTGAAACGGGTGGCAGTGAAGTACCAGCCCAGTTCGCCATTGTTGCCGCCGTGTTCGGCGGTCACCGCGCTGCGACCGAAGCTGCCGGTGTAGGCCTCTATGCCGGTTCCGGCGTGGCTGAAACCATCCTTCGTGCGCACCGACAGCGCGCCGCCCAGCGTGTTCAGACCGAACAGGGGATTCGAGCCCGGGATCAGGTCGATCGAGGCGATCGCGTTACGCGGGATCAGATCCCAGTTGACCACGTCACCGAAGGGCTCGTTCACCCGCACGCCGTCCTGATAGACCGACAGGCCTTGCGGCGTGCCGAGCAGGGGACTGGCAGTGAAGCCGCGATAATTCACGTCCGCCTGATACGGATTGCCCTGGATTTCATTGACGTTGACGCTCTGCAACTGGCTTCCAAGCAACTCGGGCAGACCACCAGATCCTGTATCGCGCAGCGCTTCCCGGCGGATCGACTGCACGTTGGCGGGGATCTCGTCCTTCGGCCGGTCCAGACCCGGCACCGGCGACGTACCGACAACCTCGACAGTCGGGGCCACTGTCTGCGCATGGCTCGCAAACGGCAGGCCGATCGAAAAAACGCCGCTGATGATCGCGGCGAGCGGGGTCAGACGCAGACGTTGTGCGTCGGTGTGCTTCTTCACGGGGTTACTCCTCTCGTTTCTGGGGAGTGCGCACTCGTTCTCTGAAGTGCGTCACTGAGACGACCCGACAGACAGGGTCCGATCGGAAGATAGCCAAGAGCCGGGAGCAAGGATCGGGAAAAATTCCCGATGTGGGCGGGCTGGCTTGTTTATCGCTTAGTGCGCTAATTGTTGGTTTGTGGCGCGTATTTACCTGGCGCCTGCTGCGTCAGTGATCGCCGTCTTTTGGACTGAGCAATTGCGTCGGGCTGGTGCCGGACACTACACCCAGACGAAGCGCGAGGTGCACCAGCGCAGCTGACGTGTTGACGTTCAGCTTTTCCTTGATGAGCGCTTGATAGTTCGCGACCGTCTTCTGGCTCAGGTTCAGCATCTGCGCACATTCTGCCGGCGACATGCCGCGCGCGAGCAGGCGGAAGACCTCGAACTCGCGTGCCGAAAGCGCGTTGATCACCTCGCGCTCGGCGTCGGGCGAGCGGTGTTCGACCACCCGTCGTACGTCCTCACTGAAGTAGCGCTCACCCTTCGCGACCGCTCGGACTGCCTCCAGCAGCACCTCGGGGGCGCTGCGCTTGCTGATGAAACCGCAGGCGCCGCTTTGGATGGCCTTATCAACCACCACGGCTTCGTCATGTACGCTGAACACCAGTACGCGCGCGCTCGCATCCCGAGCACGAATGCGCCGTATCAGCTCGATGCCGCTCGATCCGGGAAGCGAGAGATCGGTCACGGTAACCTTCGGCGTGCATTGCACGTAAGCGGTATAGCCCGCCTCTGCGTCCGGCGCTTCGGCAGCCACGCGGATGTCTCCGCCCGCTTCGAGCAGCCTCGCGTAGCCCGACCGTACGACAGGATGATCGTCTACCAGCAGCACGTCGATCATTGAGTGTCCTCCTCATCTTGTTCAGCCGGCGGTCGACATGGAATCGAGCATGTGACGAGCACGCCCCCGAGACGGCTTTGCCCGATAGAAAGGCTGCCGCCCAACATGGAGGCCCGCTCCTTCATGCCGAGCCAGCCCAGTCCCGCACGAACGCGTGCGACGTCGTGACCGATACCGTCGTCTTCGATGGTCAGATCGACCCGACCTGATTCCGGTTTGCCGTGCAGCATGATTCGAACGTGACCGGCGTGCGCGTGCTTCATGACGTTCGACAGCGATTCCTGCACGATGCGATACAGCGCAATACTGATCTGCTCACCGAGTTCGCCCAGTTCGCCGGACGGAAGAAGCGCGCAGCTTACTTCAGAGCGCTCCTCCCAGGACTCGCACAGTGATTGCAGGGCACCTACCAAGCCAAGACTGTCGAGCGCCGCCGGGCGCAGTTCGTACAGAAGTCCGCGGACGGTCTGGTACAACTCGTCCGCAGTCTCTGCGATGCGCGCGGCCGCTGCCTGTTCCGACGATGCACTCGGAAGAGTCGTACGCAGGAATACCGCATCGATCCTGATTGCGTTGCAACTCTGCCCGAAGTGATCATGAAGTTCGTGCGCAATACGCCGGCGCTCGGCTTCCTGCAGGCCGATCAATGTTTGCGCCAGTTCTCTGTTCCGTGCTGCAAGCTGCTGCAGTGCGTGCTCGGCCGCCACGCGCGACATGAGTTCACTGCGAGCCTCCCGCCAGCGAAGGAAGGAGAAAACGGCGAGACCAGCCAGCACGCTAAGCAGTACGAACACAAGCTCGTCCGCCTGGAAACCCTCGTAACGAGTGAGCTCCGCATGCAGTCTTTCGTAGAGTTCGGTGCGAGAACTCACCAAGAAAGTGAGCAGCGCCGTCGTACCTATCAGTGCACCTTCGAGTCGCCGTCGGCGTGCCGATGACTTGATGCCCTTGTGCACCGCCCTATATATATGCATGTATGTCCAACCCAGCCTTCACTGCTTGTTCGAGCACCTCATGCTGCCACACGCCGATGTCTCAAGATTTCGGCTTCAGTAACCGTGCTGCAAAGAAAGTCCCAACGGGTGTTGACCTGTTGCTGGAAAACCTTCATAATCTTTTTCTCTCGAACGCGGGGTGGAGCAGTCTGGCAGCTCGTCGGGCTCATAACCCGAAGGTCACAGGTTCAAATCCTGTCCCCGCAACCACCGATTCAACAAAACGGTGAGCGAGAAAAAGTTTCAAAAATGTTTGCGCAGATCTGAAAACGTGCTATAGTTTCACTTCTGTGCTGCAGCGAAAGCGGCGGCAAAACAATAACAAAGCAGCGAACGTTCTTTAACAAAACAAACAGCCGATAGGTGTGGGCACGGCGTGGTTGTAACGGCGAGCAGCTGTCGTTTCAGGGATTCCTGGGGTGGTGGTTGATCGCATGACAACTAAATTGAAGTGCTCATACGAATCAAAGGTTTTAAGCGAAAGCTTATACCTGTGAATTCTGACGAGTTTTGGGAATTAAACTGAAGAGTTTGATCCTGGCTCAGATTGAACGCTGGCGGAATGCTTTACACATGCAAGTCGAGCGGCAGCGCGGTCTTCGGACTGGCGGCGAGCGGCGAACGGGTGAGTAATACATCGGAACATGCCCAGTCGTGGGGGATAACACTTCGAAAGAAGTGCTAATACCGCATACGTCCTGAGGGAGAAAGCGGGGGATCGCAAGACCTCGCGCGATTGGAGTGGCCGATGTCAGATTAGCTAGTTGGTGGGGTAAAGGCCTACCAAGGCAACGATCTGTAGCTGGTCTGAGAGGATGATCAGCCACACTGGGACTGAGACACGGCCCAGACTCCTACGGGAGGCAGCAGTGGGGAATTTTGGACAATGGGGGCAACCCTGATCCAGCCATTCCGCGTGAGTGAAGAAGGCCTTCGGGTTGTAAAGCTCTTTCGGCAGGAACGAAACGGTGAGCTCTAACATAGCTCGCTAATGACGGTACCTGAAGAAGAAGCACCGGCTAACTACGTGCCAGCAGCCGCGGTAATACGTAGGGTGCGAGCGTTAATCGGAATTACTGGGCGTAAAGCGTGCGCAGGCGGTTGTGTAAGACAGGTGTGAAATCCCCGGGCTTAACCTGGGAACTGCGCTTGTGACTGCACGGCTAGAGTATGGCAGAGGGGGGTGGAATTCCACGTGTAGCAGTGAAATGCGTAGAGATGTGGAGGAACACCGATGGCGAAGGCAGCCCCCTGGGCCAATACTGACGCTCATGCACGAAAGCGTGGGGAGCAAACAGGATTAGATACCCTGGTAGTCCACGCCCTAAACGATGTCGACTAGGTGTTCGGTGAGGAGACTCATTGAGTACCGCAGCTAACGCGTGAAGTCGACCGCCTGGGGAGTACGGTCGCAAGATTAAAACTCAAAGGAATTGACGGGGACCCGCACAAGCGGTGGATGATGTGGATTAATTCGATGCAACGCGAAAAACCTTACCTACCCTTGACATGTACGGAACCCTGCTGAGAGGTGGGGGTGCTCGAAAGAGAGCCGTAACACAGGTGCTGCATGGCTGTCGTCAGCTCGTGTCGTGAGATGTTGGGTTAAGTCCCGCAACGAGCGCAACCCTTGTCATTAGTTGCTACGCAAGAGCACTCTAATGAGACTGCCGGTGACAAACCGGAGGAAGGTGGGGATGACGTCAAGTCCTCATGGCCCTTATGGGTAGGGCTTCACACGTCATACAATGGTCGGTACAGAGGGTTGCCAAGCCGCGAGGTGGAGCCAATCCCAGAAAGCCGATCGTAGTCCGGATCGCAGTCTGCAACTCGACTGCGTGAAGTCGGAATCGCTAGTAATCGCGGATCAGCATGCCGCGGTGAATACGTTCCCGGGTCTTGTACACACCGCCCGTCACACCATGGGAGTGGGTTTCACCAGAAGAGGCTAGCCTAACCGTAAGGGGGGCGGTCGCCACGGTGAGATTCATGACTGGGGTGAAGTCGTAACAAGGTAGCCGTATCGGAAGGTGCGGCTGGATCACCTCCTTTCTAGAGTCACAATCAGGTCGTGTCCACAACCTATCGGCTGTTAAAGAAGCAACAAGGGCAAGGAGCTCGGGCAAGTCAGCGATGACGAGCCCGCGTTGAGCACCCGACCCTGGAAGGACCGGGTCTGTAGCTCAGCTGGTTAGAGCACCGTCTTGATAAGGCGGGGGTCGTTGGTTCGAACCCAACCAGACCCACCAGATTGCCTGCATGAGTAAGTGCAGTCTTTGGGGGATTAGCTCAGCTGGGAGAGCACCTGCTTTGCAAGCAGGGGGTCGTCGGTTCGATCCCGTCATCCTCCACCACTTCCTTTGATGGGACGTCGGTTGTTCTTGTTGCCGTAGCTTTGAGTGTGAGGCGTGGGGTGCAGAGATGCTGCCCAGACCTCACCCGCAAGGGTGCGAAGTTTGATCTTTAAAAATTTGGAAGAAGTAAAGGGATGTCGGCGTTTCAACCGCGTCGGCATCTCATGGGTAGTGATTGCATCGTCCCACCTCTTTGAACCAGCGGTGGGATAGATAGCGCGAGCGCTTGAGAACTATCCTGTAGTGCGGTGTGAGACGCAAGTCGAGCACAGCGTTATAGGGTCAAGTGAATAAGTGCATGTGGTGGATGCCTTGGCGATCACAGGCGATGAAGGACGTGCAAGCCTGCGAAAAGCTGCGGGGAGCTGGCAATGAAGCTTTGATCCGCAGATGTCCGAATGGGGAAACCCGGCCCGTAAGGGTCATCCCTGGCTGAATACATAGGCCAGAGGAGGCGAACCGAGCGAACTGAAACATCTAAGTAGCTCGAGGAACAGAAATCAACCGAGATTCCCAAAGTAGTGGCGAGCGAACTGGGAGTAGCCTGCACGACTAAACCATTTACTTAGCAAAACGGTCTGGAAAGTCCGACGATACAGGGTGATAGTCCCGTATGCGAAAAGTAGATGGCGGGTCTGAGCGTGCGACAAGTAGGGCGGGACACGTGAAATCCTGTTTGAAGATGGGGGGACCATCCTCCAAGGCTAAATACTCGTGATCGACCGATAGTGAACCAGTACCGTGAGGGAAAGGCGAAAAGAACCCCGGGAGGGGAGTGAAATAGATCCTGAAACCGCATGCATACAAACAGTGGGAGCCTCGAAAGGGGTGACTGCGTACCTTTTGTATAATGGGTCAGCGACTTACGTTCAGTAGCGAGCTTAACCGAATAGGGGAGGCGTAGCGAAAGCGAGTCTGAATAGGGCGATTCAGTTGCTGGGCGTAGACCCGAAACCAGATGATCTATCCATGGCCAGGATGAAGGTGCCGTAACAGGTACTGGAGGTCCGAACCCACTAATGTTGAAAAATTAGGGGATGAGCTGTGGATAGGGGTGAAAGGCTAAACAAATCTGGAAATAGCTGGTTCTCCCCGAAAACTATTTAGGTAGTGCCTCATGTATCACTCTCGGGGGTAGAGCACTGTAATGGTTGGGGGGGTCATTGCGATCTACCCCGCCATAGCAAACTCCGAATACCGAGAAGTGCGAGCATGGGAGACAGACGGTGGGTGCTAACGTCCATCGTCAAGAGGGAAACAACCCAGACCGCCAGCTAAGGCCCCCAATGCGTGGCTAAGTGGAAAACGAGGTGGGAAGGCATAGACAGCCAGGAGGTTGGCTTAGAAGCAGCCATCCTTTAAAGAAAGCGTAATAGCTCACTGGTCGAGTCGTCCTGCGCGGAAGATGTAACGGGGCTCAAGCCACGAGCCGAAGCTGCGGATATGTCGTAAGACATATGGTAGGGGAGCGTTCTGTAAGTCTGCGAAGGTGTCTGGTAACGGATGCTGGAGATATCAGAAGTGCGAATGCTGACATGAGTAGCGATAAAGCGGGTGAAAGGCCCGCTCGCCGAAAGCCCAAGGTTTCCTACGCAACGTTCATCGGCGTAGGGTGAGTCGGCTCCTAAGGCGAGGCCGAAAGGCGTAGTCGATGGGAAACAGGTCAATATTCCTGTACCAATCCATGATGCGATGGGGGGACGGAGAAGGTTATAGCAGCCGGGTGTTGGACGTCCCGGTTTAAGCAGGTAGGCGTGCTGCGTAGGCAAATCCGCGCGGCTTAGCCGAGATGTGATGACGAGGAGCCACGTGCTCTGAAGTGCTAGATACCACGCTTCCAGGAAAAGCCTCTAAGCTTCAGTCATGGATTGACCGTACCGCAAACCGACACAGGTGGGCAGGATGAAAATTCTCAGGCGCTTGAGAGAACCCAGGAGAAGGAACTCGGCAAATTGATACCGTAACTTCGGGAGAAGGTATGCCCTTAGTAGGTGAAGTCCCTCGCGGATGGAGCTGAACGGGGTCGCAGAGAATCGGTGGCTGCGACTGTTTAATAAAAACACAGCACTCTGCAAACACGAAAGTGGACGTATAGGGTGTGACGCCTGCCCGGTGCCGGAAGGTTAAGTGATGGGGTGCAAGCTCTTGATCGAAGCCCCGGTAAACGGCGGCCGTAACTATAACGGTCCTAAGGTAGCGAAATTCCTTGTCGGGTAAGTTCCGACCTGCACGAATGGCGTAACGATGGCCACACTGTCTCCTCCTGGGACTCAGCGAAGTTGAAATGTTTGTGAAGATGCAATCTCCCCGCGGCTAGACGGAAAGACCCCATGAACCTTTACTGTAGCTTTGCATTGGACTTTGACGGGACTTGTGTAGGATAGGTGGGAGGCTGTGAGACGTGGTCGCCAGATCACGAGGAGCCATCCTTGAAATACCACCCTGGTGTCGTTGAGGTTCTAACCTAGGCCCGTGAATCCGGGTCGGGGACCGTGCATGGCAGGCAGTTTGACTGGGGCGGTCTCCTCCTAAAAGGTAACGGAGGAGTTCGAAGGTTCGCTTGGTACGGTCGGACATCGTACCTAAAGTGCAATGGCAAAAGCGAGCTTGACTGCGAGACTGACACGTCGAGCAGGTGCGAAAGCAGGACATAGTGATCCGGTGGTTCTGTATGGAAGGGCCATCGCTCAACGGACAAAAGGTACTCTGGGGATAACAGGCTGATTCCGCCCAAGAGTTCACATCGACGGCGGAGTTTGGCACCTCGATGTCGGCTCATCACATCCTGGGGCTGTAGCCGGTCCCAAGGGTATGGCTGTTCGCCATTTAAAGTGGTACGTGAGCTGGGTTTAAAACGTCGTGAGACAGTTTGGTCCCTATCTGCCGTGGGCGCTGGAAGTTTGAGGGGGCCTGCTCCTAGTACGAGAGGACCGGAGTGGACATACCTCTGGTGTACCGGTTGTCACGCCAGTGGCATCGCCGGGTAGCTAAGTATGGAAGAGATAAGCGCTGAAAGCATCTAAGCGCGAAACTCGCCTCAAGATGAGACTTCCCGGGGACTCGATCCCCCTGAAGGGTCGTGGAAGACCACCACGTTGATAGGCTGGGTGTGGAAGTGCAGTAATGCATTAAGCTAACCAGTACTAATTGCCCGTGCGGCTTGACCCTATAACCGTGTGCTCAACGAACCGTTGAATCAGCACCGGTGTGATCCAAGTGCCTCGCGCACACAATCACCCCATATCCTTTACTTCTTCCACATGTCGGCCCGATGCACCTCGCGCCTGCATGAAAAGCTTCAGCCTGGTGCCCATAGCGCTGTGGAACCACCCCTTCCCATCCCGAACAGGACCGTGAAACGCAGCCGCGCCAATGATAGTGAGCACCTCGCTCGCGAAAGTAGGTCAGCGCCAGGCTACCCCACAACACAACGCCCGATCACACCCCAGTGATCGGGCGTTTGTGCTTCCAGACTCACTCCCGTACATCCCAACAACCCCTCAAACGACCAAATCCGGACCACAATCCGTCACATGGCCGACCAAAACACACCACGCGCCTTCTCCGGTATCGACCGGCTGTACGGCAACGGCGCCTACGCAAAACTCAGAAAATCCAGCATCACCATCGTCGGTGTCGGCGGCGTCGGTTCATGGACCACCGAAGCCATCGCACGACACGGAATACAAAACATCAATATCATCGACCTCGATAACGTCGCCGCCATGCAACAAAGGTGGATGTTCGCCTGCTGGTGCAGCATCAAACGCCCGCCAACTGGGTCGATCGGATTACCGGACGCGAGGCTCAGAGCGCTGCGCGCTGTGTTATCCTAGAAAGCTATCCGCGATCGCGGAATCTCATACAATCACGCCTAATTTTTCCCTACGATTCAAGGACATTCGCTAATGGCGCAGAACACCTCACCCGTGAACACACTCGAGCGGAAGATCAACATGTCGGTGGTCGCCGCGGATGTCGAAAAGAACGTTGCGGTTCGCCTCGCACGGATGGCGCGCACGGTCAAGATGCCCGGCTTCCGCCCGGGCAAGGTGCCGATGAAGATCGTTGAACAGCAGTACTCGGCGCAAGCTCGCTCCGAGGCATTCACCGAAGCCGTTCAACAAGCTTTCGGCGCCGCAGTGCGTGAACAGAACCTCCGCGTTGCAGGTTTCCCGAAAATCGAACCCGCGGAATCCACCGAGCCGGGCAAGGTTTTCTTCAGTGCCACCTTTGAAGTGTACCCGGAGATCGTCGCGGCGGACCTCAGCGGCAAGACGCTCGAGCGCTCGGTATTGGCTGTCGGCGATGCAGAGGTCGAAAAGACGCTCGAAGTTCTGCGTAAGCAGCGTGTCAGCTACGTTGCTGCGGATAAGGCTGCCGCCAAGGATGATCGGATTGTCATGGACTTCCGCGGTACGCGGGAGGGCGAAGCTTTCGACGGTGGCACCGCGGAGGACTTTCCTGTCGTTCTTGGCGCGGGCGCGCTTTTGCCTGAGTTCGAGACAAATGTCGAAGGTTTGAAGGCCGGCGATTCCAAGACTTTTTCGCTGACCTTCCCCGAGGACTATCAGGCAAAGGATCTGGCCGGTACGACGGTTCAGTTCGAGGTCAAGATCAAGTCGGTGGAGGCCCCCGTGCTGCCTGACCTTTCCGCCGATTTCGCGAAGTCCCTCGGTGTTCCGTCCGGCGACGTCGAACAGCTCAAGGCGGACGTCAAGTCCAACCTGGAACGTGAGGTCAAGAAGCGCCTGCAGGCTCGTGTCAAGAACGAGGTCATGAATCTGCTGCTGGAAACGCATGAGTTTGACGTGCCGAGCGCACTCGTCGAGCAGGAGTCGCAACGCATGGCGGAAGAGGCACGAGCAAATCTTGCCTCGCGCGGCATGAACGTGAAGGACATTCCAGTCGAGCCGGCATGGTTTGCCGACCAAGCTGTGCGCCGCGTCCGTCTCGGCCTCGTTGTTGCGGAGATCGTCAAGAAGAACGAGCTGTATGCGAAGCCGGAACAAATCCGCGCCGTGGTGGAAGAACAGGCTCAAAGTTATGAAGACCCCGCCGATGTCGTTCGCTGGTACTACAGCGATACGCAGCGTCTGGCACAAGTCGAAGCGCTTGTTGTCGAAGATAACGTGGTTGACTGGGTGTTGGGCGTCGCACAGGTGTCGGACAAGGCTGTCGAGTTTGACGACCTGATGGCAACGAACTGATCGGTACGACGTGTCGGGTCCGATGCTTGCTTGTATGAATACGAGAGGCCGCACCGGCGGCCTCGTCCGGGAGAGTGTCGAATGATGTCGGAAACTGTCGGTCTGGGCATGGTGCCCATGGTCATCGAGCAAAGTGGTCGGGGCGAGCGTGCTTACGACATTTACTCGCGTCTGCTGCGCGAACGCGTGGTGTTCCTGGTCGGGCCCGTGAATGACACGACGGCCAATCTGATCGTTGCGCAGTTGCTGTTCCTTGAATCCGAGAATCCGGACAAGGACATCTTCTTCTACATCAACTCACCGGGCGGTTCGGTCACCGCGGGCTTGTCGATCTACGACACGATGCAGTTCATCAAGCCGGACGTGTCTACGCTGTGCATCGGACAGGCCGCCAGTATGGGCGCGTTCCTGCTCTCTGCCGGTGCGAAGGGCAAGCGCTTCTGCCTGCCGAATTCCCGCGTGATGATTCATCAACCGATGGGCGGTTTTCAGGGACAGGCGTCGGACATCGAAATCCACGCGCGGGAAATCCTCACGCTGCGCGCCAAGCTGAACAACATCATGGCGCACCACACCGGTCAGCCGATCGAAACAATCGAACGCGACACGGATCGCGACAATTTCCTTTCGGCCGAACAGGCGCGCGAGTACGGCATTATTGATAAGGTACTGACAACGCGGGCGGAGAGTGCCGCCTGAGTGCGGGTGTCCGCATGCAACGCAGGTGTACCTGTCAAGTTTGGAGTTGAGTCATGACCGACAAGAAATCGGGTTCCGAAAAGCTGCTCTACTGCTCGTTCTGCGGGAAGAGTCAGCATGAAGTGAAGAAGCTCATCGCCGGGCCGTCGGTCTTCATCTGCGACGAATGTATCGATCTCTGCAACGACATCATTCGAGACGAAATCAGCAGCGAGCAGGCGGGCAAGAGTGCGCGCGGTGATCTGCCGTCTCCGAAGGAGATCTGCGAGATTCTCGATCAGTACGTGATCGGGCAATCGCCGGCCAAGCGCATCCTCGCGGTTGCCGTCTACAACCATTACAAGCGCCTGCGCCACATGTCGCGCAAGGACGAGGTCGAACTTTCGAAGAGCAACATCCTGCTCGTCGGTCCGACCGGGTCTGGCAAGACACTGCTCGCGCAGACGCTCGCGCGCCTGCTTAATGTGCCCTTCGTGATGGCTGATGCCACGACGCTGACCGAAGCGGGTTATGTCGGCGAAGACGTTGAGAACATCATCCAGAAGTTGCTGCAGAAGTGCGACTACGAAGTCGAACGCGCGCAACAGGGCATCGTCTACATCGACGAAATCGACAAGATTTCGCGCAAATCCGACAACCCGTCGATCACTCGCGACGTGTCCGGTGAGGGCGTGCAGCAGGCGCTGCTCAAGCTGATCGAGGGCACGGTTGCCAGCGTGCCGCCGCAAGGCGGCCGCAAGCACCCGAACCAGGACTTCGTTCAGGTCGATACGACCAATATCCTGTTCATCTGCGGCGGCGCGTTCGATGGTCTCGAGAAGGTCATTCGCAATCGCACCGAGCAGGTCGGCATCGGCTTCGGTGCCGAGGTGAAAAGTCGCGATAACCGCAGCACCGGCGAGGCGCTGCGCAATGTCGAGCCTGAGGATCTGATCAAGTTCGGCCTGATTCCCGAGTTCGTCGGCCGACTGCCGGTCGTCGCAACGTTGCAGGAGCTCGACGAGGAAGCGCTGATCCAGATCCTGATCGAGCCGAAGAATGCGCTGATCAAGCAGTACCAGAAGCTGTTCCAGATGGAAGGCGTCGAACTCGAGGTGCGCCCGGGTGCGCTGCAGGCGATCGCACGCAAGGCACTGAAGCGCAAGACCGGGGCACGTGGTCTGCGGAGCATCATCGAGTCGGCTCTGCTGGACACGATGTACGAACTGCCGGGCATCGAGAATGTCGCAAAGGTGGTGATCGACGAGGGCGTGATCGACGGCGAGACGAAGCCGATCATGCTGTTCGCCGACCAGCCCAAGGTGTCCGGTTCGAACTGATACCCGCGCGTCGGTTTGCGCGCTGCGCGGGTGCCGGAGCCGGGGCGGCTTGATTCGGGAAGTGCCGCCCCAATCTGTCTGACACTGTCGCGTTAAGGAATAGCAATGTCCAGCCTCCAAACCGTTCCCGAGCAACTCGAACTGCCGCTTCTGCCACTGCGGGACGTCGTCGTCTTCCCACACATGGTGATCCCGCTGTTCGTCGGTCGCCCGAAATCCATCAAGGCGCTCGAGTCGGCCATGGAAGCCGGCAAGAGCATCCTGCTGGTGGCGCAGAAATCCGCCGCCAAGGATGAGCCGAACCCCGAAGATCTTTACCGTATCGGTTGCGTTGCCAACATCCTGCAGATGCTCAAGCTGCCGGACGGCACCGTGAAGGTGCTGGTCGAAGGCACGCAGCGTGCGACCGTCGAGGACATCGTCGACATCAAGACGCTGTTCATGGCGCAGGTCACCACGGTTCCCGCCGTCGAACAGACCTCGCACGAAATCGAAGCGATGCGTCGCGCACTGATCAGCCAGTTCGATCAGTACGTCAAGCTGAACAAGAAGATTCCGCCGGAAATCCTGACCTCGCTGTCCAGCATCGAGGAAGCGGGGCGCCTGGCCGATACGGTGGCGGCCCACCTGCCGCTCAAGCTCGAACAGAAGCAGGACATCCTCGAACTGTTCGGTACGGCCGAGCGTATCGAGCGCCTGCTGTCGCAGCTGGAAACCGAACTCGACATCCTGCAGGTCGAGAAGCGCATCCGCGGCCGCGTGAAGCGGCAGATGGAGAAGAGCCAGCGCGAGTACTACCTGAACGAGCAGGTCAAGGCCATCCAGAAGGAACTGGGCGAAGGCGAGGACGGCGCCGATCTCGAGGAAATCGAGAAGAAGATCAAGGCTGCCGGCATGACCAAGGAAGCCATCGCCAAGGCGCAGTCCGAGCTGAAGAAGCTCAAGCTGATGTCGCCGATGTCGGCCGAGGCGACCGTCGTGCGCAATTTCATCGAAACGCTGGTCGGCCTGCCGTGGCGCAAGAAGTCCCGCATTTCAAAGGATCTGGCCGAAGCCGAGAAGATTCTCGACAAGGACCACTACGGTCTGGAGAAGGTGAAGGAACGCATCCTCGAGTACCTGGCGGTACAGCAGCGCGTCGACAAGCTGAAGGCACCGATCCTGTGCCTGGTCGGCCCTCCGGGCGTCGGCAAGACTTCGCTTGGCCAGTCGATCGCCAAGGCGACCAACCGCAAGTTCGTGCGCATGGCACTGGGCGGTGTACGCGACGAAGCCGAAATCCGTGGCCACCGTCGCACCTACATCGGTTCGATGCCGGGCAAGATCCTGCAGAACATGACCAAGGTCGCAGTGAAGAACCCGCTCTTCCTGCTCGACGAAGTCGACAAGATGGGCCAGGACTTCCGTGGCGACCCGTCGTCGGCGCTGCTCGAGGTGCTCGATCCGGAACAGAATTCGACTTTCGTCGACCACTACGTCGAGGTCGAGTACGACCTGTCTGACGTCATGTTCGTCGCGACCGCCAACTCGCTGAATATTCCGGCGCCGCTGCTCGACCGGATGGAAGTGATCCGGCTGTCCGGCTACACGGAAGAAGAGAAGGTCAATATCTGCCAGCGCTATCTCGTGCCGAAGCAGATGAAGAACAACGGCCTGAAGAAGGAAGAGCTGTCGGTTACCGAAGACGCGCTGCGCGATATCGTGCGCTACTACACCCGCGAAGCCGGCGTACGTGCGCTTGAACGCGAAGTGTCCAAGATCTGCCGGAAGGTGGTGAAGGGCCTCGTGATGCGCAAGCGTTCGTCCAAGGTGATCGTCAACGCGAAGAACCTCGACAAGTTCCTCGGCGTTCGTCGCTATACCTTCGGCATCGCCGAGAAGGACAACCAGATCGGTCAGGTGACCGGTCTGGCCTGGACCGAAGTCGGCGGCGAACTGCTGACGATCGAAGTCGCGACCATGCCAGGCAAGGGCGCCGTGCAGCGCACAGGTTCGCTCGGCGACGTGATGAAGGAATCGGTCGAGGCCGCGCGCTCGGTGGTGCGTTCGCGCGCACGTCGCCTTGGCATCAAGGACGAGGTATTCGAGAAGTCCGATCTGCACGTGCATTTCCCGGAAGGCGCGACGCCCAAGGACGGTCCGTCCGCAGGTATCGCGATCACGACAGCGCTGGTGTCTGCGCTGACCGGCATTCCGGTCCGTGCCGACGTCGCGATGACCGGCGAGATCACGCTGCGTGGCGAAGTGCTGGGCATTGGCGGCCTGAAGGAGAAGCTGCTTGCTGCCGTGCGTGGTGGTATCCGTACGGCGCTGATTCCGCAGGAGAACGTGAAGGACCTGGCCGACATGCCCGACACGCTGAAGAACTCGATCGAGATCGTGGCGGTGAAGTGGATCGACGACGTGCTTGAGCGCGCGCTCGAGCGCAAGCCCGACGCACTGCCCGAGGCCGATCCGGCGACCGTGGTCGCCAAGGTCGAGGAACCTGCAGCGGCCAGCTCGGTCGTTACCCACTGATCGCTGCCTGACAACAGCCCGCGAATGGCCTCTTGTGAGGTATCATCGCGGGCTGTTTTTTGCAGCGACCATCAGGCAGCGGGTGCTTAGCTCAGTTGGTAGAGCGTCGCCCTTACAAGGCGAATGTCGGCGGTTCGAGCCCGTCAGCACCCACCAGTCCCTGCCTTGTTGCCCCGCAAAACTGGAGTGGTAGTTCAGTTGGTTAGAATACCGGCCTGTCACGCCGGGGGTCGCGGGTTCGAGTCCCGTCCACTCCGCCAAAACTGACAGCGGGCGAACGGATGTTCGCCTTTTTCATTTCCTGCGCCCGAAAAGCCCGGGCTCCGCGAAAGGTTCCTATGTTCGATGCAGTCCGCAACAACAAGCGCGTGGTTCAGGTCGTCCTGTTGCTGATGGTGTTGCCCTTCGCCTTCTTCGGCGTCGAGTCCTACATGAACAACGACGCGGTGCGCGAGGACGCGGCGGTCGTTGGCAAGCTGAAGATCGCTCCGGAAGAGTTCGAACAGGCGCTGCGCGACCAGACGGATCGTCTGCGCGACATGGCGGGCGAGCAGTTCGACCCGAAAATGATGGAGACGCCGCAGGCGCGTGCGCAGACGCTCGACGGCCTGGTGAGCCAGCGCATCCTGCTGCAGGAGGCCCAGCGTCAGCACATGACGGTGTCGGACGCGCGCATGAGCCAGATCATCGCCGGCGTGCCCGGTTTCCAGGTCGACGGCAAGTTCTCCGAAGCGCGCTTCGATCAGGTGGCGCAAACGCAGGGCTACAGCCGCGACGGCCTGCTTGCCCGCATCCGTCAGGATCTGGTGATCCGCCAGCTGTACACCGGCGTCGCCGGCAGTTCCTTCGTGCCTGCCTCGCTTGCCCGTCGCTGGGCGCAGATGCAGCAGGAAGAGCGCGAGGTCAGCGAGGCGATCATCACTCCGTTCGAGTTCATCGAGCAGTTCAAGATCACGCCGGAACAGGTGCGCAAGTACTACGACGACAATCAGAAGGAGTTCTCTGTCCCGGAGCAGGTCAAGGTCGAGTATCTCGTGCTCAGCGAAGCCGCGCTTGCTGCGACACAGGAGGTCAGCGAGGAAGAGGTGCGCAAGACCTTCGAAGCCAACCAGTCGCGCTACATGCAGGGCGAGGAACGCAAGGCGCGTCATATTCTGCTGACCGTCGACGCGGGCGCCAGCGCCGAAGATCGCAAGGCGGTCAAGGCGAAGGCCGAGCAGCTGCAGAAGACGGTCAAGGCCGATCCGTCGAAATTCGCCGAGCTTGCCAAGGCCAACTCCGAAGACCCGGGCTCGAAGGACAATGGTGGTGATCTGGGCTTCTTCGGTCGCGGCACCATGGTGAAGCCGTTTGAGGAAGCCGCGTTCGCCCTGAAGAAGGGTGAGATCAGCGGTGTCGTCGAAACCGATTTCGGTTACCACATCATCCAGGTCGAGGACGTCCGCGGCGGTCAGGGCAAGACGCTGGAACAGGCGCGCGCCGAAATCACCGACGACCTGAAGAAGCAGGCGGCCCGCCGGCGCTTCGCCGAGCTCGCGGAAACCTTCAGCAACACCGTCTATGAACAGGCCGACAGTCTGGCGCCGGCCGCGGAGAAGCTCGGCCTGCAGGTGAAGACCAGTCCGCTGATTCCGAAGGGTCTGCTGATGCCGGCGCCGTTCGACAACGAAAAGCTGCGCGAGGCCATCTTCTCGGACGATGCGGTCAAGAACCGCCGCAATACGCAGGCGATCGAGACCGCGCCGAACACGTTGGTGTCGGCGCGCGTGATCGAGCAACTGCCGCCGTCGATCAAACCCTTCGAAACCGTGCAGGCCGACATCGAGAAGAAGCTCGGCTTCGAGGCGGGCCGCAAGATGGCGCTGGAACGGGGCGAAGCGTCGCTCGCCAAGCTGCGCGCCGGCGAAGAGGCGCCGCTGAACTGGTCGCCGCCGCAGGACATCTCGCGTGCCCAGGCACAGGGCCCCGCCGCCAACATGGTGCGTGCCATCTTCAATGCGCCGGCCAACAAGCTGCCCGCCTATCTGGGTTTCCCGATGGACAACGGTGGTTTTGCGATCTTCCGCATCACCGCCGTCAAGCAGCCGAAGGAGGCGCTCGATCCGGCGCGGGTCGAGGCGATCAAGGCGCAACTCGAACAGACCGTGTCGCAGGACGATTTCGCCGCCTATCTTGCTTCCCTGCGCAAGGAGTATCCGGTGACCGTCAATCGCAAACTGATCGACAACGCCAAGCAGCCCTGAGCACGGGCAGCGGGAATAAAAAAGGCCACCTCGACGGTGGCCTTTTTTTTCGTCCCGAACGTTCAGGCCTGTGTTCAGGCGTAGGCGGCAGGGTCGGGCGCGTTGCGCAGGCCGGTCAGGAAGGTGTCGACCAGCCAGGGCGCCCCGGCGCGCAGGTCGAAATCGCGGCGCTCTATCCAGCTGCGCATCAGCCCACCGATGAAGGCGTGCATTGCCTCGGCGGTTTCCTTCGGCGGCAGGTGCGCCGGCAACTGGCCCTGGCGCACGGCCGCCGCGAACACCACTTCCAGCATGGACAGGCAGCGCGTGTGTGTTTCCAGTTCGCGTGAGCGCAGGCGATCGAAGTCGGGGCCGCCATCGAGCTTGCAGAACTTGATCTCGAACACCGACTGCACGCGCTCGCACTCGGCCAGCATGCGCAGCACGTGGATCGCATCGTTGCGCAGATAGCCCAGCGGGTCGTTGCCGGGATCGGCAGCCAGATCGCTGAGCATGGCCTGCATCGGCGTGCTCACGCGTTCGCATACGGCTTCGAAAATGTCGGCCTTGTTCTCGAAATGCCAATACACGGCGCCGCGCGTATGACCGGCGCTCTTGGCGATGTCGTCCAGCGTGGTGCTGGCGACTCCCTTTTCGCGGAAGCAGCGCTCCGCCGCGTCGAGCAACTGGACGCGCGTCGCTTCGGCTTCTTCCTTGGTGCGTCTGACCATATGAGCTGTAAGGGATTTATACAAACAGACGTGAATGTATATTTTCTTCGCGCCCGCGTCAAAGTGGTGCAACAAGCTGCGAGGCGCGCAGCGTAACAGCGGCCATTACGGTGTGCATGGCAAAAAGCTTGAAACGACGCGCTGTCGGCGATGCTTTGCGCCGGGACAAAAAGAAAAGGGCCCAGACCGTGAGGTCTGAGCCCTGAATGTGGTGGGCAGTAGTGGGATCGAACCACTGACCCCCGCCGTGTGAAGGCGGTGCTCTACCGCTGAGCTAACTGCCCTGTATTCGTGACAGGGCGCGAATACTAGCCGGTGAACGCCGGCGCGTCAAATGCGCTGTTGCGACGCGCTACAATCGCGCGCTCGCTTTCACGTGTTTCCTCCCATGTCACAGGTCGTCCGTACCCGCTTCGCTCCCAGTCCCACCGGTTATCTGCACATCGGTGGCGCCCGCACCGCGCTGTTTTCCTGGGCCTATGCGCGCCGGCACGGCGGCCAGTTCATCCTGCGCATCGAAGATACCGACGTCGCCCGTTCGACGCCGGAAGCGGTGCAGGCGATTCTCGACGGCATGAAGTGGCTGGATCTGGGCCATGACGAAGGCCCCTTCTACCAGATGCAGCGTATGGACCGTTACAAGGCGGTGATCGCGCAGATGCTGGAGCAGGGCTACGCATACCGCTGCTACACGACACCGGAAGAGCTCGACGCCCTGCGCGAGCGCCAGCGCGCCAACAACGAGAAGCCGCGCTACGACGGGCGCTGGCGCCCGGCCCCCGGAAAGACGCTGCCGACACCGCCGGCAGGCGTGCAACCGGTCATCCGTTTCTGCAATCCGCTGGACGGCGTCGTCGCCTGGGAAGACCAGGTGAAGGGGCGCATAGCCATCGCCAACGAAGAACTGGACGACCTCATCATCGCCCGCGCCGACGGTACGCCGACTTACAACTTCTGCGTCTGCGTCGACGACTGGGACATGGGCATCACCCACGTCATCCGTGGCGATGATCACGTAAACAACACGCCGCGCCAGATCAATATCCTGCGCGCATTGGGTGCCACGGTGCCGCAGTACGCCCACCTGTCGATGATCCTCGGCGATGACGGTCAGAAGCTGTCCAAGCGTCACGGCGCGGTCAGCGTGATGCAGTACGACGAAGACGGCTACCTGCCGGAGGCGGTGATCAACTATCTGGCGCGTCTGGGCTGGAGCCACGGCGACGACGAAATCTTCACGCGCGAGCAGTTCGTGCAGTGGTTCGATCTCGACCACATCACGCCGTCGGCGGCTCAGTTCAACACCGAAAAGCTGCGCTGGCTCAACGCCCATTACATGAAGCAGGCGGACAACGCCTGGCTGGCTGCCGACGTCGCCAGCCGGCTGGCCCGCCGCGGTGTCGATCCGGAGGCCGGGCCGACGCTGGAGCCGCTGATCGCGCTGTACAAGGATCGCGTATCGACGCTGGTCGAACTGGCCGACGCGCTCGAAGCGTTCTACATCGACCTGCACGTGGCGCCCGAACTGCTTGCCCAGCATCTGACCGACCCGGCGCGCGAGGCACTGCGCAAGCTGTCCGCCCGCCTCGAAGCGGCCACCTGGGACAAGGCCGCACTGTCCGCTGCGATCAAGGAAACCTGTACCGAGTGCGGCCTGAAGATGCCGCAGGTTGCGATTCCGCTGCGTGTGGCGTTGCTCGGCCAGCCGCAGACGCCGTCGATCGACGCGGTGCTCGAAGCCTTCGGCCGCGAGCGCGTGCTCGCCCGGCTGGGCCGCGTGCTCTGATCCGTTCACCGTGCGCGGAACATCCGCGCACGGACCTCCACGGTCAATCGTCCTCCGGCGTGTCGTGAGCGGCCTGGTGCATCGTCCATCGGTCGGGGTGGTTCTCGTCTTGCATCGGGCATAGACTGAATGCGGATCCGCAGCTTCGATGCTGAAGCGCGGACAGTCCGATGTCACAGTCCGGTACGGGCCATGAACCGCATCTTCATCAGCTACCGCAGCGCCGATGGGGCCAAGGACGCCAGCCGGCTGGCCGACGATCTCGGTCGCGTTTTCGGCGCCGACCACGTGTTCCTCGACCGGCAGGATCTGCGTGGTGGCAGCAGCTGGCGACAGGAGATCGAGCGCGCCATCGGTCATAGGCCCATCGTGCTGCTGCTGGTCACGCCCGGTTTCGCCGGCGCGCGTCACGCCGACGGGCGGCTGCGCATCGATGACGCCGACGACCCCGTGCGCATGGAAATCCAGTCGGCCATCGACGCTGGCGCAGTGCTGATGCCACTGCGCGTCGATGGCACGCCGATGCCTTCGGCCGCCAGCCTGCCGGAACCTCTGCGCCTCATCACCGAACGCCACGCGCTGCCGCTGCGCACCGACGACTGGACCCGCCTCGATCTGCCGCGCATCGTCGCCGACATCGAGCGGCTCGGCGTGCCGCGCGGCGGTGTCACCGCGGCGGAGGGCGTGCGGCCGGTGCGCAGCAATGCACGTCGCTGGGCGCTTGCGGCCGCGGCCGTGCTGGGGATTACCGCGCTCGTTCGCCTCGCCGTCGAGGACGATGCCGAACTGCCGCTGCCGCCCACCGCGGCCGGCGTCGGCGCCACCACGCCGCCGCCGGACGCCACGCAGCCGGTGGCCGCGCTCGCCGCCGACCGGCCATCGCTCGAAGGCCGCTGGCTGCTCACCACGCAGAACGGCGAGCGCATTCCGCTGCATCTGCGCCACCGTGACGACCGGCTGTCACTGCGTTCCGAACCGGTGCGCGTCGACAACGATCCGGCCTGGCGCGACTACATCGCAACGCTTGCCGCGATGGAGGGGCCGCCCCTTACCCATATCGTGTTCACCGCCCGCGGCGCGGTGTTCGGCGACGTCGCCGATCTTGCCGTGCGTGTCGTCAGCGCCGACGGCAGCTTTCTGGTCGACAGCGGCAATCTCACGCTGCGCATCGGCCCGGAGCGCCGCGTGCTGGCCGGCAAGGTCGAACTGAACAGTGGCGAAAAGAATACGGTCGTGCTGTCGCGCCGACCCTGAACCGAGGAGACGGAACATGAGTGCAGCCCGATACCGCATACGCGGCACCGTCAGCGACGCGGCCACGCCGGACGCCGGCGCCGGTGTCGCGGTGCTGCGCGGCCGCCGGCTGATTCCCGGTCGCGCCCGCGACGGCGTGACCGGCGAACTGGAGGTGGCGGCCGACGAGGTCGTGCGCATCGAACTCGACAACGGCTTCGTGCTGTGGAGCCGCGCCGACGATCTGGTGCGCGAGCACGGCCGTCGTTCGGTGTCGCGCGACGGCGACAGCGCCTGGGAATTCGACGCGCTCGACACCGCTTCGGCCGCGCCGGCTTCGCGTGGTCTGCTCGGGCTGGGCATCCGCGTGCTCGACTTCTTCGGTATCGACCTGAAGAAGAAGTCGGCCGCCGCGCTTGGCAAGTGGTTCGAGGAGAAGCGGCTCGGTCGCGCGCCTGGCCTGCACCACTGTGCGCTCGACGCTTTCGCGCTGACCCCGCTGGCCGCGCGCACCGCCATCGCCGCTGACGCCGGGCCGCTGCTGGTCTTCCTGCATGGCACCGGTTCGAGCTGCGAAGGCAGCTTCGGCGGACTGTGGGATGCCGCCAATCGCGAGGGCGCCGCATTGCGCCGCCGGTTGACGGCGCGCTACGGCGAGCGCGTGTTCGCGCTCGAACACCGTTCGCTGACCGAGAGCCCGATCAGCAATGCGCTGGCGCTGGCCAAGCGCCTGCCCAAGGGGGCGGAGCTGCATCTGGTCAGTCACTCGCGCGGAGGCATGGTGGGCGAGCTGATGTGTCTGGGCGAGTGCCGCGGGCTGGATGCGGTCGTCGGCCGTCTCGATGAACTGTTCGCGGCCGACCGTACGCTGGCCGAGCAGATCGGCCTCGGCGCGCTCGACGATGCGGCCGAGACGGCGCGCCACGCCGCCTATCAGGCCGATCGCGCGAATCTGGCGGCGCTGCTGGCGGAACTGAAGGCCAAGCAGTTCCGCGTTAGCCGCTTCGTCCGCGTCGCCTGTCCGGCGCGTGGCACCACGCTGGCTTCCGGTCGGCTCGACCGCTGGCTGTCGGTGCTCGATTTCGTATCCGGCAAGGCGCTGTTCGGCGACGCCGTCGACTTCCTGCTCGCCGTAGTGAAGGAACGCACCGACCCGCGCACGCTGCCGGGCGCCGAGGCGATGATGCCCGGCTCGGCGCTGACCCGGCTGCTCAATCACGCCGAACTCGAAACCGTCGCCGACCTGACGGTGATCGCCGGCGACGTCGAGGGCGAGTCGCTGTGGCAGAAGATCAAGCTGCTCGCCACCGACTGGTTCTACGGCGCAGACCACGATCTGGTGGTGAATACCGGCTCGATGAGCGGCGGGCTGCGTCGTCCGGCTAACGGCGCGCGCTTCGGTCGCGACGAGGGCGCGCAGGTCAATCACTTCCGCTACTTCGTCAACGAGAAGAGCGTGCGCTGGCTGGCCGCCGGCCTGCTGCGTGTCGAAGGTGACGACGCCGGTTTCCAGCCCATCGCCGAGGCGCCGCACGATCCGCCGCGCTGGCGCAGCGCGCTGGCGCGCAGCCAGAGCGCTGCCGAACCGCGGCCACTGGCCGTGGTGCTGCCGGGCACCATGGGCAGCGAACTGAGCGTCGACGGCGAGCGCGTCTGGCTGGACTATCTCGCGCTGTTCAAGGGCGGGCTCAAGCGCCTGCACATGGCGGCGGCGCAGGTCGAGCCGGGCGGGCTGGTCGATCAGTTCTACGGGCCGCTGCTCGAATTCCTCGCGCGCAGCCACCGCGTCGAATTCTTCGCCTACGACTGGCGCCAGTCGGTGCGCGCTGCCGCGGCGCGGCTGGCCGAGCGGCTGGAGGCGGTGGTCGCGCGCGCCGAGGCCGAGCAGCAGCCGGTGCACATCGTGGCCCACTCGATGGGCGGACTGGTGGTGCGCGCGCTGATGAGCGACGGCGGCCGCGGTGCTGCCGTGTGGGCGCGCATCACCCGGCTGCCGGGCAGCCGCTTCCTGATGCTCGGTACACCGAACGCCGGCTCGCACGAGGCGGTGCGCTGGCTCACTGGCCACAATCCGACGCAGGCGCGCCTGGCGCTGCTCGACTTCACGCAGAGCACCACCGAAATCATCGATCTGGTGCGCACCTACCCGGGCCTGCTCGAACTGCTGCCCTTTGCCGACAGCGATCCGGATTTCGCCGATGCGGCACGCTGGGAAGCGCTGCGCAAGCAGCTCGGCGCGCGCTGGAAGCCGGCTGACGCGAAGACGCTGAAGTGGGCGCACGATACCTGGACGCAGCTGAAGTCGACAGCGGTCGATGCGCGCTTCGTCCGCTACGTGGCGGGTTGCCAGCCGGCGACGGTGATCGACTACCGCGTCGAGGACGCCGACGACCCGTGGCCGCTGGGCCGCAAGCGCATCGATTTCGTCGCCACCGCGCGCGGCGACGGCACCGTCAGCTGGGCTTCCGGCACGCTGCCCGGTGTGCCCATGTGGTACGCCGAAGACACCGCGCACGACTTCCTGTGCGCGCAGACGCGCGCCTTCGACGGCTACCTCGACATCCTGACCACCGGCGGCACGACCCGGCTGCCGTCGGCGCCGCCAGCGGGCGCGCGTGCCGCCGGCGCTGGCGAGGAACTGTTCGTGCTGAAGCCGCTGCCGCCGGCCGACGGCATTCCGCAGGCGGCCGACATCGCCAGCTTCGGCTTCGGCGGCGGGACGCCACCGCGTCGGGTCGAGCGCAGCACGCGCACGCCGATCACCGTGCGCGTGCGCCACTGCGAACTGAGCTATGCGCGCCACCCGGTCATGGTCGGGCACTATGCCGGCGACACCATAGTCAGCGCCGAGGCGAGCATGGACCGGCGCATGCACGGCGCGCTGTCGCGCAGCCTGCAGCTCGGGCGTTATCCCGGCGCGGCGGGCACCCACGGCATCTTCATTCCGCGCGAAATGCACCAGCATCCGCAGGGCGCCATCGTGGTCGGGCTGGGCGAGGTGGGCGAACTGAGCCCGGGGCTGCTGCAGGACGGCGTGCGCCGGGCGCTGCTCGATCTTGCGCTGCAGGTGATCGAGTGGCCGGACGACCGCTTCGGCCTGGCCGATGCGCTGCGCACCATCTGCGTATCGACCCTGCTGGTCGGCACCGGCGCCGGCGGCATGCGCACACGCGATTCGGTCGAGTCCATCCTGCGCGGCACCGGCGACGCCCAGCGCGCGCTGCGCGAGGGGGCGCTCGCCGGTCGCGTCGTCATCGGCGAGGTCGAATTCATCGAGCTGTACGAGGACATCGCCATCCAGGCTGCCGGCGCATTGCGCGAGGTGGTCGATGGTCCGCTTGCTGGCGAGTTCGTGTGGCCGGAACAGGTGCTCGGCCAGGGCAACGGCGGGCGCCGTCGCGTCTGTTTTGACGAGGATGCGAGCTGGTGGCACCGGCTCGAAATCACTCACGACGCGCGTCGCGACGAACTGCGTTTCATCGCGCTGACCGACCGCGCGCGCGCCGAAATCAGCCTGGTCGGCGGCCAGCTGCAACAGGTCGATGCCTTCGTCAGCCAGGCCTGCCGCTCCTGCGCTGCCGATGCCGACACGTCGCGCACGCTGTTCGAAATGCTGCTGCCGCACCGGATGAAGCAGCTGGCGCCGGAGCGGCGCAGCGTCGTGCTGCTGGTGGACGAGGTGTCCGGCCGCTTCCCGTGGGAACTGCTGGAGGACCGCTGGCAGGCCGGTCAGCGTCCGCCGGCCGTGGCCTCCGGCATGCTGCGCCAGCTGCGCACCTCGCAGTACCGCGAGCGACCGCTGGGGGCGACACGTGCCAGCGCGCTGGTGATCGGCGACCCGGCACCGCTGGGCCGCGGGTTTTCCGCACTGCCTGACGCCGCCGCCGAGGCACGTGCGGTGGCCGGCGTGCTGTCGTCCGGCGGTTGCGCGGTGACCGAGCTGATCCACGCCGAAGGCCGCGCCATCATGGCGGCGCTGCATCAGGACGCGTGGCGCATCCTGCATCTGGCCGGCCACGGCGTTCACGAGTACGTGGTGCCGACCACCACGCCGGCGGACGGCAGCAGCGGCACGCGCAAGGTGTCCGGCATGGTGATCGGCGACGGCTGGTTCCTGACGCCTGGCGACGTCGAGCAGATGCGCTACGTGCCGGAGCTGGTGTTCATCAACTGCTGCCATCTCGGCAACACCGGCGGCGACGATGCTGCCCGCTCACCCGACCTCAATCGGCTGGCCGCGAACCTGGCGACGCAGTTCATCCGCATGGGCGTGCGCGCTGTCGTCGCCGCAGGCTGGGCAGTCGACGACGCCGCCGCGCGCTGTTTCGCCGAAACCCTGTACGGCAACCTGCTCGATGGCCGCGGCTTCGGCGACGCCGTGCGTCTCGCGCGCGAGGCGACCTGGACCCGTCACCCGAAGGTGAATACCTGGGGCGCCTACCAGTGCTACGGCGACCCCGATTACCGCCTCGACCCGACCGGCCCGGCGCGCCGCGACAGCGCGCCGCCACCCTTCACCACGCCGTCCGAACTGGTGGTGCAGATCGACAACCGCAGCAGCGCGCTGATGAGCGGCGGTGCCGCCGCGAACGGTGGCGACGCCGATCCGTCGGCCTGGCTCGACAGCTACACCGCGCGCGTGCCCGCCGCGGCCCGTGCCGCCTGGCTTGCGCGAGCCGACGTCGCCGCGGCGATCGGTCTCTGTTTCGGCGAGGCGGGTCAATACGCGCTGGCGGCGCAGTGGCTGGACCGCGCGCGCGAGGCCGACGACGGTGATTGCCCGCTGCGCGTGCTCGAACAGTCGGCCAATTTCAGGGTCCGTGCGGCCGACGACGAGTGGGCGCTGATGCGCGAGAAGCGCGGCGACGCCACCGACCTGGTCGCCGGCATCCGCCGCGCCATCGCCGACCTCGAACTGCTGACGCCGTCGGCCAAGCGTTGCGCGCTGCTCGGCAGCGCGCACAAGCGGCTGGCCTGGATGCTGGACGGCGACGCGCGGCTGGCGGCGTTGGCCGACATGGCGCAGCACTACGGGCGGGCGTTCGAGCTGGCCGCGCGCAACGAGGGGCAGACCGTGGACAGCTATGCCTTCATCAATCTGTGGACGGCGCGGCTGCTGCATGCGCGGCTGAGCGGTGCCGAACTGCCGGCGGATGCCGCGCGCACCGTCCGCGACGGATGCGAGCGCGTGCAGCGGGATGCCGCCGCCCACCCGCATCCGGACTTCTGGAGTACGGCCGTGGTTGGCGACTGCGAACTGCTGTGCGCCTTGCTCGACGGGCGACTGGCTGCCGCCGAACAGGCGAGCATCGTCGGCGCCTATCGCGCCGCCTTCGCCCGTGGCGGCAGCGCACGAGAACGCGCGTCGGTGCTCGATCAGGTCGATTTCCTGATCGATCTGGGCGTGCTGCGCAGCGGCCTGAAAAAGGTGCGTGAGGCGCTCGGCGCCTGACGCGGGCTCAAGGAGGACACATGGCCAGCGGACTGAAATACGAGGACGACTACCTGATCGGTGGCCCGGCGCGCGCCCGCGTCACGCCGAACTTCCAGTTGTCGGAATACGCGCGTGCCGACGGCACGGTGCGCGTGCATCGCGAACTGCTGGCGGCGGTTCAGCGGGTACGCGACGAACTCGGTGGCGGCGTAAGCATTGCCGGCGTCGCGCCGCGCGGAGGTCTGGGCGCCGGGATCGAAGGGCGCTTCGTCTGGCTGAAGGCGGCCGATCCGGCGGCACTGGCGGACGCCGCCCGCCGCGTCGCGCGCGACGGCTGGCTGGCGCGGGTCGAGCCACGCGGCGAGCAGGTCTATGTCGAGATGCACGACCCGTCGAAGCTGCCGGCGCTGGCCGCCGAGCGTGCGCTGGATCTGGCCATCGCGGTCACCGCGGCGTTCGAAACCAGTGGCGATCCCTATCTGCAGGTGACCGGCAATTTCGACGGCGCCGGCCTGTCTTTCGGGCCGCTGCAGGTCAATCTGGGCACCGGCACGCTGCAGGAACTGTTTCGTCGTTTCGCCGCGCGCGACGAGGCCACGCTGCGCGCCTGTTTCGGCGCGCTGTGGGACGAGTGGCAGCGCATGCTGCGTCTGCCGTCGCGCGCGGCGCAGGTGCGCTGGGCCGACGCGCTGAGCCGCGGTCCGCGCAAGGCCGGTTTCGATCCGGCCTGGACGAAGGCCTTGCAGGCGGTCGGGCGGCAGCCGGTGTTCCGCGCCGAATGGCTACGCTACGCCTACGACACCTACGGCCGCAAGCTGGTCGTCGCGCTGGCCTGGCTGAAAGGCGTGCGGCCGATACCGATACGCAATTTCCGCTGCCTGGCCGCGCTGTACGACCTGTGCGTGCAGCAGGGCAGCCTGGACAAGGCGCACGCCGCCATCCGCCGGCGCATCGAGCGCGAGAACCCGCAGGACGAGTTCGCGCTGACCCGGATCGCGGTCGAGGAGCGGGGCCGGACCGCCAATGCGCAGTGGCGCGCCGACTGCATCAGCCGCCGGTTGTGCATCCTGGAGCGCGAGCCGGTCAAGGTCGTCGAGTCGGGCCAGAGCGCACAGCGCGACAATCCGCAGCTCCATCTGCTGCGCAACGCGCCGGTGCACCAGATGGAGCGCTGGCTGGCCTGAGCTGCGGCCGGCACACCGGCTGTAACGGATTTATCGCAGACGGCGCGCAGGCGTCGCTTAAACTCGGGCGCTTCCGACATCCTTTCAGGTTTCCGTCATGTCCCTGCAGCCCGTCATCCTGTGCGGCGGTTCCGGCACCCGCCTGTGGCCCCTTTCGCGCGAACGCTATCCGAAACAGCTGCTGCCGCTCGATGGTGACAACACGCTGCTGCAGGACACCGCGCTGCGCGCCGGCGCGCCCGGCATCGAACTGGCGCCGCCGCTGGTCGTGTGCAACGAGGAATACCGCTTCCTGACCGCCGAACAGCTGCGTCAGATCGGCGTGCATCCGGCCGCGCTGCTGCTCGAACCGGTGGGGCGCAATACCGCGCCGGCGCTGGCGCTGGCCGCTCTCGCCGCAGCCGGCCCCGACACCGTGCTGCTGGTCATGCCGTCCGACCACGTGATCCGCGACACCCCGGCCTTCCGCGATGCGGTGGCCATCGGTGCCGCGCAGGCGGAGCAGGGCGCGGTGGTGACCTTCGGCATCACGCCGGATCGGCCGGAAACCGGTTACGGCTATATCAAGGTGGGCGCCGCACTGGCCGGCAGTCCGGCGCGCACGCTGGACCGCTTTGTCGAGAAGCCGGACGCGCCGACCGCACAGTCCTACCTGGAAAGCGGCAACTATCTGTGGAATGCCGGCATCTTCATGATGAAGGCCAGCGTGGCGCTCGATCTGCTGAAGCGTTTCCGCCCGGACATCGAAGCGGCGAGTCGTGCGGCCTATGAGGGCGGTGCGGCCGACCATGATTTCTATCGTGTCGACAAGGCGGCCTTCGCCGCCTGCCCGTCCGATTCGATCGACTACGCGATCATGGAACCGCTGGCCGCCGGCGAGCCGCGCGTGGCGCCGGCCGTGGTGGTGCCGCTGGACGCCGGCTGGTCCGATGTCGGTGCCTGGGACGCGCTGTGGCAGGTGGCCGACAAGGACGCCGACGGCAATGTGGCGCGTGGCGACGTGCTGCTGCAGGACACCTCGGACAGTCTGGTGTTCGCCGAAACCCGCATGGTGAGCTGCCTCGGCCTGAAGGATGTGGTGGTGGTCGAAACCAGCGACGCGGTGATGGTGGCGGCCAAGGACCGCACCCAGGACGTGAAGCGCATCGTGACCGAGCTGAAGGCGCGCAAGCGGCCGGAGGCGGAAAACCACCGCAAGGTGTATCGCCCGTGGGGCTATTACGATTCGATCGACGCCGGCCCGCGCTTCCAGGTGAAGCGCATCGTCGTCAATCCGGGCGCTTCGCTGTCGCTGCAGATGCACCACCACCGGGCCGAGCACTGGATCGTCGTAAGCGGTACCGCGCGCGTGACCTGCGGCGACAACGTGCTGCTGCTGTCGGAGAACCAGTCCACCTACATTCCGCTGGGCACCACGCACCGGCTGGAAAACCCGGGCAAGCTGCCGCTGGAAATGATCGAGGTGCAGTCCGGCAGCTATCTGGGCGAGGACGACATCGTCCGCTTCGAGGACACCTACGGCCGCAAGTGAGGGCGCGGGCCCGCGCGAGCGGGCCCTGCCGCCGGATCAGACGACGAAGGTTTCCAGGCGCTGCCGCATCGACTGCGACAGCGCGTTCATCGCGTCGGCCGCCTGGCTGACCTGACGCACCGCCGCACTGTTGTGCTCGCTCATGCCGGCAATGCGCTCGACCTGCTGCGCGATGCTTTCGCTGGCGCTGGTCTGTTCGCGCAGCGCGCGCGAGATTTCGTCGGTGGCACCGACAGCGTTGCGCGATTCGCTCTTGATGTCGTCCATCGCCTGCGCCGCCTGCTGCGTCGAACTGCCGATCTGATCGAACTGCGACACCAGTTCCTGCATGCTGGTACGGGTCTGCTCGGTCACCGACTGCACGTTGCCGACCACGCTGTCGATCTGCTTGGTCGCTTCGGTCGTGCGCTCGGCCAGTTTGCGCACCTCGTCGGCCACCACCGCGAAACCGCGGCCCTGTTCGCCGGCGCGCGCGGCCTCGATTGCCGCGTTGAGCGCCAGCAGATTGGTCTGGTCGGCAATGCCCTTGATGGTGCCGGCGATCTCGCCGATCTGTTCCACCTGCCGGCTCAGTTCTTCCATGCCGCCGGCGGCCGCCTGCACGTCGACCGCGGCGTCGCGCATCGACGAGGCGGTGGTTTCGATCACGCCGCCACCGAAGTCGGCGCGTTCGAGCGAACTGCGCGACACGTCGCGCGCGTGACCGGCGCTTTCGCTGACGTGGGCCACGCTGACGGCCAGCTGTTCGGCCGCCGCGGCCATGCTCGAGGTCGAGTCGTTCTGCTGTGCGACGGCGCCGGCCAGCGTGTCGACCGAACCGTGCAGCGAAGAGGAGTGGCTGGCGACCTGCTGCGCGTTGTCGCGCATCGATCTCAGTGTCGATTGCAACTCCGAGAACAGCGCGTTGATCGATGCGCCGGCGGCCGACAGTTCGTCGCCGCGGCTGTCGGGGGCACGCACCGTCAGATCCATCCGTGCCCGTGCCTGCCCGAGCGCGCCCTGCAGCGACGACAGGCTGGTGGTCAGACGGCGCAGCGTCAGCACGATGCCGACGACGAGCAGCAGCGACAGCACCGCGATGGCGACGCTCAGCGTGATCAGGCCGGTGCGGTAGAGCGCGCTGGTGCGGGCGCGCGTGTCGTCGCCCAGCGCCTTCACGTCCTGTTCGATCTGCCGGGTCAGCGCTGTCATCGCTTCGGTCGCGCTGCGGTCTATGCCCTTCACGGCGCGATCCACCTTCTTGCCCGACTCGGGGTCGGCCGCGTCGAAGTTCTTCAGGGCCGCGACGTAGCGCTCGTGCATCGCCGCGTGCGCGGCGGCGAGGGCCTTCACTTCGGCGACGCGCGGCGATCCTTCCGCCTGCAGGCGGCCGGCGATGTCGCCGAGACGCGAAGCCACGTCCTGCGCATGCTTTTCGAAGCTCTTGCTGTAGCGTTGGAACTGCTCGACGTCATTGCCGCGGATCAGGATGTTCTTCCATTCCTGCACCTGGGTCTTGAAGTCGATACTGGCGTTCTGCACGTCCAGACCGATGGCGACGGTGCGCTGCAGGCGCGCCAGATCGTCGCCGACGCCGCGGTCGAGGCGGTAAAGCTGGAGCAGGCCGAAGCCGCCGGCGGCCAGCAGTCCGGCGAGGGCGACGAAGCCGAGGGCCAGCAGGCGGCCGCGCAGTGTTTTCAGTCCGTTCATGTCGGGCACTCCAGAGGCAAGTGCCTGAATATCGGGAGAAAACGTGGAATCTTTAACGGTTGGCGCCGGACGGTCTACTTGCGCTTGATCAGGCCGGCGACGCCGGCGGCGATCAGCAGGGCCGGCCACCAGGTGCCGAACAGTTCGGCCAGTTCGCGCAGCGAGAAAAGGTTGAGGTTGGAAGCCAGCAGCAGTGCGCCGATGACGATGAGGCCGATCGATCCGATCATGAGTTGTCCTTGTTGTCCGGGGCGGTCCAGACCGCGATGGTATTCCGTCCGGCGGCCTTTGCCGCGTACATCGCCTGATCGGCACGGGCGACCAGCGTGTCGAAGTCGTCGCCGTGGTCCGGGCACATCACGACGCCCAGGCTGGCGGATATCTGCGCCTGCCCCTGTTCGAGCGTAAAGGGCTCGCCAAGACGCAACCGGATCTTCTCCGCCACCGCGCAGGCGGCCTCGATCGAGCCAGTTTCCGGCAGCAGGGCGACGAACTCGTCGCCGCCATGGCGCGCCAGCGTATCGGCTGCGCGCAGGCAGGCCAGCATGCGCCGGCTCGCTTCGATCAGCACCTCGTCGCCGGCGTGATGCCCCATCCGGTCGTTCACCTCCTTGAAGTGGTCGAGGTCGATGAACAGCAGGCAGAAACGTCGCTGGTAGCGGTGTGCTGCCGTCAGTGTGCGGTTCAGCCGCTCGACCAGCAGCGAGCGGTTGGGCAGGCCGGTCAGGCCGTCGTGCGTCGCCAGCCAGGCGATCCTCGCCTCGTCGGCCTTGCGTTCGCTGATGTCGGCCATGACGATGATGGCGCCGGTGACCCGGCCGGCGCTGTCGGTGCGTGGCACGCCGGAAGCGAGCACGGCGACTTCGCCGCGGTCGCGGCTCTGCAGCGTCAGTTCCATGCGCACTGTGTCGCCACCGAGCAGTGCGTCCGCCATCGATTGCAGCGCGTGCCGGTTGCCGTCGAAGGCGAGTTCGTCGAGCGATTTGCCGCCGACGTCGCGCGCGTCGAGGTTGAGCATGCGGTGCAGGCCGGGGTTGGCATATTCGATGTGGCCGTGCGCGTCGAGCGCAAGGATGCTCTCGCCGGACAGGTTGACCAGGGTCGAGTAGAGTGCCTCGCTGCGCGCCAGCGAGGCGCCCAGTTCGGCCAGCCGCGCGGCGCGGCGGCGGGCCAGCCCGAGGCTCGCGGTCAGCGCCACCACCAGCACACCGAACAGCACGACCAGCGCCAGTTCGGTGTGCCAGCGGTCGATGTCGTCCGCCGCTTCCTTGCGTTGCTCGAACACCAGCAGCCAGCGCCGGCCGTCGATGTCACGCGTGATCGAATGAGTTGGCGCGTCGAAGCGCACCGGGTCGGCGCCATGGCTGTCGAACAGCAGCGCCTCGGGTGCCGCCGTGTCGCCGTCGTAGATGCGCAGGCGCAGCGACGGCTGCATTCCACCGAGCGTGCCGGCCATCAGGTCGAGCATGCGGAAGGGGCTGAATACCCAGCCGCTGAGCGCGGCCGCGCGTTCCGCCGCGGTGCCGGTCGGCATGCCGCGGCGGTAGGCCGGCAGATAGAGCAGCACGCCGGTCTGGATGTCGCGATCGGCCTCCTGGATCAATCTCACCTTTCCCGTCAGTGCGGCTTCGCCGGTCACCCGGGCCCGCTGCATCGCCTCGCGACGCACCGGCTCCGACAGCATGTCGAAAGCGAAGGCGCGTTGATTGCGCCAGTCCTGCGGTTCGAGATAGACGATGCTGCTGTACTCGGCGCGCTCCCCTGGCGGATGGATCCGGTATTCACCGCCATCGCGCGCGCGCATCGATGCGATGTGACTGTCCAGGTCCGCCGCCCTCACATGGGCTGAGAAGCCGACACCCTGAATGCCGGGAAAATCCTCCTGCAGCGACAGCGCGCCGACATAGATCTTCCAGTCTTCCAGCGTGACGTCGTCCGACGCGTCGAACAGTGCGCGCGCGCCGCGCAGCACCTGACGGTAGGCGCGCATGCGCTGTTCCACCTGCTGCGTGATATCGCGCGCCTGGAAGGCCAGGCGCTCTTCGACGCGTTCGCGGTGCCGACGGTCGATCTCGTTCCACACCAGATAGACCGCCAGCATCGCGCCGAGCGCGGCGAGCAGTACGGGCAGGCCGATCTGCCAGACAGAACGGTCCGTTGAAGCTCGCGTGTGGGGCGCTGCGCTCATGTCGGGCATTGAACCTGCATTTTCCGGGCATGTCACCAAACTCGGGGCGGCCGCGGTGCGCCGCAGTGAGCTTTCTGGTGCGTCAAGCACTTATCGACCGCCAGCAAGCCCGTCTTGACCCCGTCCGGCGGACCAATGCCCGTACCCCGGCGTATACTTGCGCCCTTTCCCTGTCGGTGCAGTTGCAGAAAATGGCCCAATACGTGATGTCCATGCTCCGCGTGAGCAAGGTGGTTCCCCCGAAGCGCACGATCATCAAGGACATATCGCTGTCCTTCTTCCCCGGCGCCAAGATCGGCCTGCTCGGCCTGAACGGCTCGGGCAAGTCCACGGTGCTGCGCATCATGGCCAATGCCGACCGCGAGTACGACGGCGAGGTGCAGCACCAGCCGGGCGTGCGCATCGGCTATCTGCCGCAGGAGCCGGAGCTCGATCCGGACAAGACGGTGAAGGAAGAGGTCGAATCCGGCCTCGGCGAAATCGTCGAGGCGCGCCAGAAGCTGGAACAGATCTACGCCGCCTACGCCGAGCCGGACGCCGATTTCGACAAACTGGCGGAAGAGCAGGCGAAGTACGAGGCGGTGCTGGCGGCGGCCGGCTCCGACGTCGAGACGCAGATGGAAATCGCTGCAGATGCGCTGCGCCTGCCGCCCTGGGACGCGAAGATCGGTCCGCTGTCCGGCGGCGAGAAGCGCCGCGTAGCGCTGTGCAAGCTGCTGCTGTCCAAGCCGGACATGCTGCTGCTGGATGAACCGACCAACCACCTGGACGCCGAGTCGGTCGACTGGCTGGAACAGTTCCTGGTGCGTTTCCCCGGCACCGTGGTGGCGGTGACGCACGACCGCTACTTCCTCGACAACGCGGCCGAGTGGATTCTCGAACTGGACCGTGGCCACGGCATTCCTTGGAAGGGCAACTATTCCAGCTGGCTGGACCAGAAGGGTGAGCGGCTGCGTCAGGAAGAGTCGCAGGAATCGGCGCGGCAGAAGGCGCTGGCGACCGAACTGGAGTGGGTGCGCGGCAATCCGAAGGCACGTCAGGCGAAGAGCAAGGCGCGTCTGGCACGCTACGAGGAAATGAGCAGCGTCGAATACCAGAAGCGCAACGAAACGCATGAAATCTTCATTCCGCCCGGCGAGCGCCTGGGCGACAAGGTGATCGAATTCCACAACGTTTCGAAGGGCTTCGGCGACCGCCTGCTGATCGACAATCTGAGCTTCAGCATTCCGCCGGGCGCCATCGTCGGCGTGATCGGCCCGAACGGCGCCGGCAAATCGACGCTGTTCCGGATGATCCAGGGCAAGGACACGCCGGATTCGGGCGAGATCGTGGTCGGCCCGACGGTCAAGATCGCCGCTGTCGACCAGACCCGCGACGGTCTGGATGGCACGAAGACGGTGTTCGAGGCGGTTTCCGATGGCGCCGACATCCTGACCGTCGGCCGTTTCGAAATGCCCAGCCGCGCCTATATCGGCCGTTTCAACTTCAAGGGTGGCGACCAGCAGAAGATCGTCGGCAACCTGTCGGGCGGTGAGCGCGGCCGGCTGCATCTGGCGAAGACGCTGATTTCCGGCGGCAACGTGCTGCTGCTGGACGAGCCGTCGAACGACCTCGACGTGGAAACGCTGCGCGCGCTGGAAGACGCGCTGCTCGAGTTCTCCGGCTGCGTGCTTGTCACCTCGCACGACCGCTGGTTCCTCGACCGCATTGCCACCCACATCCTGGCGGCGGAGGGCGATTCGCAATGGACCTTCTTCAACGGCAACTACCAGGAATACGAAGCCGACAAGAAGAAGCGCCTCGGCGAAGAGGGCGCCAAACCGAAGCGCATCCGCTACAAGCCGATCAGTCGCTGATCACGGAGCCCGCCCGCGCTCGGTCGCGGACGGGCTTGAGGCGCGCCGCCGCGCGTGCCACCGCAGGCAGCCGTTCCGCTACCACCATGGAGGACACACGGATGAAGACCTCTTTCCGCATCGCCCTGTTCGGTCTGGCCTGCGCTGCGGCGCCGGCGCAGGCGGTGGACATCGTGTTCGACTACCGCTATGACAGCGGCGGCTTCTTCACCGATGACCGGCGTGCCGTGCTCGATGACGTGGCGCGGCTGTTCAGCGGCAATCTGGACGATACGCTGGCGGCGATCCAGCCGACCGGCGACGATGTGTTCGTCGCTCGCATTTTTGATCCGGTCGATCCGCTGAACGGCACCGTGGTCGTGCCCGGCCTGACGGTGGCCGCCGACGAGATCCGCATCTTCGTTGGCGCTCGCGCTTTCTCCGGGCAGACGCTGGGTGTGGGCGGGCCCGGTTTTCACGTGGCAGGCGGCAGCAGCGACTTCGTCGCGCTCGCCGACGGGCGTGGCGAGCCGGGGGCATTGGCGTCGCCGCCCACTGATTTCGCGCCCTGGGGCGGCACCATCACCTTCGGCACCAACGTCGGCTGGTACGCCGACGACGATGTCGGCACCGTCGAGAACTTCGCCGGGTTGTTCGACCTGTATACCGTGGCGACGCACGAAACGGCGCACGTGCTGGGCATAGGCACCGCCGACAGCTGGTTCGCCCAGGTCAGCGACGGCAGCTTCACCGGTGCCGCGGCGACCGCGGTCAACGACGGTGTCGCGCCGCTGCTGCGCGATGACGGCAGCGACGCGCATTTCGATACCTCCTTGCGGGCCGCTGCGAACGGCGTCGATCAAGTGCCGTTGCTGGCCCCGGTCATCCCTGCCGGGGCGCGTCGCTACATGACCGAACTTGACTGGGCGGCGCTGCGCGACATCGGCTGGGACGTCGCCAGCCTGCAGGCGACCGTGCCGGCGCCGATACCTGAGCCGGCCACCTGGGGCCTGATGGCGGGCGGCCTGCTGCTCGTCGGCGCGGCCGCACGGCGCCGTGCGGCCTGAGGCGGCGCACCCGCTGCACGTGGCGGTAAAGTCCGGCGCAGGATTGCCGAAAACAGGGGACGTAATTCTCCTGTGCGCGGCCTCATGTCCGAAACGATGAAGATTCAGGCCGAGGCCGGTGCGGTCCCTGCTGGCGGCAACCCGAAAGCCGTCGTTCCGGGCGCCGAAGTGCGGGCTTCGCTCGGCGTGACCGGCCGCCGCCGCCTGGTGGTGATGCTGGGCCTGCTGCTCGCGCTCGGCTTTCTCGCCAATACGCTGCTGAGCTACTCGGTGTCGAAGCGCGAAATCCAGCGCTCCATCGTCGAGAACGAACTGCCGCTGACCTCGGACACCATCTACTCGGAAATACAGAAGGACCTCATCCGTCCGGTGTTCGTATCGTCGGTGATGGCCGGCGACACCTTCGTCCGTGACTGGGTGCTGCAGGGGGAACGTGACGTGCCGGCGATGACCAAGTTTCTCGGCGAGATCCGCACGCGCTACGGCACTTTCACCAGCTTCTTCGTGTCGGAAGCGACCCGCAACTACTATCATCCGGACGGCCTGCTGCGCCGGGTGGAGCAGGGCAGCGAGCGCGACGCCTGGTACTTCCGCTCGCGCGATCTCGACGCGCCCTACGAAATCAACGTCGATTCCGACACCGCCTCGCCCGACACGCTGACCGTATTCGTCAATTACCGTGTGTTCGACTACGCCGGCAAGACGGTGGGCGTGACCGGCGTCGGCCTCACCGTCGACACGGTGCGGCGGCTGCTCTCCGGCTACCAGCAGCGCTATCACCGCGGCGTCTATTTCGTCGACCGCAGCGGCAACATCGTGCTGTACGGCGACCAGCCCTCGCACGGCAGCCGGCAGATCGGCGACGTCGAGGGCCTGGGCGACATCGCGCACGAGGTGCTGGCGCGCGACAGCGGTTCCTACCAGTACCGCGAGCGCGGCAAGGACTATCTGCTCAACGTGCGTTACGTGCCCGAGCTGGACTGGTACCTGTTCGTCGAGAAGGTCGAGAACGAGGCACTGGCCGACATCCGCCGTACGCTCTACATCAACCTGCTCATCTGCGCGCTGGTGACGGCAGCGGTGCTGTGGCTCAGCAGCCTGACGCTGGGCGGCTACCAGCGCCGGCTGGAACAGATGGCCACGACGGACCGGCTGACCGGCCTGCTCAACCGGCACGCTTTCGAAATCATGCTCGAACACGCGGTGGCCGAAGTGCAGCGCAGCCGCCGTCCGTCGGCCGTGCTGCTGATCGACATCGACCACTTCAAGTCCTTGAACGACCGACATGGCCATCTGGCGGGCGACCGCATGATCGAGCATGTCGGGGCGCTGATACGCAGCGGCCTGCGCGCGTCCGACATGGCCTGCCGCTGGGGCGGCGAGGAATTCCTGGTGGTGCTGAAGGACTGCGCGGCGGACGACGCCCGCCAGCGGGCGGAAACCCTGCGCGCGCTGATCGGCGCCAGTCCGCTCACCCTGGACGGCGCAGCGGTCACGGCGACGGTCAGCGTCGGCGTCACCGCCTTCGCCACCGACGACACGCCGGTTCGCCTGGTCGACCGCGCCGACCAGGCGCTGTACGCGGCCAAGGGCGACGGCCGTGATCGCGTGGCAATGGCCTGAGGCGCAGGATCGGGGATAATCCCGCCTTTCCCGCAGGCCCCGCATCATGAACGCCGACCGTCGCACACTCGAACTGCTCGCACCCGCGAAGAACGCCGATTTCGGCATCGAAGCCATCAACCATGGCGCCGATGCCGTCTACATCGGCGGTCCGTCCTTCGGTGCGCGCAAGGGCGCCGACAACGACATCACCGACATCGCCCGCCTCTGTACGCATGCGCACCGCTACCACGCGCGCGTGCTGACCGCCTTCAACACCATACTGCGCGACGACGAGCTCGAACCGGCCCGCCGCGCCATCTGGCAACTGTACGACGCCGGCGTCGATGCGCTCATCGTGCAGGACATGGCGCTGCTCGAAATGGACCTGCCGCCGATCCAGCTGCATGCCAGCACGCAGACCGACATCCGCGACGCGGCCAAGGCGCGCTTCCTGCAAGACGTGGGGTTCACGCAGATCGTGCTGGCGCGGGAAATGACGCTGGAGGACGTGCGCAAGGTGGCAGCCAACACCTCCTGTACGCTCGAATACTTCGTGCATGGCGCGCTGTGCGTGGCGTTCAGCGGGCAGTGCTTCATCAGCCACGCGCATACCGGCCGCAGCGCCAACCGCGGCGAGTGCTCGCAGGCCTGTCGCCTGCCCTATACGCTGACCGACGCGCAAGGGCGCGTGGTGGCGCACGACAAGCACCTGCTGTCGATGAAGGACAACGACCAGTCGGCGAACATGCGCGCGCTGATCGACGCCGGCGTGTCCTCGTTCAAGATCGAGGGCCGGCTGAAGGATCTGGGCTACGTGAAGAACATCACCGCCCACTACAGCACGCTGCTGAACGGCCTGCTTGAAGACCTGCCGGGCTACTGCCGCGCCTCCAGCGGCCGCTGTACCTACACCTTCGTGCCGCAGCCGGAGAAGACCTTCAACCGCGGCTCGACCGACTACTTCGCCAACGGCCGCCAGCACGGCATCGAGGCCTTCGAATCGCCGAGCTTCGTCGGCGAGGAGGCGGCCACCATCGTCAAGGTGGCGGCCGACCACATCGAGGTCGATGCTGCGGTGGACATCCACAACGGCGACGGCCTGAGCTATTACGACAGTCATCGCGAACTGATGGGCCTGCGCATCAACGTCGCGCAGGGCCGCAAGCTCTACCCGAACGCGATGCCGGACGACCTGAAGCCGGGCATGACGCTGTACCGCAACCGCGACCAGGCGTTCGAGCGCGCACTGGAGAAGAAGTCGGCCGATCGCCGCATCCGTGCCGACCTGCGCTTCGAGGAAACGACGGACGGCTTCGCGCTCACGATGATCGACGAGGACGGCGTCAGCGCCCGCGTCGAACTGGCGCACGACAAGCAGCCGGCGCGCGACGCCGAGCGCGCGCTGGCCGGCATCCGTGACAGCCTGGGCAAGCTCGGCAACACGCTGTTCGAAGCCGGCGACATCGCGATCGATCTGCCGCAAGCGCGCTTCCTGCCGGCGTCGACCTTGAACGGCCTGCGCCGCGACGCGGTGGCGTTGCTGGAGACGAAGCGCATCGCCGCTCACCCGCGACCGCAGCCCGGCGTGCCGGTCGAACCGCCGGTGCGCTTCACCGACAGCGAACTGTCCTATCTGGCCAACGTGTACAACCAGAAGGCGCGCGCCTTCTACCGCAAGCACGGCGTGGAGCTGATCGCCGACGCCTACGAGGCGAACCAGGAGCTGGACGAGGTGTCGCTGATGATCACCAAGCACTGCCTGCGTTTCAGCCACAATCTGTGCCCGAAGGAACTGAAGGACTACGATCTGCGCGGCATGGTGAAGGCCGAGCCGATGACGCTGATGAACGGCAACGACAAGCTCACGCTGCGCTTCGACTGCAAGAAGTGCGAAATGCATGTGGTCGGCCGCATCCGCAAGAACGTGCTGAAGGCGCAGGCGGTGCCGGTCACCTTTCACCGAAGCGCGCCGGAAGGCGTCAAGGTGACACGCTCGGCGCGCTGATCGGGCTCAACCTTGCGCACCCGCGTGCCGCTGACAACACCATGCGGGCGCAGCCCGCGCCGATAGATCGACACCCGACGTCATTCCGACCGCCATGCAGAATCCCGTGCCGCACTGCCCGTCCTGCCGCGTGCCGATGAAGGTGCACCGCTTCAAGAACCACGGCGGCGAAGACATGGAGCTCGATATCTGCTGGCACTGCCAGGGGCTCTGGTTCGACACCTTCGAAAACCTTCAGCTGTCGCCGGGCTCGGTCAACGAACTGTTCAAGCAGCTGCATGCGCATCGTGACGAGATGCAGCACCCGGTCGCCAACGTGATGGCCTGTCCGCGCTGCAGTCGCAAGCTCGACAAGGGCTACGATCTGGTGCGCAGCGGGCGTTACATGACCTACCGCTGTCCGGAGAAACACGGTCGTTACAGCAGCTTTTCGTCCTTCATGGTCGAGAAGGGCTTCGTGCGTCAGATGACACCGGCCGAGATCGCCGACCTGGCGAAGCGGGTCGGGGCGATCTACTGCACCGGCTGCGGCGCACCGGTGGACATCCGCAAGGACCACGTCTGCCCGCACTGCCGCTCGGCCTTTTCGCTGCTCGATCCGGACGCCGTCGAAAATGCGCTGAAGGGCTACCACCAGGCGGAAGTGAAGCGCACCACGCGCGATCCGGTGTCGATGGCCGACGCCATCGTCGAGAGCGAGCGCACGCGCGCCCGCGCCGACCGGCAGCGCCAGATCGAAGGCGCTCGCGATGCCGGCGGCCTGGACGTGGCCGACCTGCTGGTGGCCGGCGTCGGCCTCGTGTGGAAGGTGCTTACCCGCTGAACGCGGGCACGCTCACGGCGCCGGTCGGCCCGACTGTTCGGCCTTGGCCGCGGCGGCCGCATCCTCGTCCATATGCCGCTTGAAGAAGCGGCCGAACCAGATGCTCATGAAAATGACGATGGCGATCACCACCAGGCTCATCAGCCCGTAGTCGGTCGACAGCAGATCGGACAGCGCTTTCATGATTCCCTCCCTTTCGACGTATTTTCGTCATTGAAGCGCCGGCCGGGTCATGACGGGCTGATGCAGGTCAACCGGGCGCCTGCTTGCCCGCCACCCAGGACAGCAATCCGGTCAGGAAGCGCCACACGCGCGGCAGCAGCCACAGCATGAGCAGAACGAAGAAGGCGAGCAGCACCAGGAAGAAAACCGGGTAGGCGAAGGCCAGCCACAGCCCGCCGACCGCCAGGCCGTCCTCGCTGGTCGATGCGAGCACGTTGCTGACCGGCTCCGGCGAGGCATTGATCGCCACCCGGCTGCCCGCCTTGGTCAGGTGAGTGGCGCCGGTCAGCGTGCCGCCGAGCAGCGCGCCGGCCAGCACCACCGGCGTGCTCTGATCGGCCAGTGCCCAGGCGGCGAGCAGTGCGCCGGCGGGAATGCGGATGAAGGTGTGCAGCCCGTCCCACAGGCTGTCCAGCGCCGGCACCTTGTCGGCGAAGAACTCGACGCACAGCATGAAACCGGCGGCGGCCAGCACCAGCGGGTGTTCCAGCACGTCCAGTTCGCCCGGCAGCTCGACCCATTCCATCCGCCCCGCCAGACCGGCGAGAAAGATGACGGCGTACAGCCGCAGGCCGCTGGCCCAGGCGAGGCCGGCGGCGGCGGCAATGGCTTCGGTCAGATCCATGGCGTGGGCATCACTTCGGTTATCGTACGTCGCGCTCGCATGCCCGACCGGCATGCGGCACTCGATATTCATGCTAGCCGAAGCGTGCGGGGCCGAACAGCGCCGCCTCAGGCGACTGTACCGACCAGTGCCAGCAAGGCGCCGGTGGCGGTCAGCGCCGCCGAGAACCTGAAGGTGGGCGCCGGCCACGCATTCACGACCGGGACGAACAGGCTGCCGCAGACCATCCAGGCCGTCAGCACCAGAACGGTGCCGGCCATCGGGCCGCTGATCGCGATGGCCAGCAGCAGTTGCAACAGCGCGCCAGCCAGCGCCAGTCGTCGACCGCAGGTCATCAGCCAGCGCGGCGGCGCGGCGTCTTCGCAGGCGCGGGCCTTGCCACCAGCGAACAGCGCAGCGACCGGCGCCACGCCGGTCAGCGCGAGCCCCATTTCGGTCAAGCCGTTCATCATGTGACGGCAGCTGCAGCCGGCAGCGCCCGGCCGCCGAGCGGGCGCGCGCAGAGCAGCGCCATCAGTGCCAGCACGGCCAGTATCGGGCGATCTGCCTCGATCCCGAGCCAGCCGAGCAGGGCGCCGCCGATCAACCAGACGAACAGTGCCGGACCACGGAACCAGCGAACGACTGACAGCGCTGGCAACAGCACGAAGAAGGCGATAAGCATGCCGGTGTGACCGGCACCGCGGCCGTCGCCGCCGGTTTGGGCGATGCGGAAGCTTTCGACGAAACAGGCGGCGAGCACCCACCACGGCAGGCCGCTGATGCAGCGACGCAACAGTCCGGCGCGGCGCGCTCTGGCAGGGGGCCGCACGGGTGTTGCGTCGGCGCGGGGCAGCGCCATTGCGCCAGCGGAACAGGCCAGCGCTGCGACGGCACAGGCGGCCGCCATGGCGCCGGCCTGCGGCGCATGGAGCAGCAGGCCGCTCAGTGCAACCGTCGCGCTGCCGACCGCGTTGCCGTACAGGCCGCGTCGCCAGACCGCAACGGGCTGTGTGGCCCGCACATTCAGCGTCGTCAGCAGCAGCCAGAGCACGATGAACAGCCAGGGGCCCATGCCCTGATTGCCGGGCAGCAGTTCGAGACGGCGGCCCAGCCACAGGCTGGTCGCGGCACAGAGCAGCAGCGCAGTCGGTGCGGCGGTCAGCAGCGCCGCCATGATGCGGTCAAACAAGGCGTCCTCCGGCCATGGTCGAACTGTGAGCGGCGTCGCCCGAGCGGTGCTGCTGGCGGCGGCGATCGGCCCAGATCACGGTGCCGCTGATGGCCAGACCAGCAGCGCTGAGACCGAGCACGCAATACAGCGCCTTGAGCATCAGACCGCCGAAATCGCCGAAGTGCAGCGGCTCCATCCAGCCGTCGAAGCGGCTCCAGAATCCGCGCTGGCGCGGGTCGCGCAGGTCCAGCGTGCGGCCGTCGGCGCCGGCGTAGCTGACACGGGCGCTGCTGATCAGATGCTGTGGCAGGTCGCCGGAGATGGTGACGACGGCATCGGCGCGCTGAACGTTGCGCAGCGAGATCGTTTCCGGCTCCAGGCCGGGCAGGTCGCGACGTGCCTGAAGCAGCAGTGCGTCGAGTGATTGCATCGGCTGTTTGCGCGCGTCCTTCGGCAGCGCGACGGCGGGGTCGGCGCCGCCAGTGAGGTAACGCCAGCTCTGTTCGAACACCGGTGCGAGGCCGAGCCAGCAACCGGTGAAGGCGATCAGCAGATGAAAGGCGAGGCCCCAGATGGCCGAGGCCTTGTGCAGGTCTGACGCCGCCAGCCGGCTGCTGCGGCGCCAGCGCACCGTGAACAGCTCGCGCACGATCTTGCGGTGGATGACGATGCCGGTCAGCGCCAGCACCAGCATGACTGCGCCGAGAAAGCCGACGATCCAGCGCGGCGCGAAGAACAGGAACACGTGCAGCATGCGTACGAACTGCCCCAGTTCACTGTCCACCGGGCCGATCACCGCGGCGATGCCGGCGTCGACGGCGATCTTGCTGCGCAGACCGTCGTCGTGCCGCACCTGCGCGAAGTAGGCCGGACTGGTGGCGGTCGGCAGCACGATGCTCTCCACCTTGCTGCCGGGCAAGGCGCTCTGCACGGCCGCCAGGACGGCCTGCGGCCCGACCGGCGACTGCGCATGTTCGAGGTGGCGTAGCGACGGATTACCCCACAGGTCGATCTCGTGCTTGAACACCGCCAGCGCGCCGGACACGCAGATCACGAACAGCAGCACGCCAGTGACGATGCCGGCCCACGAATGCACCGCGAACAGCAGGGTGAGCGTGCGTTGCGAAGCCACACTCAGAAGTCCAGCGTGACCGACGCCAGCACGCGGCGGGGGTCGCCGAGCGGAATGACGTTGTTGTTGAGGCCGCCGGCGAAGTAGTCGCGGTCGAACAGGTTCTTTGCGATCACGCTCAGGCGGTAACCCTGGCCGATATAGCTCACGCTGGCGTCGAACACGGTGTAGTCGGGAATCGTGTAGGCGAAGCTGTAGCCCTGTTTCTCGCTCTCGTAGCGCAGCCCGGCGCCGAGGCCGAGACCGGTCAGTGCGCCACTGCGCACGCGGTACTGCGCCCACAGCGAGGCGCTGTGCCGCGGCACGTTGTCCAGCGGTTTGCCGACGTTGGCCGCAGTGGCATCGCGCACCACTTCGCCGTCGGTGTTGGCGTAGGCGGCCGACAGGTTCCAGCCGTTGCGCAGGTCGGCCAGCAGTTCCAGTTCGTAGCCGCGCGTGCGCTGCTCGCCGATCAGGATGTAGAAGCCCGGGTTGGACCCGTCGCTCGCGCGCACGTCCTGCCGTTCGAGGTCAAAGTGCGCGACGGTCGCCTGGATGCGCCCCTGCGCGAAGCTGAACTTGACGCCGACCTCGGTCTGTTTGCCGCTTTCCGGCTTCACCGCCTGGCCGCTGACCGAGTACCCGCCCTGCGGCAGGAAGGATTCCGAATAGCTCACGTACGGTGACACGCCGTCGATCACCTCGTAGATCAGGCCGGCGCTGCCGGTGGTGGTCGCGTAGTTCTCGTCGGTGATCGAGGCGCCGGTGAGCACATTGGTCGAATCGACCGAGGCCCAGTCCCGGCGCAGCGTGACCGCCGCGTTCAGCCGCTCGCTCAGGCGCATCTGATCACGCAGATAGAAGCCGGTGTAGCGGATGGTCTCGTCGAGATCGGTCAACGGCGTGCTGCCGCAATTGACTGTCGCGCCATAGACCGGCGTATAGACGTTCAGCGCGGCGACGGTGCACCGGGTCGTCGTTTCGCGTTTGGCGTGACGGTTGGTGTCAACGCCGGCCAGCACGGTGTGGCGTGTCGCGCCGACATCGAACGCCCGTGTCAGGTGAGTGTCGAGACCGTACCCGTGGCCGCGGAAGTCCTGCAGCGTGCCCTGGCGGTTCAGCAGGCGGTTGTTCGCCTGCAGACCCGAGCCGGCGACGGCAACCAGGCGCCCATCCATGTCGTAGTCCTGCCAGCGGAAGTTCTGGCGCAGCGTCCAGCCGCTGTCGAAGCGATGTTCCAGCGCGTAGCCGATGCGTGCCTGACTGGCTTCGTAGGGCCCGAAGCCCGGTTCGCCGATGAACAGGCTGCGATCCACGCGGCCGTTCGGGTTCGGCAGCACCGAACCGCGCACCGGCAGCCCCTGCTGCCGGACGTACTCGCGCGTCTGGAAGCTGGTCAGTATCGTGAAGTCGGTGCGCGTGCCGAGGTCGAGCGACATCGACGGCGCGATCCAGCGGTTCTTGTAATAGACGAAGTCGGTCGGGTCGTCGCTGTTGAGCATCAGGCCGTTGATGCGCAGAGCGGCGCGGCCGGTGTCGGACAGCGGACGCCCGAAGTCGAAGGTGAACTGGCGGAAGTTGTCGCTGCCGCCGGTGAAGGCGACTTCGGTGAATGCCTCGGCCCGCGGCCGCTTGCTGACCATATTGACCATGCCGCCCGGCTGCACCAGACCGAAGTTCACCGAGGCCGGGCCCTTCAGCACTTCGATGCGCTCGGCGCCGAAGGTTTCCTGCGCGACCCGCGCGTCCATCTCCACCCTGAGGCCGTCGACGTAAACCGATTCGGTCGCGCGCTGGCCGCGGATGATGAAGTCGTCCCAGCCACGGCGACCGTAGTAGCCGGACACGACGCCGGCCACACTCTGCAGCGCGTCGGTCAGCGACTGCACGCCACGCGCATCCATCTGTTCGCGCGTCACGACGGTGACCGACTGTGCGGTCTCGTTCAGCGGCAGATCGGACTTCAAGGTGCTGCTGCTTGCCTTGCGCGCCGTGAAACCGACGTCGCCAGAGGCGTCGACGCGCACGGCAGGCAGGGTTGCGACCGCGTCTTCGGCAGAGGCGAGCGGGGCGAGCAGCGCAGCGATCGAAGCCGCGAGCAGGTGGAGGGGGAGGCGCTGCGGCTGGGTTCGGGCAGTCATGGCTATTTGTTTTAATGAGTTCGATAATGATTCTCGTTAATTATCACGGAAATGCTGCCGTGAAGTGAACTCTTTTGTCCTGCCCTGTGATCGCCAGCGAGTTTCCCGACTCGTGCCCGTTGATTTGGTTAGGTGCCTTATGATATTGTTCCGTACATGCTCCAAGTACGCGATCTTCCGACCCCCGACATCCTGCGTCGCTTTGCGCAGCGCTATCCGGACGCCGATGTCAGCGCCGTCACCGGCTTTCTGACGCTGCTGCGCACGGCGACCGAACTGTCGCAGGCGCTCGACGCCTTTCTCGCGCGGCACGGTCTGCTGCAGGGGCGTTGGTGGGTGCTCATCCTGCTGTTCCGCGAGGAAACGCTGGAGTCCTCACCGTCGGTGCTGGCGGAAAAGGCGGGCGTGACGCGGGCGACGATGACCGGCCTGATCGACGGGCTCGAGCGCGACGGGCTCGTGCAGCGGGTGTTCGATACCGCCGACCGGCGGCGCACCACAGTACGGCTGACGCCGGCGGGGCAGGGCGTGCTGGACACCGTGATGCCGGATTACTACCGGCGGGTGCGCACGCTGATGTCCGGACTGGACGAGAACCAGCGCGTGCTGCTGCAGTCGATGCTGGGCGCCGTGCATGCCGGCCTCGATGCATTCGCCTGAAGTGCGAAAAAAATTTGCGTGAATAGTTAGCCTCCGTATTAACCCTGCAAACCTAAAGGATATTGAAATGACCCAGAGCGCACTCCAGACCGCCATCGCCGACATCAACACCCGTTGGGACGCTGCCTTCAACGGCGGCGACGCCGCAGCCGTCGCCGCGCTGTACGACGCCGAAGCCGCCGTGCTGCCGGCCGGCGGCGAAGCGGCCATCGGTCCGGCGGCCATCCAGGCGCTGTTTGCCGGTGCCATCGCCAGTGGCATCCACAAGCACCGCATCGAACTGCATGCAGTAGCCGGCGACGACGCGCTCGCGACCCAGCGCGGCCGCTGGAGCGCGCAGGCGAAGAACGCCGACGGCGAACTGCAGACCTTTTCCGGCCACATCACCGTGGTCTATCGCCGCCAGCCCGATGGCAATTGGCGCGCGCTGACCCATACCTGGAACTGAGGAGCACCGGCATGAACACACGCTCGCCGTCGCTGCGCGCGGTCGCCGCCCTGCTGCTGCTGGCGGTGATCTGGGGCTACAACTGGGTGGTGATGAAGATCGGGCTGATCGACATGGACGCCTTCCAGTTCGGCGCCTGGCGCACCTTCGGCGGCGCGCTGAGCCTGTTCGCTCTGATGGCGGTGCTGCGCCGGCCGTTCCGGCCGCAGCACCTGCCCTGGGTGGCAACCATGGGCGTGCTGCAGACCACCGGCTTCACCGGGCTGATCATCCTCGCGCTGGTCAGTGGCGGCGCCGGCAAGACGGCGGTGCTCACCTACACCATGCCCTTCTGGGTCATGGTGTTCGCCTGGCCGCTGCTGGGTGAGCGGCTGCATGGCTGGCAGTGGCCGTCGGCGGTCGCCACGCTGGCCGGCCTGCTGTTCATCCTCGACCCGGCGCACCTCGGTGGTGACCTGACCAGCATGGCGCTGGCCACCTGTGCCGGTGCGCTGTGGGCGCTGGCGGTCATCGTCGCCAAGCGCCTGCAGATCCGTGCGCCGGACATCGACCTGCTGTCGATGACCGCCTGGCAGATGCTGTTCGGTTCGCTGCCGCTGATCGCCTTTGCGCTGTTCTGGCCGGGGCGGGAGACGAACTGGACGCCGTCGCTGATCGGCGCGCTCGGCTTCAACATCGTGCTGGCGAACGCATTGGCCTGGCTGCTGTGGCTGTACGCGCTGCGCCGGCTGTCGGCCGGCACCACCAGCATGGTGTCGCTGCTGACGCCGGTGATCGGCGTGCTGGCGGCGGCACTGCAGCTGGGCGAACGGCCGCTGGCGAACGAACTGACCGGCATGCTGCTGATCGGCGTCGGCCTGCTGCTGCTGTCGGTCGAAGGCCTGCGTCGGCGTCGTGCGCAGATTTCCCCGACCTCGACTGCATCCGGAAACGCCTCCCGCGCGTAGACAGGGCACGCAGGGTGCCAGCGCTGGCACCCGTTCAACCACCCGTGCCATGCGAGGAGTCATCCGATGAAAAAGAACCTTCTGTCCGCAATCGTATTCGGGGCGCTGGTCGCCGGCTGCAGCCAGATGGGCAGCACGCCGGTCGCCCGCCTCGATGACGGCCAGTTGCCGCTGCCTGCCGACTACAAGGCCTGGCCGCGCTTCCTGACCGCAGTGCAGCGCGAGGACGTCAAACAGATACGCGACATCTACATGAACACCGATGCGAAGAAGGGCAGCGCCGAAAAGGGCTTTCCGAACGGATCGGTGTTCGTGATGGAGAACTGGTCGGTCAAGCTCGATGCCGACGGCAAGGCGGTCAAGGGCGCCGACGGCAAGCTGGTGAAGGACAAGCTGGCCGCCGTGTTCGTGATGGGCAAGAACGCCGGCTGGGGCGTCGACGTGCCGGAGCCGCAGCGCAACGGCAACTGGATCTATTCCGCGTTCAAGGGCAATGGCGAGCTGAATGGCGACGCGAAGTACGACACCTGTCGTGGTTGTCACGCGCCGCTGAAGGAAAAGGACTTCGTGTTCCGCTATGACGAACACTTCGCCGCGGTAAAGGCCGGAAAGTACTGATCCGCCGCTGGCCGCGCCTCACAGCGCCAGCCGGCCGGCGGTACGCACGCCGCCGCGGCTGTCCGGCTGCACGACGACGGCCTCGCCCATCGCGAGGTTGTCGCCGGTCAGCGCCAGCACATTGACCTGGTGCGTCACCAGCGCGACCCGGCGCCCGCTGTCGAGCGCCGTGATCCACTGGCGCAGCGCCGCCGTCTGCCGCTCGCGGTCGCCCTGGCCGGCGAAGAAGGAATTCAGCGCCGGCAGCACCGCCACCTGCAGTTCCGGAAACATCTCCTTCGCGGTATCGATGCAGCGGCACCAGGCGCTGCTGTACACCGCATCGATCTTCACGTCGCGTGCCCGGAGTGCCTCTCCCGCGGCGCGTGCCTGTGCCCGTCCGGCGGCCGACAGGTTGCGCTGCGTGCTGCAGTCGCCGATGCGAAAACCGGCTGGATCGCCGATGCCGGGCTCGGTCAGCGCATGACGCAACAACAGCACGCCACCCGAGCGCAGCGCGTCCAGTGCCGGGGTGTCGTCGGCTCGCGCCGGGACCGACTGCAGCATCAGGCAGCCCAGTGCCTGCAAAGCGTGACGTCTGTTCATGGGTGGCAAGCCGGAGTAAGGACATGGGCTGTCGACCGGTCCATACTCATCTCGGTTTCCGACCTGCGGCGGGCGCCACGGGCGGATCGAACCGAGAACTTCTGACGACTCGAGGCGAAGATGAAACAGAGGAAAGCGATGATCGTGACGGTGCTGTGCGGGCTGATGAGTGCGCTGCCCGCGCAGGCCGATCCCTTGTCCGGCGTACGATCCATGGTGCTCACCAATGCCGCCGGAGGGCGCGAAGTGATCGGTCAGGTGGTGTTCGCACCGTTGGGTGACGGCCGCTCCACCTTCAAGGTGACGCTGGCCCCGCGGCTGGAGGAGTACTTCCTCGCGATGCGACCCTTCCGCTGTCTGACCGGACCGACCCAGCGCCTGTGCAGCTTTCCGGTCGAACGCGAGCCGCAGGTGGTCAGCGCGGGCGATCTGGTGCCGCTGGAATACGCACTGATGTTCATGCGCACCGCGCCGGCCTCGCTGCACATCGATCCGTTCAACGGTGTGTACTATCGTATGAAGGTGGTCGGCGAGCGCATCGAAGGTCGGCTGCACGACGTCGATATGGACCCCTTCATCACACCGGACAGCGTGCCGGCAGAGCGGCGTACGCGGCCGCTGCGTGACGCCGACCTGAGCGCGGGTGACCCGAGGTCGCACTGGTTGCCGACGCTGCTGATCGAGTAGGCCGGTTTAGCCGACCCACCCTGTGCGTCGCTCAGGCAGGGTTCAAGCACGGACACTGTCCGCCGTTAACGGACCATTGTCGAACCAAGGCTGGCATCGATGCCCCCCTTGCATGGCCGTGATGCTGAGTATCCACCGTCTCGCGACGCAGGCGTCGTCGCGAGACGGCTGCGCGCGCTCATCGTCGAGGACAACCCGGTAGACGAACTGCTGGTGCTGGCCAAGCTTCGCGCTGCGGGCTTTGCCGTCGAACACCTCCGCGTGGACAGCATGGCCGCGCTTGAGGCGGCGCTGCGCGAGCGGCACTGGGACATCGTGATTTCCGACTACGTGCTGCCGGACTGCGACGGTCTGGACGTGCTGGCCGTGGTCCGGCGCATGCAGCCCGACCTGCCCTTCATACTGGTGTCGGGCGGCATCGGCGAGGCGGTCGCCGTCGATGCCATGCGCGCCGGCGCGCAGGACTATCTGCTCAAGCAGAACCTGCTGCGTCTCGGCGCGGTGGTGGACCGCGAACTGACCAAGTCGGCCACCGCGCGTGCATTGCGTGCCGAACGGCAGAAGCTGCGCGAGAGCGAACTGCGGCTGCACAGCATTCTGGCCACGCTGGAAGACATCATCTGGTCGATCGAGCTGCCGTCGCAGAAGCTGGTCTATCTGAATCCCTCGGCCGAAGCCATCTACGGTGTCAGCGCCGACGCCTTCCTGCGCGGCGAAGCCGACTGGCTGGACATGGTGCATCCGGACGATCGTTCACGCATGTTGCGTTCGCTGAAGGAGGCCACCACCAGCGGCAGCCTGACCACCGAGTACCGCGTCGTCCGGCCCGATGGCGAAGTGCGCTGGATACTCGACCGGGCGCGCGTGGTGTTCAATGAGCACGGCGCACGCATACGCCTGGACGGCATCGCCCGCGACGTGACGCAGCAGCGCAGCAGCGAAGCCAAGCTGCGTCAGGCCGCGCACTTCGACGTGCTGACCGGCCTGCCCAACCGCATCCTGCTGAACGAGCGGCTGCAGAAGGCGATCGACGCCGCGATCGACACCGACGCGATGATGGCGGTCGTGTTCATCGACCTCGACCGCTTCAAGATCGTCAACGACAGCATGGGGCACGACGCCGGCGACGAACTGCTGCGCGTGCTGTCGCGTCGCCTGTCGCAGCGGGTGCGCGCGAGCGATACGGTGGCGCGGCTGGGCGGCGACGAGTTCGTGGTGTTGCTGCCGGAAATCCGCCAGGCGCAGGACGCGCAGGCGGTGTGCGAACAGATGCTGGGCGCGCTGGCGCCGCCAGTGTCGATCCGCAATCACGACATCCACTGCACCGCGAGCATGGGTGTGGCGGTGTTTCCGCGCGACGGTCGCGATGTGGCGACCTTGCTTCGTCATGCCGACGCCGCGATGTACCGGGCCAAGCAGGCGGGGCGCAACACCATCTGTTTTCACGAGCCGGACCAGAACGCCGCTTCCGGCGTGCTGCGCCTGGAAGCCGAACTGCACACGGCACTGGCGCAGGAACAGTTCGAACTGCATTTCCAGCCGCAGGTCGATCTGCTGAACGGCCGCCGCGTGATCGGTTTCGAGGCGCTGGTGCGCTGGCGTCATCCTGAGCGCGGGCTGGTGTCGCCGCTCGAATTCATCCCGCTGGCCGAGGAAACCGGCCTGATCGTGCAACTTGGCGAGTGGGTGCTGCGCCGCGCCTGCGAGCAGGGCAGGCAGTGGGCCGAGCGCTTCGACCCCGACCTGCGCGTCGCGGTCAATGTGTCGGCGCGGCAATTCGTCGGCAGCGACTTCGTGCGCACCGTGTCGCGCGAACTCGCGCGTAGCGGCCTGTCGCCGCGCAACCTCGAACTCGAACTGACCGAATCGATGCTGATGCACAACGTCGGTCAGACGGTGAAGCTGCTCGGCGAGCTCAAACGACTGGGTGTTGCTGTCGCCATCGACGATTTCGGCACCGGCTATTCCAGCCTCGCCTATCTCAGGCGCTTTCCGATCGACGTGCTGAAGATCGACGCGTCCTTCGTGCGCGACATCGGCCACGACGCCGATGACGCTGCCATCTGTGCCTGCATACTGGCGATGGCCGGTTCGCTGCGTATCGAGGCGGTGGCCGAGGGCGTCGAAACCGAGGACCAGCTCGCCTTCCTGCGCGAACAGGGTTGCCGCATCGGACAGGGTTATCTGTTCGGCAAGCCGATGCCGGCGGACGAGGCAACCGCGCTGCTGGCGCGCGGCGCCGCCTGAGTCGTTCAGTTCACCGGCATCACGAATTCCGGCCCCTTCGAGCCGCTGTCCGGCCAGCGTTGCATGATGCTCTTGTAGCGGGTGTAGAAGCGCACGCCTTCTTCGCCGTAGGCGTGCTGGTCACCGAACAGGCTCTGCTTCCAGCCGCCGAAGGAATGCCAGGCCATCGGTACCGGGATCGGTACGTTGATGCCGACCATGCCTGCTTCGATGCGCTGGCCGAATTCGCGCGCAGCGGCACCGTCGCGGGTGTAGAGCGACACGCCGTTGCCATACTCGTGGCTGTTCACCAGTGCGATCGCATCAGCGAGGTTCGCGGCGCGGACGACGCACAGCACCGGGCCGAAGATTTCCTCCTTCCAGATGCGCATCGCCGGCGTGACGCGATCGAACAGCGTGGCGCCGAGGAAGAAGCCCTGTTCGCGGTCGGCCACCGTGTGACGGCGACCGTCGAGCACCAGCTGCGCACCTTCGGCGATGCCAGCATCGATCAGCGACACGATGCGTTCGCGGTGAGCGGCAGTCACCACCGGGCCCATGTCGGTGCCGTCGGCTTCGCCGTCGCCGATGTTCAGCTTCTGCGCACGCGTGCGCACCGCCTCGACCAGCGCGTCGGCGATGTCGCCGACCGCCACTGCGACCGAAATCGCCATGCAGCGCTCGCCGGCCGAGCCGTAGGCGGCGCCGATCAGCGCGTCGGCCGCCTGATCGATGTCGGCGTCCGGCATCACGACCATGTGGTTCTTGGCGCCGCCCAGCGCCTGCGCACGCTTGCCGTGCTTCGCCGCCGTTTCGTAGATGTGGCGCGCGATCGGCGTCGAGCCGACGAAACTGACCGCGCGCACCTCCGGGTGTTCGAGCAGCGCGTCGACCGCGACGCGGTCGCCCTGCAGCACATTGAACACGCCGTCCGGCAGGCCGGCGTCGCGGAACAGTTCGGCCGTCAGCAGCGACGGCGACGGGTCGCGTTCGGACGGCTTCAGGATGAAGCTGTTGCCGCAGGCCAGCGCGACCGGGGCCATCCACATCGGCACCATGAAGGGAAAGTTGAAGGGCGTGATGCCGGCGACCACTCCGAGCGGCATGCGCTGGCTCCAGTTGGCGATGCCGCCGCCGACGTGGTCGGAATACTGACCTTTGAGCAACTGCGGAATGCCGCAGGCGAATTCGATCACTTCCAGCCCGCGCTGCACTTCGCCCTGTGCGTCCGGGAAGGTCTTGCCGTGTTCGCGCGTGATCAGTCGCGCGATGTCGGCGCTATGTCGCTCGACCAGCTCCTTCATCCGGAACAGCACGCGTGCGCGGCGCTGTGGCGCCAGCGCGCCCCAGGCCGGCTGGGCGGCAGCGGCACTGGCGACTGCGCGGCTCACGTCCGCATCGGACGCCAGCAGCACCTGCCTGGCCACCTGCCCGTGCGCCGGATCGAACACGTCGGCGCTGCGGGTGCTGTCCAGCGCGCTGCGCTGGCCGTCGATCCAGTGGGTGAGGGTGTCGGAGGTGGGCGTGTTCATCGTCTTTCGGAGCCTGCGTTGAAAGACGATATTGTGCGCCCGTGCGCGGCTGCGGTCTGCGTGCAGTGCGTCAGCGCAGCCGTCCCTTGCCGCCGGCGCTCAGTCGAACCAGTCGCGTCGCATCGAGCGTACCGAGCCGTCGCGCGCGTTGATATGCACGTCCCACTCCTTGCCCGCGGTGTCGATCAGTTCGAACTCGTAATCGTAGTCGTCGCTCATGAAGCGGCGTTCGAGGTCGGCTTCGATCACCGTGCCCGGCTTGGCGGCGAGCGCCTTGGCGGTCGCATCTTCCAGCGAGATGAGCTTCATCGCCTCGGCGATGGCGCGCATCTTCGGCAGATCGTCGTCGTCCGCGAAGGCGGGCGGTGCGAGCAGGGCAGCGAGCAGCGTGGTGGCGATCAGGACGTTCTTCATGGCCGTACTCCTTCGGGTGAGGGCGCATCGAGCGCCATGCGTGACGGCAGATGCACGGTGACGCGCAGTCCGCCGAGGACCGGTGACGGTCCGAATTCGAGTGCGCCGCCATAGCTGTCGACCAGGTCGCGCACGATGGACAGGCCGAGGCCGTGGCCCGGTTTTGTCTCGTCCGCGCGAAAGCCGCGCGCGCTGAGCGATTCGAGTTGTTCGGGCGCGCAGCCCGGGCCGTCGTCCTCGATCACCAGCTTGAGGTCGCCGCCACGTTCGACCGACAGCCGCACGCGGCTGCGGCACCAGGCGCAGGCGTTGTCCATCAGGTTGCCAAGCAGCTCCATCAGGTCTTCCGCGTCCATCGCCAGCGTGATGTCGGCAGCGATGTCGAGCGCAATGTCCGGCGAGCGTTCGCCGTGCAGGATGGCCAGCGTGCCCGCCAGCCGCTCGGCTGCGTCGCGCAGGTCGCTGCGACGGGCCGGGTGGGTGCCGCCCATCAGCCGGGCGCGGCGCAGTTCGCGCTCGATGGCGCGACGCATCAGTTCGGTGCTGTCGGTCATGCGCTGCTGCAGTTCGGGGTGGGCCGCCATCGCCGGCGATTCGGCCACCTGCAGCAGTACTGCCAGCCGCGTCTTCAGCGCGTGCGCCAGGTTGCCGAGTGCGTCGCGCGAGCGTTGCGAGCGGCGCAGCAGCATGCCGAGCAGCGTGTTGAACTGATCGACCAGCGGCGCGATCTCGTCCGGCAGCGCGACGTCGAGCCGTTCGCGTTCGCCGCGTTCGAGCGCCTGCATCTGCGCGCGCAGCGTATCGAGCGGCGCCAGCGAACGGCGCACCACCCACTGCTGCACCGCGAGCACGAGCGCGACCACGGCCAGCGTCAGCAGGCCGTACAGCAGGTGCCACTCGCGCAGCCCGGCGCGCAGTGCCGACAGGTCTTCGGCGACCAGTATGCGTACCGACTGGCCGCGCTTTTCGTAGTGCGCCGACAGCAACCACAGCGACTGTCCCTGCGGGCCGGCGGCCTCGCTCTGCGCGATGCGTTCGCTGCCGGCGAACGGCAGGGCCAGCGTGCCGTCCCACAGCGAGCGCGATGAAATGTCGTCACCGCCGTCGATCACGATGCGGAAGTAATGGCCGGAAAAGGGCTGTCGGTATTCGCCGCCGACACGCGCGTCGTCGAGCTTCAGCGGTGCGCCGGCTTCGCCGTCGAGTGCCGCCAGCAGGTTCTCGGCGTCGCGCTCCAGTCGCTGCGCCAGTTGCGCCTTGAGCAGGCGTTCGATGGCGATGCCGGCGAGCAGCCACTGCAGGCCGGCCAGCATTACGAAGCTGATCGCCAGACCGGCGGCAAGACGGGTGCGCAGCGCGTTCTTCACGGCGCCTCCGGCGCGTCGAACACATAGCCCTGACCGCGCCGCGTCTGTATCCAGTCGCGACCGATCTTGCGGCGCAGCCGGGTGATGTGGGCTTCGATCACATTGCTGTCGTGATCGGTGGCGTGGTCGTACAGGTGTTCGTTCAGGCGTTGCTGCGACAGCACCTGGCCGGCGTGCAGCATGAAGCAGCGCAGCAGGCGGAATTCGATGCTGCTCAGTTCTATCGGGGCGCCGCCATCGAGCGCGGCGCTCTGCGTTGCTTCGTCGAGCCGCAGTGCGCCGCGTGCCAGCGGCCCCGGCGCGCGCCGCGCCGCACTGCGCTTCAGCACAGCGGCGATGCGCGCCAGCAGTTCCTCGCTGTGGAAGGGCTTGCAGACGTAGTCGTCGGCGCCAGCGTTGAGCACCTCGACCTTTTCCTGCCAGGTGTCGCGCGCGGTCAGCACGACTACCGGCATCGCGCGCCGCGCGTCGCGCCACTGGCGCAGTACGTCGACGCCGTTGCGCCGCGGCAGACCGAGATCGAGTATCACGAGGTCGTAGTCGATGGCTTCTGCCGACAGCTGCGCGAACACGCCGTCGGTCGCGACGTCGACCGCGTAGCCGGCGCGTTCGAGCAGCGGCTTCAGTCCGGCAACCAGTGTTTCGTCGTCTTCAGCCAGCAACAGGCGCATGTCAGTCGTCCTGCTCCATCTTCAGCAGTGCGCCGGTGCGTGCATCCAGCTTCAGTTCCCACACGCGGCCGGCGTCGTCGAGTATCTCGGCTTCATACACCCAGATGCCCTTCTTCTGTTCGAGTTCGATGTCGATCAGCTTGCCCGGCTTCTCGGCGCGCGCGCGCTCGGCGATCTTCTCCAGCGGCAGGATGTCGCCGCGCTGGCTCAGCGCACGCGCCTGAAGGTGGTCGTCGCCGGCCAGGGAGTCGGGTGCGTGCAGCAGCACGACGCCGGCGGCCGCGGCGATGATCACGGCGGGCAGAAAGACGAAAAGTGCGATGCGTTTCAGGTTCATGACCCCAGTGTAGGGAATGAAGCTGAAATCACGCTGAAAGCGCGCTATTTCTTGCGCAGCATGTGCCGGCTCACCCGTTCGCCAGCGAGGCCGATCATCAGTCGCACCATGCCGTAGGCGATCCAGCGCAGCAGCCGTTCGTGCAGCGGACGGGTCTTCCACTGGCGGTGCCGCAACTCGCGTCCGCCGTGGCGGGCGGCGGCGCGCAGGCTCTGGCGCAGTTCGTTGGCGAAGCCGATGTCGTGCACGACGATGTTCGCCTCGCGCGCCAGCATCAGGCTGAAGGGGTCGATATTGCTGGAGCCGACGGTGGCCCAGTGCTGGTCGATCACTGCCGCCTTGGCGTGCAGGAAGCTGCGCCGGTATTCGAAAATGCGTATGCCCTGCGACAGCAGCGAGCCGTACAGCGCCTGCGAGGCGTAATGAAGCAGCGCGTACTCGACCCGCCCTTGCAGGATGAGCGTCACCTTGACGCCGCGCGCGGCGGCAGCGATCAAGGCCTGACGGAAGCGACGGCCGGGCAGGAAGTAGGCGTTGGCGATCAGCACCTCCTCGAAGGCGCCGTCTATCGCCTGCAGGTAGGCGTTCTCGATGTCGTGTCGGTGGCGCAGGTTGTCGCGCACCAGCAGCGCCGCTCGCACCTTGCCGGTGTGCCGGTTGGCGTAGCGGCTGGTACGCGGCAGGCGCGGCCGGAACTGCAGCGTCGCCCAGGCGACGCGCTCCCACAGCTTCTGGCATTCGAGATGCATGCGCGCCACCAGCGGCCCGCGCACGCGCACCGCGTAGTCGAAGCGCGGCGGCGTGTGGCCGGGCGTATGCATGTCGTCGATGATGTTGATGCCGCCGACGAAACCGGTCTGCGCGTCGACCACCGCCATCTTGCGGTGCATGCGACGCAGACGGTTGCGGCGGAAGCTCATGCGGCCGACTTCCGGGCGGAACATCAGCACATGTACGCCGGCGGCTTCGAGTGCGCTCTGGTGCGTGTCCTCGAAGTCGCGCGCGCCGAAGCCATCGACCAGCACGCGTACGCGCACGCCGCGCCGTGCCGCGCGCGCCAGTGCGGCGGCGATGCGGCGCCCGGTGTCGTCGTCGTCGAAGATATAGGTTTCGAGGAAGATTTCGCTGTGCGCGCGGTCGATCGCCTCTTCCAGCGCCGGAAAGTACTGCATGCCGCACACCAGCAGCATGACCTCGTTGCCGGGCAGCAGGCGGGTCATCGCGGCGGCAGCACCAGACGTGCGGTCAGCGCGGCGTGATCGGACACGCGCGACCAGGGCGGGCCGGAGTGCAGCTTCACCTCGCGCACGTCGACGCCACGCACATAGATGCGGTCCAGCCGCAGCAGTGGAAAGGCGGCCGGAAAGCTGCGCGCCGGGCGACCGTGTATCACGCTGTGCGCCTCGTGCAGACCGAGTGCGCGCGACCATTGCTCTTCGGCCCGGTTGTACCAGTCGTTGAAGTCGCCGGCGACGATGAGGCCGTCCTCCGCCGGAATGGTGCGGCGGATGTGCTCGGCCAGCATCGCGTACTGCTGGCGCCGCCCGCGCGCGGTCAGGCCGAGGTGTACGCACAGCGCGTGCACGCGGTGGGCGCCGTCCGGTTCGATCACGCAATGCAGCAGGCCGCGCTGTTCGAAGCGATGCGCCGACACGTCGACGTTGCCGCTCTGCGAGATCGGGTGGCGCGACAGGATGGCGTTGCCGTGGTGGCCGTGGTCATAGACCGCGTTGCGGCCGTAGGCGGTGGCCGGCCACATCTGGTCGGCGAGGAATTCGTACTGCGGCTCGGTCGGCCAGTCGGCGTGGCGCTCGGCGTGACCGTGGTGCTGACCCTGCACCTCCTGCAGGAACACCAGATCGGCGCCGAATGCGTGCAGGCGTTCGCGCAGTTCGTGGATCACCATGCGGCGATTGAACTGCGAAAACCCCTTGTGGATGTTCCAGGTGCAGATGCGCAGTTCGGTCATGAGGTGAGCGGGTGGCCGCGCACTTCGTCGGCCAGCTTCAACATGTGGCGGCAGAATGCCGGGTCCTCGCCGCGCAGCAGCATCAGCAGTTCGGCATGGAAGGCGTCACGCGCCAGCCACTCGCGCATGTAGTCGTCCCACGAGGCCCAGCGTCGCGCCGCCAGCCCGTCGGGTTCGTCGGTCCAGGCGACCAGATAGGCGCGCTCGAACAGCGAAATGAGCATCTGGTGGATGGTCTGCATGCGCCGGCGCTGCTCCTCGCTGAGCTGCTCGGGGGCGTGGTTCTCGCGCAGCGGCAGGTCGGGGTTGGCGAGCACGATCTTCAGGAAGTCGATGTAGGCGTCCGACAGCATCTGGTACGCCTCTTCGTCCTCGTTGTCGCGCTCGCGCCGCTGCTGATAGATGAAGGTGATGACGGCAAGCGGCAGGCCCAGTGTCGTCACGACATAGCTGGCAAGTTCCCAGGCCTGCATCCAGTCCATGAAGCGGAAGACCTTATGGCGAAGCAGCCAGCATGCGGTCCATCGCCAGCTTGGCGGGCCCGGCTTCGTGCGCCGGCACGCTGATGCGATTCACGACATTGCCCTCGACCAGGTTTTCCAGCGTCCACGCCAGATGCTGCGGGTCGATGCGCTGCATGGTCGAGCACATGCAGACGGTGGGCGCCATGAACTGCACCGTCTTGCCCTCGTGCTTCACCTCGTCGGCGAGGCGGTTCACCAGATTCAGTTCGGTGCCGACCAGCCACTTGGTGCCGGGCGCGCCGGCCTTCACCGTCTTCAGGATGTATTCGGTCGAGCCGACGAAATCCGATTGACGGCACACCTCGAAAGCGCTCTCCGGATGGGAGATGACGATGCCGTCCGGATTCTGGTTGCGCCAGCGCAGGATGTGCGAGGGCTGGAACATCTGGTGCACCGAACAGTGGCCCTTCCACAGCAGGATCTTCGCCTTCGCCACCTGTTCGGCGGTGAGGCCGCCGTTTTCGAGGTCGGGGTCCCACACCAGCATGTCGTCGAGCGGAATGCCCATGTTGTAGCCGGTCCAGCGGCCGAGGTGCTGGTCGGGGAAGAACAGCACCTTCTCGCGCCGCGCCAGCGACCATTCGAGAATGCTGCCGCAATTCGACGACGTGCACACGATGCCGCCGTGCTCGCCGCAGAAGGCCTTCAGGTCGGCCGCCGAGTTGATGTAGGTGACCGGCGTGAAGGTGTTGTCCGGGTCGTCGCCGAGCAGGCCGCGCAGTTCGCGCCAGCAACGCTCGACCTTGGCGAGATTGGCCATGTCGGCCATCGAACAGCCGGCGGCGAGGTCGGGCAGGATGGCGATCTGCTCCGGCTTGGACATGATGTCCGCCACCTCGGCCATGAAATGCACGCCGCAGAACACGATGTATTCGGCATCGGTCTGGCTGGCCAGGCGCGACAGCTTGAGCGAGTCGCCGGTCAGATCGGCGTGGCGATACACGTCCTCGCGCTGGTAGTGGTGACCGAGGATGACCGCGCGCTTGCCCAGCTTTTCGCGCGCGGCGAGGATGCGCGCCTGCGCCTGATCGTCGGCAAGTGCGTTGAAGCGGTCGAAACTGATGGTGGCGACTTGCATGCGGTGTCCTTGAACTGCGTTCAGCCCTGGTGCCAGGGCAGTCCGGCCTTGCGCCAGCCGCCGACCGTATTGCGATGGCCGTTGGCGTCGGCGTCACCCTCGAAGCCTTCGAGGATGTTGTAGGCGTTGCTGTAACCGGCTTCGGCGGCAGCCGCGGCCGCGCCGTGCGAACGTCCGCCGCTGCGGCACAGGAACATGACCAGCGCTTCCGGATCGACCTGGTGCTTCAGCTGGGTCAGGAAATCCGGGTTGCGCTGGCCGTTGGACATATTCCATTCGATCTGCACCGAATCCGGCACCTCGCCGACCCATTGCCATTCGGCCGACGTGCGCACGTCAACGATGCGGGCGCCGGGGGCCAGTTTCAACAGTTCGTGTGCTTCGGCCGGTGTGACCGCGCCGGCATAGGGCAGTTGCAGCTGCTGCGCGCGCTCGCGCGCAAGTCCGAGGATTTGTCCGAGTGTTGCCATGGCGTACGCCCATCTATTGAATGGACAGAAGTATATAGCGCGCCATTCCTGCGGACAGGCGGGCACCGAAGTGGTGCATCGTGTTTGTCGACATCCCTGTGTTGGTGCGTCGCTGCGCCTGTTTTGTGCATGTCACCGGCCGCAAGCCCGCATGTGGCACAATCACAAGGTTGAAATGATCGCGTGGCACGGGTTCTGCTTCAGGCCGCGCAGCAGGAAAAGTCGCAGCCGGGGCGTACCCTCCATCGGGTCGTTCGCCATGGCTGCGCCGGAGCTGTCGTCGGACACCGGCGACGGCTCGTCGTGACCCTTCAAGCCGACTGTTGCATATACATACCTCGTAGGAGAGATTCATGACCACCGCGAAGCAGGTTCTCGACATCATCAAGGAAAAGGAAGTCAAGTTCGTCGACTTCCGTTTCACCGACACCCGTGGCAAGGAACAGCACGTCGGCGTGCCCATCAGCGCGTTCGGCGAAGACAAGTTCACCGAAGGTCACGCGTTTGATGGTTCGTCGATCGCCGGCTGGAAGGGCATCCAGGCTTCCGACATGCTGCTGATGCCGGATCCGGAAACCGCCTTCATCGACCCGTTCTTCGACGAAACCACGCTGGTCATCAGCTGCGACGTGGTCGAACCGTCGGACGGCAAGGGCTACGACCGTGACCCGCGCTCGATCGCCAAGCGCGCCGAGGCCTACCTGAAGTCCTCCGGCCTGGGCGACACCGCCTACTTCGGTCCGGAACCCGAATTCTTCATCTTCGACAGCGTCGAGTGGAACATCGACATGTCGGGCTGCCGCGTGCAGATCTTCTCGGAAGAGGCCGCCTGGTCGTCGGGCGAGAAGTTCGAGAGCGGCAACACCGGTCACCGTCCGGCAGTGAAGGGCGGCTACTTCCCGGTTCCGCCGGTCGATTCGCACAACGACATCCGTGCCGCCATGGTGCTGGCACTGGAAGCCGTCGGCATCCCGGTCGAAGTGCATCACCACGAAGTGGCGACCGCCGGCCAGAACGAGATCGGCACCAAGTTCAACACCCTGGTTCGCCGCGCCGACTGGACGCAGACGCTGAAGTACATCGTGCACAACGTCGCCCACAGCTACGGCAAGACCGCGACCTTCATGCCCAAGCCCATCGTCGGTGACAACGGCTCCGGCATGCACGTTCACCAGTCGATCTGGAAGGACGGCAAGAACCTGTTCGCGGGCAACGGCTACGCCGGTCTGTCCGAGTTCGCGCTGTACTACATCGGCGGCATCATCAAGCACGCCAAGGCGCTGAACGCGATCACCAACCCGGGCACCAACTCGTACAAGCGTCTGGTTCCGCACTACGAAGCACCGGTCAAGCTGGCCTACTCGGCGCGCAACCGTTCGGCTTCGATCCGCATCCCGCACGTCGCTTCGGACAAGGCCCGTCGCATCGAAACCCGCTTCCCGGATCCGCTGGCCAACCCCTACCTGTGCTTCGCCGCACTGATGATGGCGGGTCTGGACGGCGTGCAGAACAAGATCCACCCGGGCGACCCGGCCGACAAGAACCTGTACGACCTGCCGCCGGAAGAAGACAAGCTCATCCCGACCGTCTGCGCCAGCCTGGACGAAGCACTTGCCGCGCTGGAAGCCGACCATGCCTTCCTGACCAAGGGTGGCGTGTTCTCGGAAGACTTCATCGCTGCCTACATCGAACTGAAGATGGGCGAAGTCAACCGCACCCGCATGACGACCCACCCGGTCGAGTTCGAGATGTACTACAGCCTCTGATCCGGTTTTCCGGAACGCGTGTCGGCGCCAGCCGCACGCGTGGCGTTGAAGGTCGGGACGGCATGTGCGTTCCGGCCCGAGAAAAAGGACGGCAACTTGCCGTCCTTTTTCATTGTCACTGCGCGGGCGGGCGTCCTACACTCGCCCGGCAATGACCCGATCCGTTCTGGTGACCCACATGTTCCGAGGTTTCAACCGCATCCTGATTGCCACCGCGGCCGCGCTTGCAGCGTTGCCGGCATCGGCTGACGTCTACAAGTGCGTCGATGCCGATGGTCACGTCACCTATACCAACGACAAGTCGCGTGCGCGCGGCTGCAAGCTGCTGTCCAGCGAAATGCCGGTCAGCTCGGTGCCCGGGCCGGCGGCGACTATGCCCAAGCCGGCCGCGCCGTCGGGCGGATTTCCGAGCGTCAGCGGCGACCAGCAGAAGGCGCGCGACGGCGAACGCCGGCGCATACTCGAAGCCGAGCTCGACACCGAAACGAAGAATCTCGAAGCGGCGCGCAAGGCGCTCACCGAGGGCGAAGCGGTGCGGCTGGGCGATGAGCGCAACTACCAGAAGTATCTCGATCGCATCCAGGGGCTCAAGGACAATGTCGCTCTGCACGAACGCAACGTCGACGCGCTGCGCAAGGAGATTTCCAAACTGCCCTGAGCGTCCTGCGCGCTCCGGCGCATCGGCCCTGGCGCGCTTCTTGCGTGAGCTGGCGCCATGAGCCTGCCTTCGCCCCGTACCCCCACCCGCGTCTGGCCCGACCGCTTCAACGGGCTCGAACTTCTCGCCAGTGCGGTCGCGCTGCTCGACGCGGAACGCAACATCGTCTATCTGAATCCGGCCGCGGAAAACCTGTTCGCGGTCAGTTCGTCAAAGCTGGTCGGCAAGCACTGCGAACGCCTGATCGGCCCCGATCACGGTCTGGACACCGCACTGGACAATGCGCTGGCCAAGGACTGGAGCTATACCGGCCACAACCTCACGGTTCAGCGTCTGCTCGGCGGTCCGCTGCAGCTTGACTGCACGGTGTCGCCGGTGCATGCCGATGCCGCTCGCATCCTGCTCGAGTTCCGTCCCATCGATCAGCAACTGCGCGTTGCGCGCGAGGAACAGCTGCTGCAGCAGCAACAGGCCAACCGCGAACTGATCCGCAACCTCGCGCATGAAATCAAGAACCCGCTGGGCGGCATCCGCGGTGCCGCACAGCTGCTTGAGGGTGAACTGGAACGGCCCGACCAGCGCGAATACACGCAGGTCATCATCAAGGAATCGGACCGCCTGCAGGATCTGATGAACCGGCTGCTGCACTCGCACCGCGCGATGCAGGTCAGTTCGGTCAGCGTGCACGAGGTGCTGGAGCGCGTGCGCCTGTTGATCGGCGCCGAATTCCCGAAGGTGGCGGTGCAGCGCGACTATGACACCAGCCTGCCCGATCTGGTGGCCGACCGCGAACAGCTGATCCAGGTGGTGCTCAACATCGCCCGCAACGCGGCGCAGGCGATGCACGGCGACGGCGTGATCCGGCTGCGCACGCGCGCCTACCGTCAGGCCACGCTGGTGAAGCGGCGGCACAAGCTGGCACTCGAATTGCAAGTGATCGACAACGGTCCCGGCATCCCGGAGGAACTGCTCGATCGCATCTTCTATCCGCTGGTGTCCGGCCGCGATGGCGGCACCGGCCTCGGGCTGACGCTGGCGCAGAGCTTCGTGCACCAGCACCACGGCACCATCGAGGTGCAGAGCCGGCCCGGCCATACAGTTTTCACAATACTTCTGCCCTTCAAACAGGGCACGACGGAGAAACCATGAATCCGGTCTGGATCGTCGACGACGACCGCTCGATACGATGGGTGCTGGAAAAGGCCCTCGCACGCGAGTCCATCCCCTTTGAAGCGTATTCGACCGCGCAGGAGGCGCTCGACGCGCTCGACGCCGGCGGCCAGCCGCAGGTGCTGGTGTCCGACATCCGCATGCCGGGCGAGTCCGGCCTGTCGCTGCTGGAGAAAGTGAAGGCGCGCCACCCCAGCCTGCCGGTCATCATCATGACCGCGTATTCGGATCTCGACAGCGCGGTCGCCGCCTTCCAGGGCGGCGCCTTCGAATACCTGCCCAAACCGTTCGACGTCGACCACGCGATCGAACTCGTGCGGCGAGCAATCGAAGAAAGCATGCACCAGGGTGGGGCGCCGGCGGAAGCCGACATGGCGCCAGAAATCCTCGGCAAGGCGGCGTCGATGCAGGACGTGTTCCGCGCCATCGGCCGGCTCGCCCAAAGTCACGCCACCGTGCTGATCAACGGCGAGTCCGGCACTGGCAAGGAACTGGTGGCGCGCGCGCTGCACCGGCACAGCCCGCGCCGCGAAGCGCCCTTCATCGCGATCAACACCGCCGCCATCCCGCGCGACCTGCTCGAATCGGAACTGTTTGGCCACGAGCGCGGCGCCTTCACCGGCGCCACCGCGACGCGGCGCGGCCGCTTCGAGCAGGCCGACGGCGGCACGCTCTTCCTCGACGAAATCGGCGACATGCCGCCGGAGCTGCAGACCCGCCTGCTGCGCGTGCTGTCCGACGGCCACTTCTACCGCGTCGGCGGCCATTCGCCGATCAAGTCGAATGTGCGCGTCATCGCCGCCACCCACCAGAACCTCGAAGACCGGGTGAAGCAGGGCCTGTTCCGCGAAGATCTGTTCCACCGGCTGAACGTGATCCGGCTGCGCATTCCGCCGCTGCGCGAGCGGCGCGAGGACATCGTGCTGCTGGCCCAGCACTTCATGACGAAGAGCGCGCAGGAACTGGGCGTCGATGCCAAGCGCCTGTCCGAGCCGGCGATGCGTTACCTGCAGGGGCTGGATTTCCCGGGCAATGTGCGCCAGCTGGAAAACCTGTGCCACTGGCTCACCGTGATGGCGCCCGGCCAGACCGTGGACGTGAAGGATCTGCCGGCCGAACTGCGCGCCCAGCCGGCGCGCGAAGTGACCGGCGACTGGGTCGCTTCGCTCGCCGCCGAGGTCGACCGCCTGATCGCGCTGAAGCAGCCGGCGCTGTTCGACCATCTGGTGCAGGAGTTCGAACGCACGCTGATCCGCCGCGCGCTGGCCAGCACCGGCGGTCGCCGCATCGAGTCGGCGCAGCTGTTGGGCATCGGTCGCAACACCATCACGCGCAAGATCCAGGAGCTGAACATCGAAGGCGGACGAGACGCCGACGGCGACAGCGAGTGAGTGCGCAGCCGGGCGTCGGCCCGGCGGCGCGGCTACAATCCGCCGCATGACTGCCGACGACGCCTCCACTCTCGCCGAAGCACTGCGCGACCGCGCACCCTCCGTACCCGCCGACTGGCGCGTCGACGTCTGTGCGCGCACCGGAAGCACCAACAGCGACCTGCTGGAGCGCCGCGACGGCGCGCCCTGCGCACTGTTCGCACTGGCGCAGACCGGTGGCCGCGGTCGCCGCGGCCGCAGCTGGACGGCGCAGCCCGGCGACAGCCTCACCTTCTCACTGCGCGTGCGCTTCGACGGTCGTGCCGACCGGCTGTCCGGTCTCAGCCTGGCGGTCGGCGTCGCGCTGGTCGAGGCGCTGATGGCGCAGGGATTCGATGGGCTGTCACTTAAATGGCCGAACGACCTGATGCGCGCCACCGGGCAGGGCGCCGGCAAGCTGGGCGGCGTGCTGATCGAACTGGCGTCGGCGGCAACACACACCGACGCCGTGATCGGCGTCGGAATCAATCTGGCGCCGCCGCCGTCCGGCCACTATGCGCTGCCACCGGCCGCCCTGTTCGACGGCACACCGCCGCAGCAGGACTGGCTGCGCATTGCCGCCGCCGCACTCGACGCGCTGGCCGCAGCGCTGCCGGTATTCGCCGCGCAGGGTTTCTCGGCCTTCGTCGAACGCTGGAACCGACTCAATCTGCATGCCGGATGCGCGGTCGAGGTCGAAGGTGAAATGCGTGCGCTGGGCGGCCTGTGCGTCGGTGCCGACGCCGACGGCGCGCTGCTGCTCGACTGCGGCGACCGCATTGAGCGCGTGCTGGCGGGCGACGTGTCGCTGCGCGCGCCGGTCCGGAACTGAGTCCATGGTGCTGCTGATCGATGCGGGCAACAGCCGGATCAAATGGGCCTGGCTGCAGGGCAACACCCCGGGTACTGAATCGGGCATCGACGTCGCCGACATCGACGGCGCGCCGCTCGCCTCAGCCTGGCGCAACGCGACGGCCGCGGTCTATACCTGCGTTGCCGGTGACGCGGTCGATGCCGCACTGCGCGCCGCGCTGCCGCCCGGTTGTCTGGCGCATCGCGTGCAGTCACAGGCGACGGCCTGCGGCATTACCAATATGTATGCGACGCCGTCGCGTCTCGGCGCCGACCGCTGGGCGGCACTGATCGGGGCGCGCACGCTGGCGGCCGGCCCGCTGGTGGTGGCGACCGCGGGTACCGCCACCACAGTCGACGTGCTCGACGCCGACGACCGCTTTCTCGGCGGGTACATCCTGCCTGGCCTGCACCTGATGCTCGAATCGCTGGCGCGCAACACGGCCGGTCTGCCGCACGCCCAGGGTGCGCCGGTCGAATGGCCGCGCAATACCGACGATGCCATCCACAACGGCTGCGCCGGCGCGCAGGCGGCGTTGATCGAGCGCGTGCAGGCGCGGCTTGGCGCCGATGCCACCATCCTGCTGTCGGGTGGCGGCGCCGACGCGCTGTCGCCCTATCTGGTCTGTGCGCACCGCCGCGTCGACAATCTGGTGCTGCGCGGGCTGGCCCGCGTCGCGGCGGATGTGATGAAATGACGGATCACTGCCTCATGCTGCGCCCGTCAGTGCACTGATACCGATGCGTCTCGCCTTTCTCCTGCTGCTGTTGATCAATATCGCGCTGTGGCCCTTTGCGTCCGGCATGCTGTCGCTGGGCAATGACGGCGCCGAGCCCTTGCGCCTGACCAGCCAGATCGATCCCGAGCGCATCCGCATCGTGCCGGTCGACGGTGGCGCAGCGGCGCCGGTGGCGGCCAGTGCGCCGGTCGTCGCCAGCGAGCCGGCGGCGACGGACGTCGAAGCGGCGCCGGCCGGTGTCTGTCGCGTGCTGGCCGGATTCACCCGCGAACAGGCCGACCCATTCATCGCGCGGGTGCGCGAGGCCTATCCGACTGTACAACTCGCCGAGAGCGAGCAGCCGGGCAGCCCGTCGTGGTGGGTGCATATCCCTGATCTCGCGACACGCCAGCTGGCCGATCGCAAGCAAGCCGAACTGCGCGCGCTGGGCGTGCGCGAGATGGCGCTGATGCCGGACGCCGACGGTCAGAAGTTCGCCATTTCGCTCGGTCTGTTCAAGACCGAAACGGCGGCGAAGGAGCTGATGTCCAGCCTGAACGGGCTGGGGGTGCGCAGCGCGCGCATCGCGATGCGCGAGGGCAAGGCCGGACGCCTGCGCCTCGAGCTGCGCGGCGGCGACGCCGAACTGACGGCATTGCTGGCGGAGCCGCTGGCGACCGTTGACGGCGTCGAGGCGGCGGACTGCCCATGACTTTCGTGGTCGGTCTGACCGGTGGCATCGGCAGCGGCAAGTCGACGGTGGCCGATCTGTTCGTCGCGCACGGAGCCGCGCTGGTCGATACCGATGCCATCGCGCATGCGCTGACCGCACCGGGCGGTGCGGCGATCGGGCCGCTGCGCGCGGCCTTCGGCGACGACTTCATCGCTGCCGACGGCGCGCTCGACCGCGCCCGCATGCGTGCCCACGTATTCGCCGATCCCTCTGCCCGCAGCCGGCTCGAAGCGCTGCTGCATCCGCTGATCCGCGCCGAATCCCGCCGCCGGGTCGAGGCCAGCGACGCACCTTATGTCGTGCTGGCGGTACCGCTGCTGGTCGAGGCCGGCAACTGGCGCGAACGCTGCGACCGCGTACTGGTCGTCGATTGCCCGGTCGAGCAGCAGCGCGCGCGCGCGATGGCGCGCAGCGGCCTGACGGCCGGGGAGGTGGATCGCATCATCGCCGCCCAGGCGACGCGGGCGCAGCGGCTGGCCGCGGCCGACGACGTGATCGACAACAGCGGTCCGGCAGCAACGCTGCCGGCCCGGGTCGACGCGCTGCATCGCCGCTATCTGGCACTGGCTGCAGCAGAAAAGCCCGCCGGAGCGTTGTGACTGTGCGGCTTTTCGGTCAGAATCATCAGAATTTGCTTGAACTTGTGCCGGACAAGCCCCTGTGATCACTTACGAATATCCTCTGAACGAGCGCATACGCACGCTGTTGCGCCTGGAGGATCTGTTCGAGCGCACGCAGCACTTCATGCGCAGCGACGGGGCGCACGAACACCATGTCGCACTGGTGAGCCTGTTTGAAATTCTCGAAGTCGCGTCACGGGCCGATCTCAAGGTCGATCTGGTGCAGGAGCTCGAACGCCAGCGCCAGACGCTGATGTCCTTCCGCAACAACCCCGACATTTCCGAAGAGGCGCTGTCCGGCGCGCTGTACGAGATCGAGCAGGCCAGCGCGGCGCTGCTCGCGATGGCGGGCAAGATCGGCCAGTACCTGCGCGAGAACGAGTGGCTGATGAGCATCAAGAGCCGCGCCGCGATTCCGGGCGGGTTGTGCGAATTCGATCTGCCTTCATATCACTACTGGCGACACCGCGAGGCGTCGGCGCGCCAGGCCGACCTGGCCGGCTGGCTGAACCCGATGCTGCCCATCCGTGACGGTCTCACCATCGTGCTGCGCCTGCTGCGTGCCAGTGGCCGGCCGGAACGACAGATCGCCGGCAACGGCGCCTTCCAGATGATGATGGGCGGCAAGTCGGCGCAGATGCTGCGCCTGCGCGTGCCGCTGAACGAGCCCTTCACACCCGAGATCAGCGCCAACAAGTACGCGCTGAACATCCGCTTCATCGCGCACGGCGGCCACGCCCGCCCGCGCGTCACCGACACCGACGTCGGCTTCGAACTGACCTTCTGCAATCTGTGAGCACGTCCGCAACACCCCCCGCCGGCCGCATGGTGGTCTGCCCGCGCTGTGGCGAACCCGCGCTGTACGCGCCGTCGAACCCGGCGCGGCCCTTCTGCAGCATGCGCTGCAAGCAGATCGACCTCGGTGCCTGGGCGAACGAGGAATACCGCGTCCCCGACACCACGCCTGAACTGCCACCGGACGACGGCACGGCCTGAAAGGCCGCGTCCGCCGCCGCAGCAAGGTTCTCGTGGGAGCGAGCTTGCTCGCGATTGCGCCCTGAATCGAAGCAGGTAATCTGCAGAAGCCGCATCGCGACCAGAGGTCGCTCCCACGAAAGCTCGCGGGACCTCGACTCAGTGATCTACTCCAGCCTGAACACCACCGGCAGCAGCAGTTCGCGTGCACCGCCGGCGTCGATGCGGCCGATCTGGCGGGCGGCGTTGAGGGCGGCGCGGTCGAGCAGCGGGTGACCGCTTCCAGCCAGCACGGCGGCGTCGATCACGCGGCCCGAGTCGTCGAGCACCAGTCGCAGTTTCACTTCGCCTTCGAGGCCGCGGTCTATCGCTTCCTGCGGATAGAACACGTGCTTGTTCAGCTGCCGTTGCGCGCGTTCGCGCGCCTTGGCGCTGGCGACCGGCGCCGCCCGCGGCGCGGGCACGACGGCTGGCGCTGGCGGCGTCTCGTCGGCGCGCTCGCTGCGCGTGTCCTTCAGCAGCGGTGTGGCCGCTGGCGGCTCCGGCTGCGCTTCGGCCGGACGCGGCGCGAGCAGGCGCGCCTGCAGACGCTCGACCGTCGGCGCCACCGGCGCCTCGGACGCGCGGGGCCAGAACAGCAGAGCGGCGTGCAGCAGTGCGGACAGTGCAAGTGCGAAAGGAAGTTTCAGGCGGGACAAACCGTCGGGCGGGGTCGGTAAACTCCCTCCCATTTTGCCGCAGCCGCGCCCGCGCGACGGCGGCTCTCACAAGGACTCACGATTTGAAAGCGGCCGCACGCGCGCTGATCACCATCAGCGCAGCCTTCCTCATGGCATCGGCTCAGGCCGAACTGCCCGATCCTTCACGCTTCGGACGGGCGATGGAAATGGGCGACATCCGTTCCGCCACCCGCTGGCTGGACGAAGGCCTGCCGCCCGATTTCGAGGCCGACGTCACCGGCAGCGGGCTGATGATCGCGGCGGCCGAGGGCAATATCCGGCTGATGGAACTGTTCGTCGAGCGCGGCGCCAATATCGACTACGTCAGCCGCATCGGCGAACAGGCGATCGCGCTGGCGGCATGGAAAGGTCATCAGAAGGCGGTCGAGTGGCTGATCGAGCGCGGCGCCTCGCTCAATCCGCCGGACAAGACCTGGAGCGCGCTGCACTACGCCGCCTTCGCCGGCAAGACGCGCATCGTCGATCTGTTGCTGCGCAATGGCGCGAAGCTCGACGCGCGTGCGCCGAATCTGGCGACGCCGCTGATGATGGCGGTGCGCGAGGGCAACGAGGGCATCGTGAAGGCGCTGGTCGACGCCGGCGCCAGCACCACCGCGGTGTCCGACCGTGGCGAGAACGCGCTGGCCTGGGCGCTGCGTTACAACCGGCTGAAGATCGCGACGCTGGTGGCACCGCCGGAGAACGTGGCCGAGGCGGTCAGCGCACCGCCGGTGGCGGCACCGCCGCCCCCGCCCCAGGCATCGATCCCGGCGCCGCCCGAAGTGAGCGAACTGCTGAACAAACTGCGTCAGGCCGAGGCCCAGGGCAAGCCGACCGAAGCCTTGCGCCGCCAGTTCATGGCGGCGGTCGAGCGGCACCGCAAGGCGTCGGCGAAACAGACGGTGAAGACGCCGCCGTCGGCGCTGGTCATTTCGGCGAAGCGCGGCAAGGCCGGTGCCGAGCGCGCCGAACTGGTCGCCGGCGCGGCGACGCCGGCGGTGCAGACCCTGGCCGAGGACGCCGGCGCGGTCGACATCCTGCGCGCCATCCAGGCGGCGCAGGCGAAAGGTCAGCCGACTGAAGAGCTGCGCCGCCGTTTCAGGGCCGCGGTGGACAAGCTGAAGCAGTGAGGGCGGTGACCGCCGCGTGATGCGACAGGAACACCTGGCCGCCCAGATGGGCCAGCAGGTCGGTGCGTTCCAGCTTGTCCATCACCGGGCCCTTCACCTCCGACAGGTGCAGCAGCACCCCCATGTCCTTGAGCCGGTGCACCACGCTCTCCAGCATTTCGAGCGCGCTGTCGTCGATGTCATTGACTGCCGAGCACATCAGCACCACGTTGCGCACCGACGGCTGCGCCGCCACCAGCGCCAGGATGCGGTCCTCCACCTGACGTGCGTTCATGAAGTTCAGACCTTCGTCGACGCGCAGGCCGATCAGCGACGGATCGGTATCGACCGCGTGCCGCTCGACGTTGCGGTAGTGCTCGGTACCCAGCACCCGGCCGACCACCGCCATGTGCGGGCGGCTGGCGTGCCACAGGTGATTCAGCAGCGTCAGCACGACGCCGGCGCTGACGCCCGCCTCGACACCGAACAGCAGGGTGACGACCAGCGTCGTGGCGGCGGCCAGGAAGTCGGGCGGCGAGCTGCGCCATGTCCTGCGCAGCGTGTCGGTATCGACCAGGGTCAGGATGGCGACCACGATGGTGGCGGCCAGCGTGGCCTGAGGCAGGTAGTGCAGGGCCGGCGTCAGCGTCAGCGACGCCAGTGCGATGCCGACCGCGGTGAAGGCGCCAGCCGCGGGCGTGGCCGCCCCGGCGTCGAAATTGACCACCGAACGCGATAGCCCGCCGGTCACCGGATAGCCGCCGGTCGCCGCTGCCGCCAGATTGGCCGCCCCGAGGCCGATCAGTTCCTGGTCCGGCTCGATGCGCAGCCGGCGCTTGGCGGCGAAGGTCTGCGCCACCGAAACCGATTCGACGAAACCGATGATGCTGATCAGCAGCGCCGGCAGCGCCAGCTGCGACAGCAGAGCCGGATCGAGCGAAGGCATGGTCAGCGGCGGCAGCCCGGCCGGAATGTCGCCCACCTTGCGCACGCCCGCTTCGTCGAGATTCAGCGCCCACATCAGCAGCGTGCTGCCGAGCACGGCCAGCACCGGCCCGGCCTTGGCGCAGGTGTCGGCGGTGCGCGCGCCGGCGCCGAGCCGCACGAGCAGCGGCTTGAGGCGCGTGCGCGTCCAGTACAGGAAAGCCAGCACGCCGGCGCCGAGCGCCGCCGTCGGAAGATGGGTGGCGGGCAGCCCGGCGAGCAGGGGTGGCAGCAGTTCCGGCAGCGTGTCGCCGTCGGCGCGTATGCCCAGCAGGTGCTTGAGCTGGCTCAGCGTGATCAGCAACGCCGACGCGGTGAGGAAGCCAGACACCACCGGGTGGCTCAGGAAGCTGGCGAGAAAGCCCAGCCGCAGCACGCCCATGGCGATGAGCATGACGCCGGACAGCGCGGCCAGCGTGAGCGCCGCCTGCAGTCGTGCCGCCTCGTCGGCGAAACCCAGCCCGCCGACCGCGGCCGCCGTCATCAGCGACACCACGGCGACCGGGCCGACCGACAGCGCGTGACTGCTGCCGAACAGCGCGTAGGCGAACAGCGGTGCGATGCTCGCGTACAGACCGATGTGCGGCGGCAGGCCGGCCAGCTGGGCGTAGGCCAGACTCTGCGGGATCAGCATCAGCGTCACGATGAGCGACGCCAGCAGGTCGGCGCCGAAGGCCGGGCGGTCGTAGCGCGGTGCCCAGTCGAGCACCGGCAGCCAGCGCGCCAGCCCGCGGGCGCGGCGGGCCGGTGCGTGCGTGGCCTTCCGTGCAGTCTGGCCGTCGGTGTGCGAAGTTCCGGTGTTCACGGCGTCGATTGTGCCGCGCCCGCTGGCCTTCGCGTCAGAGCGCATCGAGCGGAATCTTCAGATAACGCGTGCCGTTGTCCTCGGGCGGCGGCAGATGGCCGGCGCGCATGTTCACCTGCACCGACGGCAGGATGAGCACCGGCATGTCCAGCGTCGCGTCACGCGCCGTGCGCATGGCGACGAAGTCGTCTTCCGATATGCCGTCATGCACGTGGATGTTGTGCGCGCGCTCGTCGGCCACCGTCGTTTCCCAGCGCGGCGCGCGGCCGTCCGGCATGTAGTCGTGGCACATGAAGAGGCGCGTGTCCGGCGGCAGCGACAGCAGCGTGCGGATCGAACGGTAGAGCGTGCGTGCGTTACCGCCCGGGAAGTCGCAGCGCGCGGTGCCGTAGTCGGGCATGAACAGCGTGTCGCCGACGAAGGCGGCGTCCTCGATCAGGTAGGACATGCAGGCCGGCGTGTGCCCCGGCGTGTGCAGTGCGCGCGCCTGCAGGCTGCCTATCGTGAAGCTCTCGCCATCACGGAACAGATGGTCGAACTGGCTGCCGTCGCGCTCGAACTCGGTGCCGGCGTTGAACAGCTTGCCGAACACCTGCTGCACGGTGACGATGTGTTCGCCGATGCCCAGTCGGCCACCCAGTTGCTGCTTGATCCACGGTGCGGCCGACAGGTGGTCGGCATGGACGTGGGTTTCCAGTATCCACTCCAGTCGTGCGCCCAGTTCGCGTACGCGGGCGACGATGCGGTCGGCTGACGCGGTCGAGGTGCGCCCCGATTTGGGGTCGTAGTCGAGCACGCTGTCGACCACGGCGCAGGCCAGGGTGGCGCGGTCGAACACGATGTAGCTCACCGTGTTGGTCGCTTCGTCGAAGAAGCTTTCGATCTGCAGGCTGTCTCGGGTCATGGTCCGTTCTTTCAAAAGTGCGGCCGGAATGCCGTCCAGCGCCGCGGTACGGGACGATGTATAGCCTCTATGCCGTCTCCCGATCCGTAACCTAGGTCACCCTGCGCCGTGCCACAGGGGTCATCGTGCCCCGATGACGGTCTCGAAGGGGTAGGCTCCAGCCTGGTCAAGATGTGCGGCCGGCGGCCGATAACAAGGGGTCACCGGTGCGCACGCGGGCGGCCCTGTCCTATCGACGGATCCTATGCCGGATGCCCCGCGCCAAAGAGAATACAGCCGATGCAAGAACCGCCGTTCGAACAGGACACCGTTGCCTTCCAGCGTCGCTTCGTCGCGCTGGTCGTGATCTGGGTCGTCCTTTGTGCGCTGGTCACGCTGTTCGCGGCGCGCAGCGCCAGCGACGAATACCTGCTCGACGCGCAGGCGCGCAGCGCGCTGCGCCTGGACAGCCTGAACGAATCGCTGTCCTCCACCTTCCGCCAGCTGGCCGCCTTGCCGGTGACTCTGGCGCGGCAGGATGCGCTGCAGAAGTATCTGGCGGCGCAGGCCGGCGAGCGTGCCGGCGCAGCGCCGGCGCCCGGCCCGGCGTTGAGGGAACAGCTGATGGAACGGCGCGACGCGCTCGGCATCAGCAGCCTGCTCAACGCCGTCGCGCAGGATTTCAATCTCGGGCTGGTCTATCTGCTGGACGCCAACGGTAACGCCATCGCCGACAGCGGTTTCCACCTGCCGTACGCGGTGCTCGGGCTGAATTACGCCGATCGCGAGTATTTCCGTCAGGCGGTCGACGGCGGGACCGGCCTGCAATACCTGATGGGGCGCACGACGAATGTGCCCGGCTTCTACTTCTCGGCGCGGGTGGACGTGGTCGGGCGCCCGCCCGGCGTACTCGTGCTGAAACAGGACGCCGAGACGATGCGCCATCTGTTCGGCGGCTACGACCAGTTCGCACTGATGGCCGACAGCAACGGCGTGGTCGTGCTGGCGTCGCCGCCGGAACTGGTGCTCAAGCGCTTCGCGCCGGCGATCGAAGATCCGATCGACGATGCCACCCTGAAGTCGCGCTTCGGCGTGGTACCGCCGGTGCTGCCGTGGCGCGGCGACGAAACCCGGCTGGGCGACGGCACGACGGCGCATCTGCAGGTGGTGGACGGCCTGCGCCATCTGGTGCTCGGACGCGCGATGGACGACTCGCCCTACACCGTCTGGGTGCTGCTCCCGCTGCGCGAGGAGGCGGCCCTGTGGCGGCGCCACATCGCCGGCGGCCTCGTGGTCGGCCTGCTCGGGCTGACGCTGATCGCGCTGTGGTTCCGGCGCGAGCGGCAGAACATCGACACCCAGCGTGCCCGCCGTGAGCTGCTCGAACTGGCCAATGCGCTGCCGCTCACCGTGTTCCGCTATCACCGCCCGCTGGGCCGCGGCGGACGCTTCGCCTTTATCGGTCACGGCGTCGAGGCGCTGTTCGGGCGCACGCCGGAACAGGTTGCCGACGACCCAGGCGCGCTGTGGCGCGCCTGCGGCATCGACGACGACTGTCCGCCGGTGCGTTCGCGTGAGCTGCAGGTGCGTACGCCGTCCGGTCCGCGCTGGCTGCGTGTGGACAGCACGCCGATGCCCGACGGCCGCGGCGGCACGATCTACAACGGCTACTGGCTCGACATCACCGAGCGCAAGCTCGGTGAAGCCAAGTTCCGCGCGCTGTTCGAGCACTCCTTCGACAGCTATTTCTTCTACGACGAGGAGGACGGCGTCATCAGCTGCAATCCGGCCACGCTGGCGCTGTTCGGCCTGCCGTCGGAAGAGGCGCTGCGTGGCCGCGTGCCGTGGAACACGCCGCTGTCGCCGGAGCGCCAGCCGGACGGCGAATCGAGCGCCGTCGCGGCGCGCCGCCTGCTGTCGGCGGCCAGCGAGGCGGGGCGACCGCAGATGCGCGAGTGGCAGTTTGCCGGCGCCGGCGATCGCGCCTTCACGGTCGAATTGGCGGTCATCCCCATCCAGCAGGGCGCGCGCCGGCTGTACTGCCTGATCGCGCACGACGTGACGCTGAAGAAGGAGGCCGAGGCGGCGATGCTGCGCGCGCGCGACGCCGCCGAGGCGGCGGCGCAGCTGAAGTCCAGCTTCCTCGCCAACATGTCGCACGAAATCCGCACGCCGATGAATGCCATCCTCGGCATGACGCACCTGGCGCTGCGCGACGACATGTCGCCGCGCCAGCGCAACTACATCGAGAAGGCGCACCGCTCGGCGCACGGCCTGCTCGCCATCCTGAACGACATCCTCGACCTGTCGAAGATCGAGTCCGGCCGCCTCGATATCGAGCACATCGACTTCCGGCTCGACACGGTGATCAACCACATGGTGGACGTGATCGGCGTCAGGGCGGAGGAGAAGGGGCTGGAACTGCTGTTCAGCGCCGAACCCGGGTTGCCGACGGCGCTGATCGGCGACCCGGTGCGACTCGGTCAGGTGCTGATCAATCTCGGCAGCAACGCGATCAAGTTCACCGAGCACGGCGACGTGATCATCGGTGTCGAACTGCAGGCGCGCGACGAACGCGCGGTCGAACTGCACTTCACGGTGCGCGATTCCGGCATCGGCATGGACCAGGCGCAGATCGGCCGTCTGTTCCAGCCCTTCACCCAGGCCGACAGCTCGATCACCCGCCGTTACGGCGGCACCGGCCTCGGGCTCACCATTTCGCGCCAGCTGGTCGAACTGATGGGCGGCCGCATCTGGGTGGACAGCGAACCCGGCCGCGGCTCGACCTTTCACTTCACCGCCCGCTTCGGCCTGCAGGCCAGCGCCGACGCCGTACCCGAGCGCCTGCCCGGCACGGTGCCCGGTTCGCGCGTACTGGTGGTGGACGACCACCCGGGCGCGCGCGAGGTGCTGGCGGCACTGTGTCGTGGCATCGGCCTCGACGTCGACACCGCGAGCGGCGGCGAGGAGGCGCTGGACATGCTGGCCGCCGACGAAGGTCGGCACGGTCTCATGCTGGTCGACTGGAAGATGCCCGGCATGGACGGCGTGCGCCTCGCCGAGGAACTGCGACGCCGCTGGCCGCAGCGCAGCATGCGCCTCATCCTGGTCACCGCGCTCGGTCGGGATGACGTCGCCACGCAGTCGGCCGGGCGCCAGTTCGAGGCGGTGCTGCACAAACCGGTCACCCCGTCGGCGCTGCTCGACGCCGTGTCGCAGGCCTACGGCCGGCGTGCCGACGCGCACGCTCCGACGCCCGGCGACGAACGGCTGGAAGCCAGCATGGCGGCGGTAGCCGGTGCCCGCGTGCTGCTGGTCGAGGACAACGAACTGAACCAGGAACTGGCGCACGACCTGCTCGAGCGCGCCGGCGTCGAGGTGGTGATCGCTGGCGACGGTCAGCAGGCGGTAGACCTGCTCGCTGGTGGCAGCCGCTTCGATGCGGTGCTGATGGATTGCCAGATGCCGGTGATGGACGGCTATACCGCCACCCGCACGCTGCGCGGCCTGCCTGGTCTGCAGAATCTGCCGGTGATCGCGATGACGGCCAGCGTGCTGGAGGCGGACCGCGCGCGCATGTACGAGTGCGGCATGAACGACTGCATTCCCAAGCCGCTCGACGTACCGCAGATGTTCGCCACGCTGGCGCGCTGGGTCCATCCGCAGCCCGGTGCTGACAGGCAGTCCGGCCCGGCGGCTCCGGCGACGCCCGACGACGCGGTGCCCGCGCTGCCCGGCATCGATACCGCGGCCGGGCTGGCGCACTGCATGGGCAAGCCGCAGCTGTACCGGCGCGTGCTGCGCGCCTTCCTGCGCGGTCAGCGCGATTTCGCCGCGCAGTTTGACGAGGCGCGCCGCGGGCCGGACACGCAGGCGGCGGCGCGGCTGGCGCACACGCTGCGCGGCCTGGCCGGAACCGTGGGCGCGCACGCGCTGCACGGGCTGGCGTCGGAACTGGAAGGGTTGCTGGCGCGCGAGTCGGCCGACGCCGACATCGACGTCGCGGCGACGGCGCTCACCCGCGAGCTCGATGCGCTGATCGCCTCACTGCTGCCGCATCCGTGGGTGGCCGACGAGGCCGTCGCCGACGGCGCACCGCCCGACGCTCGCCAGCTGGCTGAGCCTCTGCACGCACTGGCGCAACTGATCGCCGACAGCGACGCCGAAGCGTTGGCTCGCGCGCTCGATCTGCAGCGCCTGCTGGCCGGATCAACGCTGGAGTCGCTGGCCGCCTCGCTCGGCGATGCGCTGAAGCGCTACGACTTCGAACAGGCGAATGCCTGGCTGACCGCGCTGTACGAGCGCGCCGGCGTCCAGCCCTGAGGCCTCAGGCCGGTTGGGCGGCGCCTTCGCCGCTGTCGCCCGGTTCGGCCACCGGCACGTCAACGTCGGTCATCGGGCCGTGCGTGTCGGCGTAGGTGGCATTGATGCGCAGCATGTCCGGCAGTACCGACGGCAGTACCTCCATCAGGGCCGGGTCGAAGTGCAGGCCGGTGTTGCGGCCCATCACCTGCAGCGTTTCGTCGATCGGCATCGCCGGCTTGTAGGGGCGCGCGGTCATCAGCGCATCGAACACGTCGGCGATGGCGACGATGCGGCCGAACAGCGGAATGTCCTCACCGATCAGGCCGCGCGGGTAACCGCTGCCGTCGAAGCGTTCGTGGTGGGTGAGGGCGATGGTGCGCGCGGTCTGCAGCAGTTCGTCGTCGTGTTCGCCGATGATTTCGGCGCCGATTTCCGGGTGCTGCCGCATCACCGCCCACTCCGCCTTGGTCAGCGGGCCCGGCTTCAGCAGCACGGCGTCGGGAATGCCGATCTTGCCGATGTCGTGCATCGACGCCGTGTTGAACAGCAGTTCGGTCGCCTCCGGCCCGAGGCCGATCGCCTGCGCGATCAGCCGCGCGTAATAGCTCATCCGGATGACGTGGTTGCCGGTTTCGTTGTCGCGGAATTCGGCGGCGCGGCCGAGCCGGCGGATGATCTGCTGGCGCGACGCGAACAGTTCGGCGGTGCGCGCCCGTACGCGGTCTTCCAGCACCCGCGTCTGGTCGTACAGCGCCAGATGGGTACGCACCCGCGCGGCGACGATGGGCGGGCTGATCGGCTTGGTGATGTAGTCGACGGCGCCGACCTCCAGCCCGAGGCGTTCGTCCTCGATCGACGTCATCGCGGTGACGAAGATGACGGGAATGCCGCGCCGGTCCGGGTTGGCCTTGATTCGGCGGCAGACGTCGTAACCGTTCATGCCGGGCATCATGATGTCGAGCAGGATGAGGTCGGGCGGCTCCGTCGAATTGACGATGGCCAGCGCCTTCTCGCCGCTGGTGGCCACCTTGACCCGGTAGTCCTGGCGCAGCACGGCGCTCAGCAGGTCGATGTTTTCCGGCGTGTCGTCGGCAACCAGTATGGTCTGTCTGGTCGTCCGCCCTGCGCCGTGGTCCGCGTCCGTCACCGTCGTCTCCTGTAAGCCTTCGGCATGTTAATCACGGTTCGGTGATATCGGAACACCTGCGGTCGATGCAGTTCCCGCCCCGCACGGGATGTACGGACGAAAAAAAACGGCGGGAACGCCGCCGTTTTTCCTGTTGCAGCCGCGTATCAGCGGTTGGCAACGTACATCGTGATCTCGAAGCCGAAACGCAGGTCGGTGGCCTTCGGGGTTTCCCAGTTCATATCTCTCTCCGTCATGTTGTACTTCTTGAAAAACACAGCGGTTGCCGTGTCTGGATCAGAGTATGGACAGGGAGCGATGGTGCGACCTCCAGCCGCCGCTGAAAACCGGGTCATGATTTTCATGACCCGGCGACGCCTCACTCCTTCGGCGCCGACTTCGGCTGGATGATGGCGCGCACGCGCTTGGACTGGTCTCCAGCCGACGGCACCGCCTTGGCGTCGCCCGAATTGGTGACCGTGTAGTTCTCGCTGATCGAGTTGTACTCGATGTACTGGCCGCGCACTTCGTCGCCGCCGCTCTTCACGTGGGCGCGCACGAAGAAACGGGTGATTTCGGTCTTGGCGTCGTGCTCGATGCGTTCCGCCTCGCCTTCCATCCACAGGTCCTGACCTTCGCGCTTCTGGCGGAAGCGTGCGAGACCGCCTTCGCCGCCAGTGGCCACACCCTTCTGGTAGCCGGTGGCGTCCTGGGTCACTACAACGCGGTTGGCCTTGATGGTGAGCGTGCCCTGCGTGAACACGACGTTGCCTTCGAAGGTGTGCGTGCGGGTGCGGTCATCGACCGTCACCTTGTCCGCTTCCAGATTGACCGGTTTTTCGCGGTCGGCACGCTCGGCGCGGGCGGGCGTGCTCAGGCCGGTGGCCAGCACGAGGTTGAGCAGGATCAGGCCGGTGAGGGCAGGGCGCAGAGTCATGGGCGGCGGGTTCTTTCGAGGGTGGCTTTGACGCGCGATTCGAGTATGTAGGTCTGTTTGACGCGGTCGGCGACCATGCCGACACCGTGCGCGACCGATTTGCCCTGCGTCAGCTTCACCGGTTTGTCGGTGCGGGCGATCTCGTCGTCCGGGTAGACGTTGAGCACGCTGGTTTCCAGCGTCATTTCCGGATTGCCGGGGCTGGCTTCGCGCAGCACGCGCACATTGTCGCGCAGGATGGCTTCCTTGCCATCCTTCATCAGCTGGGCACGGTCGGCGCTGATGCGGGTCGGCGACTGCTTGCCGCGGTAGAGCAGCAAGGGCTGATCCAGTTCGGTGGTGTCGTCGTCCGGGTAGTGACGCAGCTGCTGCGCGGTCAGCGTGTGCTGCACCTGACCACTGGGGTCGAAGCGACGCACGGTGAAGTTGTCGACGATCACGTCCGGATCGTGCCTGAGCTTGCCCGAGGACGGGCGGTCGTCGACGCGCGTGGCGCGCTCCAGCCACATGGTCAGGCCGACCAGCAGGATCAGGATCAGCAGCGGCAGGGCCTGCTGGACGTTGCGCTGAAGGTTCAACGCAGGCAGTCCTGCAGCAGTGCGTCGAGTGCGCCGCGGGCGTCGAGCAGGTATTCGCAGACTTCGCGCACGGCGCCGCGGCCGCCGTCGGCTTCGGCCACCCAGGCGACGTGCTGGCGCACGAAGAAGTGGGCGTTGGCCGGCGCGGCCGAGAAGCCGCAGGCGCGCAGCACCGGCAGGTCGACGATGTCGTCGCCCATATAGCCACAATGTTCCATCGCGATGCCGCGTTCGGCCGCCAGTTCGCGCATCGCCTCGCGCTTGTTCTCGACGCCGAGCAGTACGGTGGTGATGCCGAGGTTGACGGCGCGGTGGCGCACCGCCGGCGACGAACGACCGGAAATGATGACCACTTCGACGCCTGCGCCGGCGAGCATCTTCAGGCCGTGGCCGTCCAGCGTGTTGAAGCCCTTCAGCGAGTCGCCGTCCGGGCCGAACCAGATGGTGCCGTCGGTCATCACGCCGTCGACGTCGAAGCCCATCAGGCGAACGTTGCGGGCGGCATCGAGTACGGAGGTTTCGCTCATATCACCTTGGCCTGCATCAGGTCGTGCATGGTCAGCGCGCCGGCCAGCGCACCGTGTTCGTCGAGCACCAGCAGCTGGTTCACGCGCTGTGTTTCCATCAGGTCGGCCGCTTCGGCGGCCAGCCGGCCGGCCGGAATGGTGCGCGGGTGGCGGCTCATCACGTCGGCCACCGGCACCGTCCGCACGTCGCCCAGGCGGTCGATGGCGCGGCGCAGATCGCCGTCGGTGAACACGCCGGCCACAGCGCCGGCGTCGTCGAGCACCACGGTCATGCCCATGCCGCCGCGGGTCACCTGCAGCAGCGCTTCGGTGACGGTGGCGGCGACGCCGACGCTGGGCACCGCGTCGCGCGCGCGCATCACGTCGCGCACGTGGGTGAGCAGGCGGCGGCCGAGCGCACCACCGGGGTGGCTGCGCGCGAAGTCGTCCTCGCGGAAACCGCGTGCTTCCAGCAGCGCCACCGCCAGCGCGTCGCCCAGCGCCAGCGCGCAGGTGGTGCTGGCGGTCGGGGCGAGGTTGAGCGGACAGGCTTCGATCGCCACGCCCGCATCCAGATGCACGTCGGCCAGCGTGGCCAGCGTCGAGCTGGGCTTGCCGGTCATCGCGATGGTGCGGCCCCCCTGGCGGCGCACCAGCGGCACGATGGCCAGCAGTTCGGCGGTTTCGCCGGAATTGGACAGCGCGATCAGCACGTCGTCGCGGTGGATCATGCCGAGGTCGCCGTGCAGCGCCTCGGCCGCATGAACGAAATAAGCCGGCGTGCCGGTGCTGGCCATCGTGGCGGCGATCTTGCGTGCGATGTGGCCGGACTTGCCCAGCCCGCTGACGATGACCCGCCCGGGGCTGTCGAGGATCAGGCGCACCGCCGTCGCGAATTCGTCGCCCAGGCGCGCCGACAGTGCTTCGAGCGCGCTGCCCTCGATGGCGAGCACGCGGCGGGCGCAGGCCAGGATGTCTTCGTTCTTCGGTGGGGCAGGCTGTGTCATGCGCGGGGCGGGGTGGGCGAAGGCGTGTAATCGCCCGTACTACGGGCGCAAGGGCGATCGGTTATGATCGGCGCGGATTATAACAACCTGCTCCGACAGGCGGCCGCTCCCGGAAAGCGCTGACGGCCGAACACATCGTCACCATGTCTGCCCTCGAGCTGGTTCTACTGCTGCTCACCGCCTCGGTGCTGGTGGTCGGCCTCTTCCGCAGTATCGGCCTGCCGCCGATACTGGGCTATCTGCTGGTGGGGGCGCTGGCCGGCCCGCACGCACTGGCTTTCATTCCCGATACCGACGAAGCGCGCCACTTTGCCGAGTACGGCATCGTCTTCCTGATGTTCTCCATCGGGCTCGAATTCTCGCTGCCCAAGCTGTTCTCGATGAAGCGGCTGGTATTCGGCCTGGGCGCTGCCCAGGTCGCCTTCAGCGTGCTCGGCGTGGTCAGCTTCGCCTGGCTGTTCGGGCTTGGCTTCAAGGGCGCGATCGCGGTCGGCGGCGCCATCGCGATGTCGTCGACGGCGGTGCTGATCAAGCTGCTGGTCGAGCGGCTGGAGCTCGATTCCGCGCACGGCCGGCAGGTGGTGGGCGTGCTGCTGTTCCAGGATCTGGCGGTCGTGCCCTTCCTGGTGGTCATCCCGGTGCTGGCGCTGGGCGCCGAGGAAAGCGTCGAGGCGCTTGGCCTGGCGGCGGTCAAGGCGGCGGTGGCGCTCACCGTCATCCTCTACCTCGGCCCGCGGCTGATGCAGCGCTGGTTCCACATCGTGGCGATGCGCAAGTCGCCCGAACTGTTCATGCTCAATGTGCTGCTGGTGACGCTAGGCATGGCCTTCGCCACCGAGGTGGCCGGGCTTTCGCTGGCGCTGGGCGCCTTCCTGGCCGGCATGCTGATTTCGGAAACGCAGTACCGCTACCAGGTGGAAGAGGACATCAAGCCTTTCCGCGACGTGCTGCTCGGGCTGTTCTTCGTCACCATCGGCATGAAGCTCAACCTCGCGCTGGTGTTTTCCGAGCTGTTCTTCGTGCTGGTGACGGTGCTGTTCATCCTGATCGGCAAGTTCGCGGTGGCGGCTGCGGCGTCGCGCTTCTTCGGCTCGTCGCCCGGCAATGCGCTGCGCGTCGGCCTGTGGCTATGCGCCGGCGGCGAATTCGGCTTCGTGCTGATGGCGCTGGCCGATTCCGCCCACCTGATTCCCGACCGCATCCTGCAGATCGTGCTCGCCTCGCTGCTGCTCACGCTGCTCACCGCGCCGATACTGGCCCACTACGCCGACCGCATCGTATTGCGGCTGGTGCCGTCCGAGTGGCTGCTGCGCTCGATGCAGCTCACGTCCATCGCCGCCCAGTCACTGGCCACCGATGGTCATGCCATCGTCTGCGGTTACGGCCGCAACGGCCAGTACCTCGGCCGTTTCCTCGAAAACGAAGGCATTTCATTCATCGCGCTCGACCTCGACCCGGAGCGCGTGCGCGAAGCGGCGGCGGCCGGTGAAACGGTGGTGTTCGGCGACGCCGGCCGGCGCGAAACGCTGATCGCCGCCGGTATCGCGCGCGCGTCCATCGTCGTCGTCACCTTCGTCGATACCGACGCCGCGATGCGGGTGATCCGCCTGGCTAACGAGCTGCGCGCCGACATACCGGTGGTGGTACGCACCTTCGACGAGCGCGACTACGACAAGCTGTCGGCCGCCGGCGCCACCGAAGTGGTGCCGGAGTCGCTGGAATCGTCGCTGATGCTGGCCACGCACGCGCTGGTGTTGCTGGGCGTGCCGCTGGCGCGGGTGCTCAAGCGCATCCGCCAGTTGCGCGGCGACCGCTACCACCTGCTGCGCGGTCTGTATCGCGGTGCCGAGCATCTGGCCGAGGAGGCGGTCAGCGAGGCGCAGCACAAGCGGCTGCACTCGGTGGCGCTCGCCCCGGGCGCCTGGGCCATCGGCCACCGCATCGACGAATTCCATTTCGAGGATGTACGGGTCGAGGTGAGCGCGATCCGCCGGCGCGGCATCCGTGCGCTCGAACCGAGTTCGGATCTGGCCTTCGAGAACGGCGACGTGGTGGTGCTGCTCGGTGAGCCGGCTGAACTGGCGCGGGCGGAATCGAAACTGCTGAAGGGGTAGTCGGTCAGGGGGCCGGGCGGCGGACGCTACCCGGCGGCAAGATCAGTAGGCGACGCAGACCGTGTACAGATCGCTGCTGTTGCGTTCCCGTTCGGCGGTGATTTCGATCGCGGTGCCGCTGGCTGCACCGGCGCCATCGACCTGGGCCATTGCGCGCACATTGCCGGTGTTGGTGGCGCCATCGTCCATGGTCGCGTCGACCTGGCGGGCAAGTCGGGCGGAAATGCCGTCCGAGCAGATGAAGAAGGCGCCCGTCATCGGCACCGATGCGGAACTGGACGACGTCGCGGTCTCCGTTGCTGGCCTGATCGGCACGGCGCCAGTGATGCCGATGTTGCCGTTGTCGGCGTTTTTCGGGAAGTAGCTGTTGATGTCGCTGAAATTGCTGTTGCCGGTCAGCAGATTGGCCATGCGCAGGTGCTGCCAGACGAGAAAGGATTCGTCGGTCGTGGTGGTCGAGTTCCAGTTGCCGCCGACGCGGCCGTTGCCGCGGGCTTCGCCTGACGGGCTGCTGGCGTTGGTGCCGCCGACATGCTGGGTGGCAGCCGGGTCGTCGCCCGGCATGAAGCGGAAACGGTCCTGGTAGGCGTACACGGCGGTCGATATCGTGCGGAAATCATTGACCAGGCTTTTCGCCTTGGCGCTGTTGATCAGTTCCTGACCCTTCAGCACGCCGCCGAGCAGCAGACCGATAATGACCAGAACGATGGCGATTTCGACCAGTGTGAAACCGTTTTGCGTGGATCTCATGAAAGTCCTCCTTGATAGCCACATCACTGCACGATCCGTGCCCGTTGCGGCGTGTCAGCGGTGGCGGTGTGCATCGTGCTGAATCCGAAACAGTTTTTTTCCTTGTCCGCGCAACGGAGCGGTACGGACGCCCTGAGTCGGTCGCCCCGCTGCGCAGAAGTTGACCGTATTTCGACAGTTCCGTCATGTTCCGGTCACCCGCCGCGCGCCGCGGCCGCATGCCGCCGACTGCGCAGGACGCGCCGGTGAGTCCGCGCGAAGCGACGCCGCGCCTGCTCGACTGGCTGACGCGGATACGGCCCTGGCTGCTGCTGTCCGTGCTGGCCAGCCTGCACGGACTGCTGTGGATAGGTGACGACGTGACGCTGGCGCGCGTCGCGCTGCTGTCGCACATCGGGCTGCTGCTGATGTGGCAGCCGCTGGTTGGCGCGCAGAGCCGGCTCAACGCGCGCGCGCTGGTCCTGCTCGGGGCAGTCGTGCTGGCGCTGATGATTTTCTACGGCCCGGCGGTGCTGAGCCTGTGGATGCTGCTGCTGGCTGGTCTGGTCGGCGGCAAGGTGTTCTTTTCGACCTCGCGCGGGCCGCGCATCTATTACCTCGGCGCGCTCGCCTATCTGATCACCGCGCTGTTCACCGTCGCCTTGCCGCGCGCACTGCCGCCCGGGCTGTCGCTGCCGGCTGGCATCGACACGCTGGGCCTGTGGCTGTCGCCGCTGGCGCTGACCGTCATGCTCGGCGTGCCCGGCCACGAGCGCGCCGACCGCGACCGCGAAGTGCTGGATTTCGTGTCCGGCCTGTTCGTGCTGCTGCTGCTGGCGGTGCTGGCGCTGGGCACGCTGGCCGCCATGCTGATTGCCGGCGTCGACTACCTGCGCGCCCTGCTCGGCACACTGACGGTGCTGGCCGCAATGCTCATGCTGCTTAGCTGGGCGTGGAATCCGCGCGGCGGCTTCGGCGGGCTGGGTGTGGCTTTCACCCGCTACGTGCTGTCGCTGGCGCTGCCCTACGAACGATGGCTGGAAAGCCTGGCTGCGCTGGCGGAGGAAGACGGTCGACCGGAGGACTTCGTTGCCCGCGCCGCCAACCGCCTGTCGGCGCTACCGCTGGTGGCCGGCGGCGAGTGGCGCACGCGCGGCGGCGGCCGCGCGCATGAAGGTCAGTTCGGGCGGCGCGGTGCGCAGCGCTACGACTTCGAGCACCCGCTGCTCGAACTGGCCATCTTCACGCAGCGGCCGCTGTCCGGCGGGCTGGTGTGGCATTTCAACCTGCTGGTGCAACTGCTCGGCCAGTTCTACCAGGCCCGCCTGCGCGCCGAAGAACTGCGCCGTCTGAGCTACCTTTCGGCCATCCACGACACCGGCGCACGCCTGACGCACGACGTGAAGAACCTGCTGCAGTCGCTGAATACGCTCTGTTACGCCGCGCGCGAAGCCGACGGCCCGGATGCCGTGGCGCGCGCCAATGCGCTGCTGGCGCGCCAGCTGCCGGTGATCACCGCGCGGCTCGAAGCGACGCTCGAAAAACTGCGCCGGCCGCAACCGGCCGACGGCGAATGGATGCCGGCGCCGGAATGGCTGCAATCGATGTCCGCCCGTTTCGCCGGTGACGGCGTGGCGGTCGAGGGCGCGACCGAACCCGATCTGTGGCTGCCCGGCGCGCTGTATACGACCGTCGCCGAAAACCTGATCGCCAACGCGCTGCACAAGCGGCAGGCCGAGCCGGGCATCTCCGTGGTGCTACGGCTCGGCGGCGAGCGCCTGTCGGTCGAGGACAGCGGCAGCGCGATCGCGCCGGCGCTCGCCGATTCGCTGCTGCGCGAACCGGTCAGTTCGGCGGCCGGTCTGGGCGTCGGGCTCTACCAGGCGGCGAAGCTCGCGCAGGCGGCAGGCTTCGTTCTGCGGCTGGACCACAACCACGAAGGCTGCGTGCGTTTCGCGCTCGAACCGGCGTTGCGTCCGCTCAACGCGCCGGGCTGAGTGCGGCGCGCAGCGCGTCCATCCGTTCGCGGTTCACGCCGAAGTCGTAGTGACCGCTGCGTGCACCGCTGCGGAAGCGGATGACGCGCGCATCGGCATCGATGACGAATTCGGCGGCGTCGACAAAGCCGAACACGCGCGAGCGGAACTCCGCGGCGACGAAGCCCGGCTCGTCGCGCGTGATCGTGCTGCGCGGCTGTGCGGTGATCGCACGGCGCAGTGCGTCCTGTGCTTCGGCTACCGTGCCAGAGAACGGTATCGGCGCCATCTGCGCCTTGTCGGACGCTTCGGTCGACACGCAGTTCGGCTTGTCGGGGCAGGGCGTCGGCGCGGGCGGCGCGGCGAGCGCTACCGACGACAGCAGCGCGAGCAGTGGCACGACGGCGATCTTCATGACGGTCTCCGTGTGTGCAGCCAGTCGACCACGTCGGCCGCATTGCGGTCCGGTGGAAACACCGGGTAGAACACCTTGACGATGCGCGCCTGCTCGGCGATCAGCGTGAGCCGGCGGTACAGCGTGCGGCCGTCCGCCTGGAACACCGGCAGCTTCAATGCGTCGCGCAGCGCGAGGCCGGCGTCGCTGAGCAGCGGGAAAGGCAGGTGCAGGCGCTCGGCCGCCTCGCGCTGATAGTCGCTGTTCTGGCTGCTCAGGCCGAACACGCCGGCGCCGAGCGCGGCCAGCTCCGCGTGGTGGTCGCGGAAGGCGCAGGACTGCGGCGTGCAGCCACGCGCGCCGGGTATCGCGTCCCAGCCCTCGGGCAGCGGCACGCCGGGGCGGCCGGTCATCGGGTAGATGTAGATCACCTGCAGGCCGGGCAGCGCAGCCAGCTGCACGGTGCGGCCGTCGGTCGCCGGCAGCGCGAGCGCCGGCAGGGACAGGCCCGCGAGGTGGACGGCGGCGCCGTCGTCGATAGGCACCGGCAGGTCGTCGGGCAGCGTGGTGAGTGGCGCGGTCATTCCGGCAGTTCCCAGTGCGGGTTCCAGGCCACCTCCCACAGATGGCCATCGGGGTCGGCGAAGTAGCCGGCGTAGCCGCCCCAGAAGGTGTCCTGCGCCGGTTTGACGATCTGCCCGCCGGCTGCCTTCGCTTCGGTCATCACCGCATCGACCTTGGCTTTCGACGTGACATTGTGCGCCAGCGAGAAGCCGGCCGGGTCGGCTGCGCCCGCGGTGATGCCGGCGTCGTGCGCGAGGCTGGCGCGCGGCCACAGCGCCAGTTTCAGCCCGGGCTGCAGATCGAAGAAGGCCACCGCGCCGTGTTCATGTTCGGCGCCGACGATGCCTTTGGTCGGCCAGCCCAGCCCGTCGCGGAAGAACGCGACGGCGCGCGCCAGATCGTCGGTGCCCAGCGTGATCAGCGTGATGCGTGGCTTCACAGCGCGCGGCCGTCGTAGTGCTTCACCGGCAGCGATTCGATGTCGACGTCGTCGAGGCAGCGCACATTGATCGCTGCGCTCTCGACGCCGTCCGGCCGCCTGCCCTCGCCGAAGGGATGGATGCCGCAGTGCGGACAGAAGCGGTGCTTGATCACGTGCTTGTTGAAGGAATAGCTCGCCATGTCGGATTCGGACGTCTTCAGTTTCAGCGCCGCGCGCGGCACGAACCACATCAGCGCCCCCTTGCGCCGGCAGATCGAACAGTTGCAGGCGACGACGCCCGTCAGTTCGCCAGCGAGTTCGCCATCGACCTCAAAGGCGATCCGCCCGCAGTGGCAGCTTCCGGTGTAGTTCATGCAGATCTCCTTGCGGTGCGGCCCGATCTTCGCGACGAAGCGCCGGGCCGATGAGCCTGAATGCCAACAGACCTTAGAGCAATTCCTTCGGGATGTTTCCACCGTTCTCGGCCAGCTTCTGCAGCACGGTCTTGTGCAGCCACATATTCATCTGCGCCGAGTCGCTCATCTTGTCCTGCGGGCAGCCCAGTTCGGTCGCCAGTGTTTTGCGCGCGTCGAGGCTGCTGTCCAGACCGAGCAGCTTCATCAGGTCGACGATGGACACCTTCCAGTTCAGCTTCTGCGTATTGGCCGCGGCCAGCGCCTCGAGCTTCGATACGACATCGACCGGAGAAATGGCGACCGGTGCCGGCGCGACCGGGGCAGCGGGCGCACTTACGGGTGTCGATGCCGGTGCGGGTGCGGGCGCGGCAGCCGCAGGTGCATCGTCCTTCTTGCCGAAACCGAGCTTTTCCAGAATGGTGTTGAACAGGCCCATGGCGGACTCCTTCTATTGGCGGGTGAGTGACGCCCCCGGGGATGCGCGTGAAACCCGGGCGGAGAGCCCGGTGCTGTGCGTGGGGGCGGGCGATGCATCCGGCGTGAGGCCGGGTCAGGCGGGTTCATGCTAACAGCCTTGCGCGTCGACCGTCACCCTGCGGTGCGCTGGCTTCAGTCGCCCGGCATCGCGCTCATGTTCATGTACGACAGTTCCCGGATGCGGCCGTCCGGGTCTTCGAAGCCGTGGCCGTGGATGAAACCGGGGACCCGCGGCGCGCGCCGCACCGATGTTCTCCGGATTGGCGACGGCGACGCTGCACAGCTCTGTCGGCGGGCCATACTTCCGGCCAGTGCCGCGCAGCGTCGAAGCGGCGTCTGGTCGATGCCGGCGCACGAAGTTGTCATGACACAGGCAGAGCGGTCGGGCGCGCCCACGTCGCGCGCACCGTATCGCCCGCTGCGACAAGGGAGCAGACGGTGAATACACAGGACGATGTACTGATTGCCAATCGCGCGATGCTGGTGCATTTCGACAGCTACAGTGCGGCGCTGGTGTTCGCGAAATGGGGCGACACCTTGCTGGCGCCGGCCCCGCTGCCACCGTCGGCAGCCGCACTTGCTCCGTCCGGCGGAACGGCCGCGATCAAGGATGGCGATGCAGTGAAGGCGGCGGTGGTTGCCCGGCTCGGGTTGAACCCGGTCGAGCTTGAGCTTGCCGTCGACTTCGATCACCAGGTATCGACCGACGCCGGTCCGATTCGCGTGCATCTGCTGCGCTTCACCACCTTCGAGTCGCCGAAGGCCGCACTCGAGCCGCACGGTGGCGTGTTCCGTCCGATCAGCGCGCTGCGCGGCGGCGCGCCGGTCGAACTGCTGCTGGCGCGGGAGGTGTTCAACCTGATCATCGGTGCGGGCGGCGGCAGGGCCTGAGCAGCGGCATGGGCGTCGACCGGGTGACGTCGTCCTGATCGGCCGTACCCCGGTCCGGGCGCTCATGATGGCGACGGAGCGGGTTCTCTGTGGGAGCGGCCTTGGCCGCGACAGGGCCGATGCCGTCCGCCGGCCTCGCTGCAGGCCGCTGTCGGGGTCAGAAGACCCCTCCCACAGAATCCCGGCCCAGGCGCCGGGCGTGACTTGGGCGTCTTCCCCGTGGGAGCGGCCTTGGCCGCGACTGGGCCTTTGCAGTCCTCGGGCTTCGATGCAGGCCGCTGTCGGGGTCAAGACCCCTCCCACAGAACACCCGCCTTGACTCCAGCCAGGAATCAGGCGCGATCCCTGTGGGAGCTTTCTTCTGACCGCGACGCGGCCGCGACACCGCGCCCGGCGCAACCCTCAGGGCGCAACTTCCGCAATGAAGCGCACGATTTCCGCATTGACCTGATCGGGATGTGTTACCGGCGCCATATGGCCCAGCCCGGCGAACTCGACGACCTCCACCTTTGGGAGTCGCGGTATCAGTGCATTCGCCACTGCATGCACCGACGCCGGCGACGAGGCGCCGAGCATGTAGAGCACCGGCATATCCAGCGCGGCGAAGGCCTCAAGCGGCGTTGGCTCGGTGGTCAGCGCGTGCGCCCAGCGCCGCACATTGCGCATCGATTCCGCGACCGCCTGCCGGCGCGGCTCGGGCATCGCAGCAAAGCTGTCGTCGCCCATCCAGTAGTCGATGAAATGGCGGGCCGCCTCGTGCAGGTCGCCGCCGTCCAGCGCGGCCACCGACGCCGCCACGGCGGCGTGTATGCCCTCGGTGCCGTTCGGCTGCGGCTGCCGCGCGTCGACAACGGCGAACAGCGTGGGCTCGTAGATCGCCAGCGCGCGCACGCGCTCGGGCCAGATCAGGGCGGCGACCAGCGCCACCGCCGCGCCGTAGGAATGGCCGACCAGCACGAAGGACTCGCCCGACTCGTCGAACACCGGCGCCAGGAAATCGACTTCGTCGCTCAACGCGATCCGGCTGTCCGAAGGCCAGTCCGGGCTGCGCCCGGCGCCGTAGAGGTCGGGCGCAAGCACCCGGTGGTCGGCGGACAGCAGATCCATCACGCCTCGCCACTGCACCGAACTGCTGGCGTTCGCGTGCAGGCAGATCACCGACGGGCCGGCTCCCGATGCGCGGACATGAGGGGCGTGAGCGGTCATCGCGCGCCGCAACAGACGCTAGAAGGTCGCCGCCAGCGCGGCGGCCCGCGCTGCTGCCTCGGCACGCGAGCCGGCATCCACCTCCGGGCCATACAGCGTCTTCTGCACGAGGACGTGCTCGACCTCGGTGATGCCGACCATGCGCAGCCACAGGTCGAGATACTGGCGCTGCAGATCCCATTCCGCCGACTTCAGCGCATCCGGCGCGTCGCCCACCTCGACGCCGCGCGCCAGCACCAGCACCGCCTTGCAGTGCCCCAGCGTGCCGAGCTGACCGCGCTCGTCGAAGGTGAACAGCAGGTCCTTCTGCGACACCACGTCGATCAGCTGCTTCAGCTTGTACGGAATCGAGTAATTCCACATCGGCGCGCTGATCAGCAGCCGGTCCGCCTGCTGGAACCGCGCCGCCAGCGCGCGGATCTGCGCCCACGCCGCTGCCTGCGCGTCGGTCAGCGGCGTACCGGTCAGGCCGGCGTATTTCGCATCCAGCGCCGCGCCATCGAATTCCGGCATCGACTCGGACCACACATCGAGCACATCCACCGTGCCATCCGGGTTCGCCGCCTGCCAGGCGTCAATGAAGGCGCGCGCGACCTCGATCGAGGCGGAGCGTTGCTTGCGGGGGGAGGATTCGATGTGGAGGAGGTGGGGCATGGGGGCTCCGGGGGCAAATGCTCAGACGAGAGGGGGAAAGCGGTTACAGCACCGGTCTGCGCGGTGCCGGTAGCGGGAGTGCCATGCCTGCGATGTGAGCGATCAGGTAGCGGCGCAGTTCCTGCCACGGAATTGTCTCGCCTGAAGCGAGGATGCGTGCGTAGCGATCCTTCGCCACGTTGACCGCGCTGGCTTCCTGTTCTGCTGGACAGGTCTTCTCGGCGTTCGCGTCGTGGGCGAATGCGTCGGTCGTATCCCTCGCGGGCTTCGCAGTTGCTGCAACCCGAGCCTTCGGATCGTCGGGAAGTTCTCTGGTCTCGGTCGGCATGGCTACGTTCTCGAGGAAAGGACGGCGCTCAGTATCGAAGCGTTGCCGGGCGGCAAAAATCCGCTGCTTGAGCGCAGCCGGGATTCAACGCAAAAAAGCCCCGCCAGACTGTCATGGATTCGGCCAGTACAAAAGAATGATGGAGTCACCCATCCTGACCGCGCCGCCAATGATCAGAATCCATGCGAGCAATGGCGAGACGACGAGCTGCGCAATTCGCGGTCCGTACGAACCGAACATGGCGAGCATGAAATCCATGAACATGATTCGCTTGTGATCGCTCTCTAAGCTTCGGCGGAACTGCTCAATTTCTCGTTGCGTTTCTTTTTCCTTGAGTTTGTCGAAGTGGCGCAACAGGAGACCAATGCAGAAGACAAACAATCCCGCCAGGAATCGTTCGAGGAGTGGAGTCATGGTGAGCGATGAAAGGGGAACAGGCGTCGCGCCAGCTAAATTCGATGAGTTCTCTTGATGCGGGCGGAGCTCGTCCCCGGCGATTGCTGCCAAAAAAGAGGCGCGGAGTTGAAAGTCAAAATAAATCCGCCGCATGTTCTCGCGTCATAGTGTCTCGTTCTTAAAAACTTCGACTGTTCCCTATTCCCCCCAAGCGGTACGAGTCAAGACGCCGGGACGATTCAGGATTTCTGTCGGGATCAGGCGCAGTGCTGTTTTTTGTGACGGGCAGCGAAGCCCACCAGGCAGAGTCCGGCAAGCATTAGCGTGTAGGTTTCGGGTTCGGGAACGAGGGTTAGCACATATGCCCGAGGAGAGATCGTGTTGACGTCCTCCCAGGCTTGAATAAGAACATTGTTGTGATCGTCCACGTCGATAATATCTACTGAGAAGTGTGACACGCCCGTGGCTTCATCAAGCAAGGACTTGATATCGAAGCCTTTGTGATTGATCTGAATAAATGGAGTGCTCAGGCTGTCGGAAGTTACGGTCAAGAAATAGGCCGGTTGGCCAACACTTCCCGATTGGGCGACCTGATAGAAGTAGTCGGTGTGACTTATGGTTCCCCACACCGTGCCAAGATTGTTAATCCCTGCAGTTTGGATATGGTTGAAGCTCAGATTTGCCATTGGATCGTTCAGATCAAGCGGAAGGGGTAAGATTTCCACCTTGCCTTGCTGTTCCACAAACGCTCTCCCATCCAGCATTAGCGCTCCGCCACCCGCTGAAAGCAGCGTCCCATCGGGAGCTTGCGCGGAATGAAAGACGAATACCGCGTTTTCGATGGTCCCGGCAATTGCTCCAGATTGGTTCATCGGCCTTGTTGCGAGCGGAAAATTATTGAGGTACATGCTAGTGGTATTAGGTTCGAAACCCGTAGGTGTCGGCAAAATTGGGGCGGCGAATTCGTGATAAGTGCCGTCGGCGTCGACACGAAATACTCTTCCCCCTTCTGTCGTACTTATATTTCCGGCGAACCCGCCGTCCCCATTCATGGCTACACCGGTTACTTCTCCATTGTTGCGGTTTGGGTGTGTGAACGTTGTGGAACCTAGGTGGCTTTGTCGGATTACTGAATAATCCAAGCCGTACGCGCTGTGCGCATTGATCAGAATTGAATGGTCGCTGCCAACCCCGATGACCCGACTGTGTTGCATGGGAATTTCGTCGTGTAGGTCACGATATACGCCGTCACGATAGGTGAAGCCGACTGAAGCGCTCCCGATATTGTTCGTCGCGTCATACCAGCCGTAAACTGTTCCATCGCTCGTCAGCCCGATAGCATGAGTGGAGCCGATGAGCTGATAGGGATCATACGATGATTGACGTGGTATCTGGATTGGTGTCCAAGATGACCCATTGATCAGATAGCTATTCGTGCCCTGTGTCGTTAAGGCGTTCACGATGATTTGTCCTGAAGCGTTGATAGCCCGAGGCAAAATTAAAGTGGCATCTGTAATGTTGCCAAGATTCGTGAGATTTCCGTGTTGGTAGACGACCAGCGAAGATGGTCCATTCTCTGAGTACGCGGTTCCAACGATTTCGCTCGGAGATGACCAGGCCCAAGGGGAAAAATTACCTATCTCGGTGACATTAAAATCAGTCTCGGCGCAAACTGCTGTGTTAGCAAGACCGATAAGAATGAAAACAATATTTTTCATTTTTCTCTTACATCACGGTGGGGACAGGGTTTTTGGGAACAGATCACGGTTCTGATATCGAGGGGCAGCGCGAGGATCATGCAACTTCGCGCGTGAAACGAGACGTACGACGCATGATTGCCTGTCGCGTGATTCAACGCCATCCGCCGATGGTCTGACGCGCATCTTCACATCGCTGTCACATGCAGCCTCACCCCCAGCGCCCGCGCAACCTTCTGCACCGTGGCAAAGCTCGGGTTGCCATCCTCGCTCGGTCCTCGACACAGGCTTTCGAGGCTCAGGTCGGTGTGGCGAGCGACCTGACTCATGCCTTTGGCGCGGGCGACGTCACCAAGTGCGCGGGTGATTCCGGAAACGTCGTCGGCGGCATCCTCGAGCCAGGCGTCGAGGTAGGCGGCCATTTCTTCCGGCGTGCGCAGATGCTCTGCCACGCAATAGGGCGAGGTGCGCAGCTGCGGCGGTGCGGTCTTCTTCGAGGCGGTCATGCTTCTTCTCCTTGGGCACGGGCCAGCCGGATTGAGCGTTCGATGTCCTTCTGCTGCGTTGACTTTTCGCCGCCGGCCAGCAGGAGAAGCAGGACGTTTCCGCGCTGACTGCAATAGACGCGATAGCCGGGATCGGGCTTACGGATTGTCCGGTGACCGTGCTCGGGCTGACATTGGTCGAAATGCCTATGTGCTGAGTTCGTGGCGGCATACTCCGCCAACGGCCCCCGCAGGGGCGCCAGATCGGTCTCGCCGAATTTCTCCAGCGCCGCTTCGTCGTTGTCGAGAACGCCTTCCGCCAGGGCAGCTTTCGTTTCAGGCAGCGCGACGAAGCCTTTCTCTACGCCGCGCAGTCGCGACAGACCTCGGTGGTGGTCACCTCAGCGCACGATGTAGCGTACTTTTCCGACGACGTGGTCGGCGGGTACAAAACCCCACACCCTGCTGTCGGCGCTCTGGTCTCGGTTATCGCCCATCACGAAGTAGTGGTCTGGCGGCACGTCGCAGGTGAGCCCGTCAGCTTCGTAGATGCACCGGTCTCGATGCGGAAAGTCGACGACCATCGAGGCTGTGTCGCGGGCTTCCTGCTGCCGGATGATCGAATATTCGATGTCGCCCTGTGATTCCACGAAGGCGCGCAGCCGCTCGGAAGTCTTCGGATCCATGAAGTCGGCTATTTGGCGCAAGGCGAGCGCCTCGCCGTTCACCACCAGACGGCCGCCCTTGTAGCTCACCTTGTCACCGGGGAGGCCGATCAGGCGCTGAGCGAAGGGCACGGATCTGTCCATCGGAAATTCGAAGACGATGATGTCGCCGCGAACGAGCGGCGAAGTGATCGGTGAGCGGTGGACGTTTACGCCGAAGAGGCTGTAGTTTCCATAACCCCATTTCTGGGTGATCAGCAGGGCGCCCCGCGGAATGGTAGGGAGCATTGCCGAAGACGGATACCTGTTGGGCTCTACGACGAACGCTCGGACAGTGATGACAATCAGGAACACCGCTGCCATCGCGCCGAGCAGGCCGTACCAGCGGCTATAGGCGGGACGGCGCTTTCCGTCCGGATAGGTCCTCGCAAGATGGTAGGCGTGTGCCGCGCACGCGAGAAGGATGGCGAACTGGATCAACACGATCAGGTTCTCGCCGGACTGGGCGCGGGAATAGATCGCGCCCAACACGCCCATTGTCAGGGCGAGCAGGAAGTAGAAAAGCGCCCACCCGGGCCGTGCAACATAGAGCATGGCCCCCGGCTGCAGGAATATCCCCAGCAGCACCGCGACCCAGCGATTCGGTTTGGCGTTCATCGCATCGATTTCCTGTTTGTTGGTATGCGTTCCCCGAAACTGGACTTCGCTATCGCCCGTGTGATGCCTTTACTCCCGAGGTCGACGTCCCGTTCGAATAGTGGAGGGCGCCGAATGGAGCTCAGCTTCGTATCGCACCGAGGTGGGCCGGGAAGCTTCGATCAATGGCCGTATCCGGATGCCGACAACATGGCGGCGAACGCTACCAGAGGCGCGAAGAGGATGCCAGCAGGATTTCAGCCCGAACCGTGCAGCGGGATCGATTGATCCCGCTCACTCCGCCAGCGGCTCCAGCAGCGCCGCCAGATCGTTCTCGCCGAATTTCTCCAGCGCGGCTTCGTCGTTGCCGAGGATGCCTTCGGCCAGAGCGGCTTTCTTCTCCTGCAGGGCGACGATGCGTTCTTCGATGCTGCCGGCGACGATGAGCTTGTAGACGAAGACCGGCTTGTCCTGGCCGATGCGGTGGGCGCGGTCGCTGGCCTGGTTCTCGGCGGCGGGGTTCCACCAGGGGTCGTAGTGGATGACGGTGTCGGCGGCGGTGAGGTTGAGGCCGACGCCGCCGGCCTTCAGGCTGATCAGGAACACCGGTACGGTGCCTTCCTGGAAGCGGCGCACGACGGCTTCGCGGTTCTGCGTGTCGCCGGTCAGCATGACGCAGCCGATGCCGGCCTCGACCAGCTGTTCGTGGATCAGGTCGAGCATGCCGGTGAATTGCGAGAACACGAGCACCTTGCGGCCTTCGGCCAGCAGGTTTTCCAGCATGTCCATCAGCAGATCGAGCTTGGCGCGTTCCTTCACGCGGGCGGCGGCGTCGGACTTCAGCAGGCGCGGGTCGCAGCACACCTGGCGCAGCTTGAGCAGCGCGTCGAGGATGACGATGCGCGCGCGGGCGAAACCGCGGCTGGCGATTTCTTCGCGCACCCGCTTGTCCATCGCCACCCGCACGGTTTCGTACAGGTCGCGCTGGCGGCCGGTCAGTTCGACCGTGCGCAGCACTTCGGTCTTCGGCGGCAGATCGGCGGCGACGTCGTCCTTGCGCCGGCGCAGGATGAAGGGCGCCACGCGGCGCGCCAGCAGTTCGCGGCGGATGGGGTCGCCGTGCTTTTCGATCGGCGTGCGCCAGCCGCGGGTGAAGTCCTTCTGTTCGCCCAGGAAGCCGGGCAGCAGGAAGTCGAACTGCGCCCACAGTTCGCCCAGATGATTTTCCAGCGGCGTGCCGGTCAGGCACAGCCGGTGGCGGGCACGCAGCAGGCGCACCGCTTTCGCGGCCTGGCTGCCGGCGTTCTTCACCGTCTGCGCTTCGTCGAGGATGAGCAGGTGGTAGTCGTGCGCGGCCAGCTTTTCGTGGTCGCGCCACAGCAGCGGATAGGTGGTGAGGCAGACGTCGTGCTCGGGCACCTGGGCGAAGCGCTCGCCGCGATCGGGGCCGTGCAGCTTGAGTACGCGCAGTTCGGGCGCGAAGCGGGCGGCTTCGCGCTGCCAGTTGAACACCAGCGAGGTCGGCAGCACGACCAGCGCCGGGCGGTCGAGCCGGCCCGCGCGCTTTTCGGTCAGCAGGTGGGCCAGTGTCTGCGCGGTCTTGCCCAGGCCCATGTCGTCGGCCAGGATGCCGCCCAGGTCGTGCGCGCGCAGGTGCTGCAGCCAGGCCAGGCCTTCGCGCTGGTAGGGCCGCAGTTCGATGCCGAAACCTTCGGGCGCGTCGACCGGCGCGACGCCGTGCATGCCGCGCAGGCGTTCGACCCACTGTTCGATTGGCTTGAAGCCCTCGCGCGTCCATTTCGCGTCGAGCGCTTCGGCCAGCCGCGGTGCGTCCATGCGCGACACCTGCAGCGCGCCGCCGGCGGGGCTGTCGAACAGGTCGACCAGGGTGCGCGCCAGCGGCTTGATGCGGCCGGCTGGCACGATGATGCGTTCGCCTTCGGCGGTGAAGAGATCGGTCGTGTCCTCGTCGCGCATGCGGTCGAGCGCGATCGGGTCCAGCCAGCGGCCGTCGCGTTTGAACAGCGCATGCAGCAGGGGTGCCAGGTCGAGCCGGCGGCCGCCGACGTCGATGCCGAGCGACAGTTCGAGCCAGCCGTTCTCGTTCTCGTCCAGTTCGGCGTGCCATTCATCGACCACCAGCACGCGGTGGCGGAAGTCCGGCGGACACTCGATCTGCCAGCCGGCGCGCGTGAGGCGACCGGCGGCGTCGCCGAAAAAGCGTGCCCAGGCTTCTTCGCTCTCCAGTCCGAGCGCGCCGACCGGCAGCGATTCGTACATCTGCAGCCAGCGCGCCTGTACCGGCGCGAAGCCGACTTCACCGAGCAGGGCCAGCGCCGCCTGTTCGGCCGCACTGTCGCGCTTCACGCGCACCGCGCGACCGTTGGGCAGCGTCGCGAGGTCGGAACTGTCGGTGGCGGCGAACTTCGCCTGGCCGTAGCTGAGCGCAACCGTGGCGATGTCGTACAGCGCGTGGCCGAGCGCCTTGTCGTAGCGGCGGTGCGGCTTCACGTGCCACACCGGCAGGCTGGTGAACTTCAGCACCGGGCGCAGTGCTTCTTCGATCAGCGGCAGGCTGGCGGCGTCGCGGCCCAGCGGCGACGGCAGCGCGGGTGCGGCCTGGGCCAGCGCCTCGGCCACCAGCGGCAGTTCGGCGGTGGTGAGCAACGGCAGTTCGAGCACCGCCTGCACCGCTTCGCGCGCCGGGTGGGTGATTTCGCCGGCCAGCCCGCGGGCGACGTCGAGATACCAGGGCGGGTCGGTCGGCAGCGTCCAGTCGGCCGGCGGCGTGCACGCGAGCAGGGCGCGCACGCCGAGTTTTTCGGTCTGCCATTCGAGCTGACCGGCGCGCGCTTCGCCCGGCTTCAGCGGGCGCGCGTCGTCGCTGCCCTCATCGGCGCGGACGAAGCAGCGGCCCGTGTCGAGCGCGGCGCGCAGCACGGCGAGGCCGTCGCTGCCGCGCAGTTCGAAGGGCACGAACACGCTGGTCGCGCGTTTGCGTATCGCGTCGCGCAGCGTGCGGAATACCGGCAGGTCGTTGTCCTGCACGAAGGCGGGCGGCTTAAGCAGCGCCTGCTCGAAGTTGAACCAGGGCTGGCTGTCACCGCCAGGCGTGCTGTCGCGACCGGCGCGGTCGGTGAGCTTGGCCTTGAGCAGGCGCAGGTCGGCCGGCTGGCTGCCGCGCGGCGTGATCAGATAGGCGATCGATTCCTTCGGTGCGGCGCGCTTTCGCGATGCGCCCGTCGGTTCTTCGCTCAGGCGCTTCTGCAGCGTCTGCGCCCAGCGCAGCACCTCGGCGCGCGGGCGCTCGATCAGTTCGCCCTGCTTCTTCGCCGCCAGCAGCAGGCCGACCGCGTGCTTGCAGCGGTTGCCGACCGGGCAGGAACAGCGGGTGGCGATTTCCAGCGTGCGCTCGCCGAAGTATTCGCGCCGCTCCAGCCGCACCGTCACCTGGTAGGGCTGCGGCCGGGTGCCGCGCACCAGCGCGCGCAGCGTCGGCCCCTGCACGTCGATGTCGCCGACCCGCGTCACGTACTGGCTGCCGCGCACGATGGTGTCTTCGGAGAACATTTCTCCGAGCATCCGGTTGTCGAGCTGGGACAGCAGGCGGGTCAGTTCCATCGCGGGCGAGGCACGGCAGCCAAAAAAATGGACGCAGGATTGTAAACCCTGCGCCCCGTCGTGCCATGAAACTGCGGTGTCAGCTACGCGGCCGGATACCCCGCTCGTCTGTATTCAGCGCCGCCGTCGGTGTCCAGCTGACGTGCTGGTGCAGCAGGCCGGCGGCGCCGCGCGCCCGATCGGGGTCGCGCGCCACCACGGCCACCACGCCCTGACCGCCAGCTTCGACATGCACACCCATGCCGCGGTATTGCGTGGTCAGCGTGCGCACGCGACTGTCCTTCTGCGGCATCAGCAGCACGGTGGCCGGACCGTCCGGCGTGTCGAACACGATGTGCCAGCCGGTGCCGCCGGGAACCGGGCACAGCTTCACGTAGCGCACCGCGGTGAGCGGCACCTTGACCTCGGCACCGAAGCTTTCCAGTACCTGGGCGACGCGCTGCGGTTCGATCAGCCGCGTGCTCATCAGCGCCTCCGGCTCGTGCATCACGTGCTCGACCGCCAGCGCGACATGTTCTCGATCAGGCGCGGCGTGCCAGTACTGCACGCCCAGTCCGAGGCTGAGCACCATGCTGGCAGCCAGCGCCCACAGCTTGAGCGGCGAGCGGGTGCGCGCCCGGCTGCCGACCAGGATGCGCTCGGCCAGACCGTCCGGCACGTCGACGGCCACCGTCTGCTGCAACATGCGTTCGCCGGCGTTCACGCGGCGCGAGAAGGCCTGGCAGGCCGGGCAGGCGATCAGGTGTTCCTCGGCCGCTTCCGACAGGCGGCGGGGGTCGGCCAGCTTTTCGCGGCGGAAGTCGATGCAGTTGAAAGTCATGTTCTTGTCGTCAGGGGAGCTCACGATTCGGCCCTCCGCGCCGGCTGGCCGGTCAGTGCGCTGCGCAGCGCCTGACGGGCGCGGGTCAGGCGGGTCATCACCGCGCCTTCGGTGGTGTCCAGCATGTCGGCGATTTCGGCGCACGAGAAGCCGCCGAGCGCCTGCAGCACCAGCGGTTCGCGCAGCGTCAGCGGCAGGCTGCCGAGCAGGTTTTCCATTTCGAAGAGCTCTATCGGTTCGTGGTCGGCGGCGATCTGCAGGTCTTCCAGTTCGACGTCGACATAGTCGAACTGCTTGCGCTCGTAGAGCCGCGCGTGTTCGCGGCGCACGATGGTGATGAGCCAGCTCTTGGTGGCCGCGGAGTCCTTGATGTCGTCCCACGACTTCCAGGCGCGGGCAAAGGTCTCCTGCACCAGGTCCTCGGCGACGAACTTGTCGCGGCACAACCACCAGGCGAAGCGGTACAGATCCGGGCTGAAGGCCCGCACCGCCTGTTCGAAGCTCTTGCGTTTGCTGAATCCGAGTATCACGAAATGGTCCGTGTATGCGCTGACAACCCTGAAGACCGGGAGGCAGGGAGCAACCTTACATGGCTTGCAGAGGAATCGTGCGCGTACGGTCGCAGGGGCCGGGGTTTGTGGGAGGGGTCTTGACCCCGACAGGGGCCTGTATCGATGCCGGCGGACAGTGGTGGCCGTGTCGCGGCCAAGGCCGCTCCCACAGGGGGCGCTAGACCCGCGGCGGGAGCGGGGATCTCGTGGGAGCGAGCTTGCTCGCGATGGCAGCCTTGATTGGAGCGTGAGGCCCGTCGAGGCCGCATCGCGACCAAAGGTCGCTCCCACGAGAGCGCAACCCTGCCGCCGTCAGAGCCGGGATCTGACCCCGACAGCGGCGGTGGCTCGCTCGTGGCGCGCCTACCCGACCATCCGCTCCAGCCAGTCGACCACTGCGGCGTCGCCGCTGAAGTCGTCGACCGCGCGCACCGGCAGTTCAGGTGCGCGCTCGGCCAGCATGCGCGCCAGCGCGTTGCAGGGGCCGATTTCGAGCACGGCGTCGGGCGCGTATTCGAGCACGGTGTCCATGCAGGTGGACCAGTCTATGGTCTGTGCGACCTGGGCCGCCAGCGCGCAGACGGCATCGGCGGCGTCGCGCTGCACGCGGCCGTCGATGCCGGCGATGACCGGAACGGACAGGCGACCGTCGGCCCACGGCGCGAGCGCTTCGGCCAGCGGCGCACGCGCGGCGGCGAGCAGCGGTGTGTGCGACGGCGTGTGCACAGCCAGTCGCACGCAGCGACGGGCGCCGCGCGCGGGCAAGGTGTGTTCGAGTTCGCTCAGCGCGACGCTTGCGCCGCCGACAACGAAGTGGGCGTCGCCGTTGCGGATGGCGATGCTGCAGCCACTGCCGTCGAGCGCTGCGCGCAGCGCCGCTTCGGGCAGTCCCTGCACGGCGAGCAGGCCGGACGGCTGCGCGGTGGCGGCGTCCATCAGTGTGGCGCGTCGGGCGGCGAGATCGAACCAGTCCTTCGGTGGCAGCCCGCGGGCGATCGCAAACGCGCTCAGTTCGCCCAGCGAGTAGCCGGCGAACAGCAGCGGCCTCGGCAGCCGAGGCGCGAGGCGGCGCCAGCGCAGTGCCTGCAGCGCGCTGATCACGACCTGCGCAGTGACGTTGCTGGCCAGATCGTTGTCGCGCAATGCGTCGAGCGCCGGCAGCAGGGCGCGCGTGTCCGCGTCGGCGCGCAGTTCGGACAGATGCTCTGCCGTCTGGCCGCCCTGACCGCTGAACAGCACGACCAGCCTCACGCCGCGCCCTCCAGTTCGTGCAGGAACAGCGTCACCGCCAGCAGGTCTGCCGCGCCGCCCGGGCTGAGCCGGCGGGCGACGAAGGCCGCGTGCGTGGCCTGCGCCTGTGTCGCCCAGTCGTCGGCGAACACGCCGCCCGCTTCGATGAAGGCACGTGCCGCACCCTGCGCGTAGTCGAGGCCGAGGCGGCCGCCGCGCCACAGCAGATTGCTGTCGTCCAGGCGCGCGATCAGCACGAACAGCGCCTGTACCGCGGCGCGCGTTTCGTGCGCTTCGCCGGGCGCGGCGAGTACCCCGCGTAGCGCCGGCAGTGCGGCGTCGATCACGTCCGGAAAGCCCCCGGCCGCCTGTTCGCGCGCACCCGTGGTGCCGTGACGGCGGGCGACGCGGAGACCATGACTGTCGGCCTGCGGCGTGCCGTCGGCGGGGCGCGCGGCGAGGATGTCGGCGCCCCAGCGGTTGGCGACGGTGCGGGCGACGTGTTTGGCGCGGGTGGGTTCGCCCTGTGCCGAAAGCCGAGCGGCCGCGGCGCACAGCAGGCCGAGGTTGAAGATGGCACCGCGGTGCGTGTTGATGCCGCCGGTGGCGGCCAGCATCTGCGTTTCGGCGGCTTGTCCCAGCGTCTGCAGCGTGGCGAAGGCGGCGCCCTCCGCCCCGGCGCGGGCGATATCGCGGAAGTAGTGGCGCAGTGCGAACAGGCTGCGGAAGAAGGTCGACATGTCCATGTCGTCGTGGCTGCCGTTGTCGACCGGGCTGACCAGGCCGGGCTTGGGCGCCAGCGCCACCTCGCGGAAGAGGCTGCGCACGGCGAGCCGGCCGATGCGCTCGCAGTCGGCGACGGGGGCTGGCGTGATCCGCGCCGGCGCGTTCATGCGGCGCGGCTCCGCGCAGTCCACAGTTCGGCGACGTCGATCAGCGCGACGCCGTCGTCCGACTTCGCCAGCACGCGACGCGGTCCGCGACCGTCGAGCGCGGCCGCCAGTTCGCGCCAGGCCACCGCGTACATGCCGCAGCGCACTTCGCCGTCGAGGCGCAGCGGGCTGTCGGTGTTCTGCAGCAGCGTGAGCAGTGCCGGCAGAGCGCCGCTGTCCTCGATGTCGAACAGCAGGTCGAGGTCGCTGCTGGCGCGCAGACAGGGTTCGCCACTCAAGGACTGCCACAGCAGCGAGCCATAGACGCGCGGCGTGAAACCGAGGGCGACGCAGCGACCGGCGAGCGCGTGCAGTGGAGGCCGATGCGCGGCGGGCAGCGTGTCGACCAGCGCATCGAGCGACGGCGGCGGTGCGCAGCGCTCGACGTCGGCGCACGCGGCGACCAGCGACACGCGGCGGCGTTCGCCGGTGCCGGGCAGCGTCAGGCCCAGACGGATGCGCCCGGCCGGCAGGTCGTCGCTGCGCGCGCCCACCAGCGGCCGGCCGGCGGCGCGCCAGCGCTCGACGTCTGCGGCGGCGCTGGCGCAGCAGGTGGCGAGTTCGACCGGCGCGCCAGCGCGCAGCCACACCAGATCGTGACGGCGCGGGCCGTGCATGTCAGGCGCCGAGTGGAACGCCGGCCACGCGCTCGGCCACCGGCTGTGCCAGCGTACGGCCGCCGCGTTCGCGGCCGAGTTCGGCGCGGCGGTCCTCTCCACCGGCTTCGTCAATTGCTTGCCGCAGCGCCTGCGGCCAGTCGTCGGTGTCGGACCACAGCGCGTGGATGGCGCCCATGCGTGCGTAGTTGTCGGCGCCCGGCGCGAACACCGGTGAGGTCTGCGCCAGCGCTTCCAGCCGCTCGGGCGCGATCTTGGTCACGCGCGCCATCGCGCGCAGATCCATCACCTTCACCTGGGCCTCGGGCAGCGCGCAGATGCGGTCGGCCAGCAGGCCGAAGGCGAGAAAGCCGCCGCTGACCGCTTCGCCGTGGATCAGCGTCACCAGCCGGTGACCGCTGCGGCGGGCGAGGTCCACGCAGCGCGCCATGTGGGCGAAGTAGCCGTTCAGGCCGAGCAGTTCTTCGTGACGCGACAGCGCCTGACCCTGGGTCGAGGCGATGAACACGATGGGGCGCGGATCGCCGCTCGCCTGGTCGGCGCGCACCGCGTCGAGCACCGCCTGCGACAGCTTGAGCGCCATGTCGGTGGTGAGCGCGGCGCGGTCGCGGGTGCCGATCACGTGCACCCGGCCGGCGGCCGATGCGGCGTGGCCGGACAGGTTGTGGCCGTCGAAGGCGACCGTGTGGCCGGTCGGAAAGAGGCGGTCAAGCAGGGCGTTCATGCGGCCTCCGTCGGCGAAAGAGGGGCGAGCAGGCGGTTGAAATCGGCTGCGTCGAGCATCGGAATGAGTGCGGGCTCAGGCAGGCCGAGTGCGCGCCAGATGTCGAGCCCGTCGCGCGCGTCGGCGTGGCGTGCGGCGCGCTGCGTCAGCGCGCGCTGGTCGGCATCGAGCGCGGCGAGGTCGCGCGCCGGCACCGGCCGCGCGAGCAGCGAACGCGCGGCGTCGCGGAAGGCGGCGATGTCGTCGTCCACCAGCATCGTCGCGTCACCCAGGCTGCGCCTGAGCTTGCCGCCGGTCACCCGCCACACCAGGGCGCGGTCCTTCGAATCGAATTCGTCCACGCCCTTCACCGTCTCGATCACTTCGGGGCCGGACAGGCCGAGCCGGCCTTCTTCCGACATGACCAGCGCGTCGCACAGCCGGGCGACGATGCCCATGCCGCCGAAGGCACCGCACGAGCCGCCGATCAGGCCATAGACCGGGATGCCGTCGGCACGCGCGGCGAGCAGTGCGCGCATCAGTTCGGAAATGGCGATCAGGCCGGCGTTGGCCTCATGCAGCCGCACGCCGCCGGAGTCGATGGCCAGCAGCACCGCCGCCGGGCGCGTGCGGCGGGCACGCTCGAACAGGCCGCGCAGCTTGGCACCGTGGATTTCGCCGACGGCGCCGCCATTGAATTCGCCCTGCTGGGCGCCGACCAGCACCGGCCGGCCGTCGAGCGTGGCTTCGCCGACCACGACGCCGTCGTCGAAGGCGACCGGCAGGTCGAGCACGGCCAGGTGCGGGCTGGTGAGCCGTTCGTGCGGGCCGCACAGTTCGCGGAAGCTGTTGGCGTCGACCAGACCGGCGATGCGCGCGCGGGCGTCGGCTTCGAACCACGAATGTCGTTGCAGGCGGCTCATGCGCGGTCCTCCAGCGCTTCCAGCGCCTGATCGAGGCGCAGGCTGACGACGGCCGGTGTCGCACCGGCGTCGTTGATGGCAAGTGCGAGGCCGCCAGCGGCGTGGCGGGCGACGGCGTCGCTGAGGACCGCTTCCCAGGTTTCGCGGAAGCCGTGCGCCGAGGTGTTCACTTCGATGTCGCAGCGGTCAGCCATGCTGCCGCGGTCGACCAGGATTTCGAGGTTGCCGGAGGACACGACGCCGCACAGTGCGGCGGCCGCGTCGGCACGCGCGCAGGGCGCGCTCGGCAGCGAGAGGGTGAAGCGTTCCATATCGGTTCTCCGTTCACCAGTTGCGGAAGCGGCGCGGCGGGTCGTACAGGCCGCCGGATGCGCGCACCAGGTCCTTGATGCTGCGTGCGGCGAGCAGGTCGCGTGTGGCGTCGCGCTTGTCGACGCCGATGTCTTCGGGGCGGCGGATGACACCGCGGTCGCGCAGGTTCTCCACCATGCGCGTGTCGCGCGCGCGGCCCACCGGTGTGTAGCCGGCGACGCCGCGTATCGCCTGTTCGCGTTCGGCGGCGCTGCGGCACAGCAGCAGGTTGGCGATGCCTTCCTCGGTCACGATGTGGGTCACGTCGTCGCCGTGGATCATGATGGGCGGCAGGTCCATGCCCATGTCTTCCATCAGCTGCCAGGCGTCCAGCCGCTCGACGAAGGCCGGCGCCATGTGCTCGCGGAAGGTTTCCACCGTCTGCACCACCAGCTTCTGGCCGCGCGTGGCGACGGCATTGCCGGCGCGTTCGCGGCCGGCGCGCAGCCAGGCCGGGCTGGCGTGACGCCGCCCGCGCGCGTCCGAGCCCATGTTCGGCGCGCCGCCGAAGCCGGCGATGCGGCCCAGCGTAGCGGTCGAGCTGTTGCCGGCGAGGTCGATCTGCAGCGTCGAGCCGATGAACATGTCGCAGGCGTACAGGCCGGCGGTCTGGCAGAAGGCGCGGTTGGACCGCATGCTGCCGTCGCGGCCGGTGAAGAACACGTCGGAGCGGGCGGCGACGTAGTTCTCCATGCCGACTTCGGAGCCGAAGCTGTGAACCGATTCGACGAAGCCCGCCTCGATCGCCGGGATCAGCGTCGGGTGCGGATTCAGCGCCCAGTGGCTGCAGATCTTGCCGCGCAGGCCCAGCGATTCGGCATAGGTCGGCAGCAGCAGTTCGATCGCCGCGGTGTCGAAACCGATGCCGTGATTCAGGCGCTGCACGCCGTACTCGGCGTAGATGCCCTTGATCGCCATCATCGCCATCAACACCTGGATCTCGGTGATCTGCGCCGGGTCGCGGGTGAACAGCGGTTCGATGTAGTTGGGGCGCGGCGCGACGACGAAGGCGTCGGTCCAGTCGGCCGGGATGTCGACGCGCGGCAGGCGGTCGAGCTTCTCGTTGACCTGGGCGATGACGATGCCGTGGCGGAAGGCGGTGGCTTCGACGATGGCCGGCGTGTCCTCGGTGTTCGGGCCGAGGTAGAGATTGCCGTCGGCGTCGGCCGCCTGGGCGGCGATCAGGCACACGTCGGGCGTGAGATCGACGAAGTAGCGGCCGAACAGTTCGAGATAGGTGTGGATGGCGCCGATGGCGATGCGCCGCTCCTCGACCAGCCGCGCCAGCCGGTTCGCCTGCGGGCCGGAGAACGAGAAGTCCAGCCGGTTCGCGATGCCGCGCTCGAATACGTCGATGTGCGCCGGCAGCGCCAGCACCGACTGCACCATGTGCAGATCGTGCAGGCGCTCGGGTGAGCAGTCGGCCAGCGATCCGGCGAGGAAGTCGGCCTGCTTCTGGTTGTTGCCTTCGAGGCAGACGCGATCGCCCGGCTCGATCGCCGCTTCCAGCGCCGCGATGATGTCGGCCGCGGCGATCTCGCGGCCGCGGGTGAGCGGCGCCAGCCGTTCGAGCCGGCGCGCCCGGCGCGCCGCACGTTGATTCCAGGGCGCGCCCATCTTCAGCTCCCCTGGTAGTGGTCGGGCAGCCACATCGCGATGCCCGGCATCAGGCACAGCAGCAGCACCGCCAGCAGCATGAGCCAGATGAAGGGCAGCACGCCCTTCATGATGGCCTTCAGCGGAATGTCGGGTGCGATGCCGTTGATGACGAACAGGTTCAGCCCGACCGGCGGCGTGACCAGACCGGCCTCCAGCATGATGGTCATGATGACGCCGAACCAGATCAGGTCGAAGCCGTGCGTATTCAGCGCCGGCAGGATGATGGGCGTCACCATCAGGATGATGGCCACCGGCGGCAGGAAGAAGCCGAGCACCAGCAGCAGCAGGCACACCGCGACGAAGAAGCCCCACTTGCCGATCGGCAGCGTCACCAGCCACTGCGCGGCTTCCTGGGTGATGTTCAGGTTGCTCATGACCCAGGTGTAGAGGAAGGACATGCCGATGATCATCATGATCATGCAGCTCTCCTTCACCGTGCCGTTCAGGATGACCTTGAGGTCGGCCCAGCGGTAGCACTTGTAGATGGTCATCACCATCAGCAGCGAGAAGAAGGCGCCGATGCCGGCCACTTCCGACGGCGTGGCCCAGCCGCCGTACAGCGCGATCATGACGATGGCGATGACGGCGAGGAAGGGCGCGAAGCGCGGCAGTGATTCCAGGCGCTCGGCCCAGCTGTAGTGCTCGTCCTGCAGCAGCGCGTGCGAACCGTCGCCACTGGCGTCGGCCGAAGCGCGCGCCTGTGCCTTCTCCTTCTTGTAGCGCCACATCACGTAGAGCGCGAACAGCAGGGTGAGCAGCAGGCCCGGCCCGACACCGGCCATGAACAGCTTGCCGATCGACTGTTCGGTGGCCAGACCGTACAGGATGAGCGTCAGGCTGGGCGGGATCAGGATACCCAGCGTGCCGCCGGCGGCGATCAGACCGGTGGACAGGCCTTCCGAGTAGCCGCGGCTGCGCATCTGCGGAATGCCCGAGCTGCCGATGGCTGAGCAGGTGGCCGGGCTGGAGCCGCACATCGCCGAGAACACCGAACAGGCCAGCGTGTTGGCGACACCGAGGCCGCCCGGCACGCGGTAGAGCCAGCGGTTGAGCGAGGCGTACAGGTCCTCGCCGGCGCGCGACTTGCCGATCGCCGCGCCCATCAGCACGAACAGCGGGATGGTGAGCAGCGTGAAGTTGTCGAGCTCGGCGTAGATGGTTTCGGTCACCAGCGTCAGTGACGACAGCGGCATGAAGAACAGCATGAACAGCAGGGCCACGCCACCGAGCGCGAAGGCGATCGGCATGCCCGAGAACAGGCCGACGAAGGTGGCGACGGCGAACAGAAGAGACAGCGTGAGCATGTCCATGTCAGGCCTCCTTGCGGCGCAGCGTCTGCAGCGCCAGTTCGAGTGTCAGCGTGGTCATGCCGAGCGCGACGAACAGATACGGAATCCACAGCTTCGGGCCCCACAGCGAGGGGCTGGTCTTGCCGTCGACCCAGGCCTCGTGGAAGAACTCCCAGGCGTTGAAGGCGACGAAGCCGCAGAAAGCGAAGGTGAGTACGTCGGCCAGCTTCTGCCGCAGCCGGTTGATGCCGGCCGGCAGCATGGTGTCGAGCAGGTCGATCGCCACGTGGCCGCGTTCGGCCTGGGTGTGGGCCGCACTCATGAAAGTGGAAATGATGAGCAGCATGACGCACAGCTCGATTTCCCAGTCGGTGGGCCACTTGAGCCAGTAGCGCACCGCGACCTGCCATACCAGGATGCCGGCCGCCACGATGATGACGGCGCCCGACAGATAGGCGGCAAGCCGGTTGAACCGGCGCAGCGCGCCGGCAATCAGCGAGAACATGATGGAACCCTCCCCAGGCCGGTCGCGTTACTTGACCGAAGTGGCCATGTCCATCCAGGTCTTGCCGTCCTTCACTTTCTCGGCGAAGTCCTTCCACGCGGTCTTCTGGGCGAGTGCGCGCCACTGGTTGAACGCGGCCTCGTCCATGTCCACCACCTTGATGCCGGCCTTGGCGAACACTTCGGCGGCGCGCTCGTCGTCCTTCTTCGCCTCTTCCATCGCGAACTTCTCCAGGCTCAGGCCGACCTCGACCAGCACCTTCTGCTGTTCCGGCGTGAGCTTGTTGAAGGTGTTCATCGAAATGAGCAGCGGCTCGAACATGTACCAGAAGCTGTGATCACGACCGGTGGTGAAGGACTTCGACGTTTCGTACAGGCGGAAGCTGATGTGCGAGGTGGAGGAGGTCAGGGCGGCGTCGAGGACCTTGGATTGCATGCCGCTGTAGATTTCGTTCGACGGCACGTTGGTGATGGCGGCACCCGCGCCCTTCAGCATCACGTCCATTTCCTTGCTGCCACCGCGGAACTTGACACCCTTCACGTCGTCAGGCGCCACCAGCGGCTTCTCGGTCGACGAGGCGATGCCGCCGGCCTGCCACACCCAGGTCAGGATCTTGAGACCCTTCTCTTCGAGGTGCTTCTCAAGCTGCTGCCCGATCGGCGAGGTGCGCCAGCGCAGGCCCTGCTCGTAAGAGGTGATCAGGCCCGGCATCAGCGTCAGGTTCACTTCCGGCACCTCGCCGCCGCCATAGGCCAGCGGAAGGACCGACATGTCCAGCACGCCCTTGCGCAGCGCGCCGAACTGGGTGTTGGTCTTCATCAGCGAATTGCCGGGATAGACGGTGATCTTGACCTGACCCTGGGTGCGCTTCTCGACTTCGGCGGCAAACTGCTTGGCGAGGCGGTCGCGGAAGTCACCGTCGGGTGTGGTGGCGGCAGGGAACTGGTGCGAAAGCTTCAGGGTGGTCTGGGCAAACGTCGGTTGGGCGGCGCCCAGGCCGATGGCCAGCAGGGATGCGGAAAGGGTGGTCGCGACAAAGCCGCGCAGGACGGAACGGCGCTGGGATTTCATGCAAGTCTCCTCCAGTCGATTGGATGCATGGTGGTGGTGCCGCACCCCCTTGTTTTATTCGGTGGGGGCTGAGATGCGGCGGATACGTCAGATCATTTCATGTATGTAGAAGTGTCAAACGTGTATACACGATAGGATTCAGTGTATTCATAGTCAAGCTTTGTCTATACTTTTTTGTAATGAGCAAGGAGCCCGACATGGATCACGCCCCGGCGCCACTGCGCCTGTCCGAACAGCTGTGCGAAAAGATCGAGGAACAGATCGTCACCGGCGCGCTGCGCCCCGGTGCCCGGCTGGACGAACAGGAGCTGGCGGCCGAGTTCGGCGTATCGCGCACGCCGATACGCGAGGCGCTGATCCAGCTGGCGTCCGCTGGGCTGGTGGACACGCGCCCGAGGCGGGGTGCGGTGGTGGCCGAGATCGAGCCGCACCGGCTGTGCGAAATGTTCGACGTGATGGCCGAACTCGAAGCGATGTGCGCCCGCCTGGCGGCGCGGCGCATCACCGAGGACGAGATCGCGTCGCTCCGTGCGGCGCATCAGGCCTGCGAAGCGGCGCGCGACGCCGACAATCCGGATGCCTATTACTGGCTCAACGAACTGTTCCATCGCCAGATATATATGGCGAGCCACAACGGCTTCCTCGCCGAACAGGCGATCAGCCTGCACCGCCGGCTGCGTCCCTACCGCCGGCTGCAGCTACGGGTGCGCAACCGGATGAAAGTCTCGTATTCGGAGCACCAGTCCATCGTGGATGCCATCGTCGCTGGCGAGGGTGATCTTGCGGCGGACCGCATCCGCGGCCACATCCAGGTGCAGGGCGAGCGCTTCACCGACCTGGTGGCGTCGGTCAGGCAGCTGAGCGCGGTCGGGGCCTGACGCGAAGCTGCGGCACCGCCTTGTACAAGGCCACGCCGCACGCCATAATCCGCGGCATGCGCCCGACGATCATCATTCCCGCCCCGTATTCCGGCCTGCGCTGGCGCAAGCCTGCCGCCTGAACCGCCCTCCCGGCACGCTCTGCGTGCGCCCAAGCCCTCCCTTCACCATCCGCCCGTTGTCGCAGGCCGTGTCTGTGCGTGCGCCGGATGCCGCGAAGGTTGAGAATGCTCCGAAACACGGCCATCGGAAGAAGCCACCATGCTGTTGATGATCGACAATTACGACTCCTTCACCTACAACCTCGTCCAGTACTTCGGCGAGCTCGGTGAGGACGTGCGCGTGTTCCGCAACGACGAGATCACGCTGGAACAGATAGACGCACTGAAGCCGGACCACATCGTGGTGTCGCCCGGCCCCTGTTCGCCGAACGAGGCGGGCGTGTCGGTGCCGCTGATCAAGGCCTTCGCCGGCAAGTACCCCATCCTCGGCGTCTGCCTCGGCCACCAGAGCATCGGTGCGGCCTTCGGCGGCGACGTGGTGCACGCCAAGGTGGTGATGCACGGCAAGACGGCGGCCATCCACCACCTCGACAAGGGCATGTTCCGCGGTCTGCCCAACCCCTTCACCGCCATCCGTTACCACTCGCTCGCGGTGTCGCGCGACACGCTGCCGGACTGTCTGGAAGTGACCGCCTGGACCGACGACGGCGAAATCATGGGCATGCGGCACAAGACGCTGGCGATCGAAGGCGTGCAGTTCCATCCGGAATCCATCCTGACCGAGCACGGTCACCAGATGCTGAAGAACTTCCTCGACGAGTGGAGGGCCGGCGCATGACGTTCACCCCGAAACAGGCGCTCGAACGCGTGATCGAGCACCGCGAAATCTTCCGCGACGAAATGACCGCGCTGATGCGCCAGATCATGACCGGCGAGGTGTCGCCGACGTTGATCGCCGCCATCCTGATCGGCCTGCGGGTGAAGAAGGAAACGGTGGGCGAGATCGCCGCCGCGGCGATGGTGATGCGCGATCTGTCGATGAAGGTGCCGGTGGACAACACGCAGACCCTGGTCGACACCTGTGGAACCGGCGGCGACGGTGCGCACACCTTCAATATTTCCACCGCGTCGATGTTCGTCGCCGCGGCGGCCGGGGCGCGCGTGGCCAAGCACGGCGGGCGCGCCAGTTCGTCGCAGAGCGGTTCGGCCGACGTGCTGGAAGCGCTGGGCGTCAATCTGAACCTGACGCCGGCCCAGGTTTCGACCTGCATCGAACAGGTGGGCGTCGGTTTCATGTTCGCGCCCAATCACCACAGCGCGATGAAGCACGCGGCGCCGGTACGGCGCGAACTGGGCGTGCGCACCGTGTTCAACATCCTCGGCCCGCTGACCAATCCCGCCGGGGCGGCCAACCAGGTGATGGGTGTGTTCCACGCCGACCTGGTCGGTATCCTGGCGCGCGTGCTGAAGGAACTGGGCTCGCGCAACGTGATGGTGGTGCATGGCCGCGACGGGCTGGACGAACTGTCGATCAGCGGCGACACCTTCGTCGGCGAACTGCGCGACGGCGAGGTGAAGGAATACACCGTACATCCGTCCGACTTCGGGCTGGCGGTGCACGCGCTGGACACACTGCGCGTAGCCGACGTGCAGGCTTCGCGCGACATGCTGCTGGCTGCACTCGACGGCACGCTTCCGCCGGCGCGCGACATCGTGCTGCTCAATGCCGGCGCCAGCCTCTACGTGTCCGGCGTGGCGGACAGCCTGCGCGACGGCGTCGAACGGGCGCGCGAAGCCATCGAATCCGGCGCGGCGCGGCAGCGTCTCGACAAGCTGGTCGAGCTGTCGCGCTCGTTCGCGAACTGAGGCCGCCGATGTCAGACATCCTGCAGAAAATCCTCGCCACCAAGCGCGAGGAAATTGCCGCCGGTCTTGCCGCGGAAACGATGGCCGCGCTGCGCGCGCGGGCCGACGCTCAGGCGCCGACGCGCGACTTCGTCGCTGCGCTGAAGACGCGCGTGGCGGCGAAGAAGCCGGCGGTGATTGCCGAAGTGAAGAAGGCCAGCCCGTCCAAGGGCGTGCTGCGCGCCGACTTCCGGCCGGCCGACATCGCCCGCTCGTACGAGGCCGGGGGCGCGGCCTGCCTGTCGGTGCTGACCGACCGCCAGTATTTCCAGGGCAGTCCGGACTATCTGGTCGAGGCGCGCGCCGCCTGCAGCCTGCCGGTGCTGCGCAAGGATTTCATCATCGACCCGTATCAGGTGGTCGAGGCGCGGGCGATGGGCGCGGACTGCATCCTGCTGATCGTCGCCGCCTTCCTGCCGCCCTCGGGCGAAGCCGACGCGGCGCAGCAGGCCCGCGCGGTCGCCGACATGCGCGCACTCGAGTCGCTGGCGACGGAACTGGGCATGGCGGTGCTGGTGGAAAGCCACGACGCCGGCGAACTGGACCTCGCGCTGCAGCTCGATACGCCGCTGATGGGCATCAATAACCGCAGCCTGCGTACCTTCGAGGTATCGCTCGACTTCACGCTGTCGCAGCTCGAGCGCATTCCGGCCGACCGCGTGGTCATCACCGAAAGCGGCATCCTCGCAAAGGAACACGTCGCGGCCATGCGGGCCCGCGACGTGCATGCCTTCCTGGTAGGCGAAGCCTTCATGCGCGCCGCCGACCCGGGGGCCGAGCTGGCGCGCCTGTTCGACATCGCCTGAGCGGACTCAGCCGCGCGTCGCCTCCGGCGCGCGCGGGCCGTCGCCGTGGCGGTGCTTGCCGTGGTGGCCGTGGCGGCCACCCATGCCGGCCAGCGACTTGGCCGCCTCCTTGCGTTGTGCCGGCGTCAGCACTTCGGCCAGATCGGCCATCGTGCGCGTCATTACCTTCGACGCTTCGTCCATCTGAGCGTGGCGGGCGGCACGCTGCTGCTCGATCTGGCCGCGGTCTATCGTGTCGGCCGACAGCAGCGCCAGCATCTGCTGACGGTCGTCGGTACGACCGGCGTGCAGCTTCTTCATTTCCTCGCCGGACGCCTTGACGATGTCACGGGCGCGCGCCTTCTGTTCCTCGCTGGCGCCGACCTTCGTGAACACGCGCTCCACCATCTGTTCCATGCGCTGGCCCATCGCTTCCGGGCCGTGGTGACGTTCGCCGTGCTTGACCGGATGAGCGCCGCCCTCGGCACCCGGGTGAGCCTGCGCCGGCAGATTGACGGCAACCAGTCCGGCCAGCGCACCGGCGGTGGCAAGACCGGCAAACCAGCGGCCGCGGACAGATGATTTTTCAGGGGTTTTCATGTTCGGTATCTCCATGGGCCGGAACGCTCCGGCAGCGAAGCCAGCTTGTGCCGCTGCTGTGAACCCCGATTTCGAGTGGCGTAACCATTTGTAAAGGTTGACGCCCCGATGGCGATTCCGGCACCGGCGTTCGAGTTGCGGGCGAAATGGGCGACGTTGCTCTGCAACGACGCCGTGACTCACGCCGCATCCCAGTATTGGCGCGGGTTTGCGTCGATTTGCTGCGGTATGATCAATCGCAGATACCGTCTCAAGAACGGCCGATAAACCAAAGAGGTCAGCGCCGGGCCCCAGGGCCCGGTGTCCAATAACATCGTCCAGTCCGCATGACAGCCCCCGCCGCCCGCGCGATCGACTGTGCCATGCTGTCCGGTCTGCCTTCGCTGCCGCTTCTCGCGGACGTGGCACTCGGACTGCGTGCGCTGCCGGCCGGGCTTCCGTCCCTGAACGCGCTGCTCCGCCACGATCCGGTCTGGGTCTTGCGCCTGCTGCGCGCGTCGGCGCTGATCGCCACGCCGGCCGGCGACGGCGGCGCGGGTCGGCGCATCGACGCGGTGATCGATGCCTGCGGAAACGCGCTGATACAGGTGGCGCTGCTCGATGCGCGCGCGCGCGTCCAGCGCAGCGGTGTCGATCTTGCGGGGCATCGCGCCTTCTGGGCGCACTCCATACTGACTGCCGAAATCGCCCGCGCACTGGCCGCTGCGGGCAGTCGCTGCGATCCCGACGAGAGCTTCATCGCCGGCCTGCTGCTCGACGTTGCGCTGCCGCTGCTGGCGGTGGCGCCCGGCGGCGGCGAGCGGCACGCCCACAGCCCGACCGAACACGAACTGGCCGCGCTCGAAACCGCCTATGGCGGCGAACATCATGGCGAGGTCGGCGCCGCGCTGCTGTCCGCCGAATGGGCGGCCGGACTGGCGGATGCGCTGCGCTTTTCCCATGCCGACGGCGCGCTCTTCATTGATGCGCCGGAACATCTGCGCCTGGCGCGCGCCGCCGAAGAACTGGCGGGGGGCGGTGCCGCCGATACGACGCAGCAACGGGCACTCGCACAGCGCCTGACCGGGCTGTCGGCCGATGCGCTCGACAGCGCATTGCAGGAGGCGCACAGCCGCGCGTTTGAACGCTGCCGGCAGGTCGAGGTGGACGCTGCCGACACGCTGCTTCCCGCGGGGGCGCCCTATCGTCCGACCTTCGCCATCGCGATCGCCGACGCGCAGCCGGACGACAGCGCCGCGCTGACCGGCTTCGCACGCGCCGGACTGTTCAGCCAGGTGTATGCGCGCGGCGACGAGGCGTCGCTGTGGACGTCGCTGAAGCTGGCGTCGGCGTTGCTGCTCGACCTGCCGGCGCCGCAGATACTGCGAGCCGGGCAGGGCGGCGGCGCCTTCATGCCTATCGCGGAGCGGGGCGAAAACGCACCGCACGTCGATCTCGCGCAGCCGGGGCTGGAGGGCGTCTGGCGCCAGCTTTCGTCGGGCGCGGCCTGGCTGTGCAGCGACGCGCGTGAAGCCGCTGCATTGCCGGTCAGCCTGCAGCGCCTGCTGCGGGTGTCGCCCGGGCAGACCGGCCTGATCCAGCCGCTGCGCAGCGAAGCGGGGGTCGAGGCGCTCGCGCTCTACCACTTCCCGGCCAGCCTCACGCCCGCGCTGATGCGCCGAAGCGACGAACTGCACGCGCTGGCCGAGGGCGCCGCTCGCGCCCTTCATCAGCAGCAGCTGCGTCTGCGCGAACTGGGCGAACTGCGACAGGGCATGGTCGAGCAGTACGCCGTACATGCGCGCCAGTTGCGCGGCGACCTGCATACGCCGCTCGGCCTGATGCGGCATCAGATCAAGTCGATGCGCCTGAAGATGGGCGCCGACGCGATGGTCGATTCCGAACTGACGGTGTTCGGCGACCAGATCGATCGCATCGACACCGTGCTGCGTCAGTTCGAGGGCCGTCCGCCCGACGTGTCGGCCGACGCCCAGCGCATCGACCTGAATCAGCTGATGGAACAGACGGTGGCCGAGGTCGAGGAGCGCGTGCTGCGGGCCCGCTCGATTTCGACCGAGCTGCATCTCGACGCGGCGCTGCCACCGCTGCACATGCCGCTCGGCGTGCTGCGCGAGCTGCTGCACGCGCTGCTGGCGATCAGTGCCGAACAGGTCGGCACCTCCGGTCGCATCGCGGTCAGCACGGCAGAGGGCCTCAACCTCAATGGCTCGCTGTTCGTCGAGGTCCGGGTACGCGATTTCGGCCGCGGCATGGACGCCGGGCGGGTGGCGGCGCTGTTCGCGCCGGACGGCAGCGGCGCCAAGCAGGCGACGCCGGCGCATGCGCTGGCGCTGGCACGCTCACTCGGCGGCTCGCTGTCCTGCAAGAGCGCGGTCGGTCAGGGCACCGTATTCCAGCTGCTGTTGCCGCGCACCACCCGTCGTCCGTCGGGGGCCGCCGTTCCGCTGTGAACGGTCAGGCCGCTTTCCAGCGGCTGTTGGCGTTCACGTGCTGGGCGAGGAAATCCATCTGGTCGGCCAGGATGTTGCGGTTGCTGAGAATCAGGTATTCGGCCTTGTTTGGCACGTAGGGCGCGTACATCAGCTGCATGCGCGCCTGTTCCGGTGTGCGGCCGCTCTTGCGCTGGTTGCAGGGCCGGCAGCAGGTCACCACATTCATCCACAGGTCGCGCCCACCCTGCGACACCGGCACGATGTGGTCGCGCGTCAGCTTCTGGTATGAGAACTCGCCGCCGCAGTAGCCGCAGATCGAGCGGTCGCGGTGGAACAGTTCGCGGTTGTTCAGCGGCGGCACGGCCGTCTGCAGCTTGTGCGCGTGGCTGCGTCCCTTGATCGCGATGATGCTGTTGGTGCGGATGAAGGACTGTTCGCCAGTGACGCGATTGATGCCGCCGCGGATTTCGAATTCGTGGCTGCCGGCCACCCAGGCCACCAGATCCTTGGAGTGATAGAACACGGCATGCTGCCAGCTGACCCAGCGGTGCGGAACGCCGTTGGCGTCGAGGGTCAGTATCCACGGGTGCGACGGGCGCCGCACTTCGTAAACTATGCTCCGGGGTGGCTGCTCCAGCATGATCGTCTTACGCGTCCTCGGTCTGAAATCGGTCAGTCGAAGTGAAACGTGTGTCGTCACGCATCCGCCCGGCGACGCGGGAAACGTTGCCGCGCAAGGTGCTCGGACACTTTAGCAAAGGAAGATGAATTTGCAACCGCGTCAATCGCTTGCGACGCATCGTCCGCTGGGCTGCGCACTGGCGCTGTCGGCCCTGCTGCACCTGCTGATTTTCTGGCCGCTGCCGTCGGCGGCACCGCAGCTCAGCCACGGCGCGCTCCGGCTGGCACTGAAGCCTGTCGGCCCGAGCGCCTTGCCGGCGCAGGGCAGCGCCACCGCGGGGCAGGGCGTGGTCGCGGGCGAGCCGCGCCCGGCGCGGGTCCCGGCGACGGGAAGCGCTGTCGCCGTTGCGCCGACGCCGCAGACCGTCGCCGAGCCAGCGCTGCCGGCGCCGGGCGAGGACGCGCTGCGGGCCTTGCGCTATGCGCTGGCGCGGGTGGTCGTCACCGACGGATGGTCGACGGAGGGGCGCGCCGCGTCGATGTCGGTGCAGTTGCACGTACTGGCGCGGCGGGTGGTCGGCGTCGACCTGGCGCGCAGCAGCGGCCGTGACGAGGTCGACGCGGCGGTGCTGGCCGCCTTCAAGGCAGCGGCCGGGCGGGCCGTAATACCGACGTCGCTTCCGGCGCACGGGTTTACCGTCGAACTCGAGCTGGAAGCGGGAGATGCCGCCCCTTCCGATGATGCCGAGCCACCGCTACCCGGTTGAACCCTCGACACCGTCAGCAGCGCACCTGCTGACGGCAGAAGCTGTCCATCGCGACCACCCGCGTGGTCGCGCCGACCGGTTTCATCGCGCGGTCGCCACCGTGATCCAGCGCCAGCCGGAAGCCGAAGCTCTGGAAGAAGCGGTCGAACACGTCGGCGCCCAGCGTGGCGACGGCCACCAGTTCGTCGCGTTCTGCCGCGTATTCGAGCACGATGCCGGCCAGTGGCTGCGGCGCTGGGCCTTCGAGTACGCGTGCGCCGGCGGCCGGATCGAACTGGCTGTGCTCGGAACAGCAGTGGATCACCCGCGCGCGACGGCTGTGTGCAGTCGCTTCGTCACGGTAGGAGATGAAACTGATGTCCCGTGTCGGATGCGTGAGCTTGTGCGAGCATATGGCCGAGTAGGCGACGATGGACTGGGCCCGGCCGACGCCGCCGGGCCAGTCGTACTGTCGCCCGTCGGCGGTACGCAGCTTCGTCGCGCCGTCGACCTTCCTGCCCAGATCCAGCAGGAAACAGGGCGTGGCCGGATACGGCCACTGGAATACATAATTGATACCCGGCTTGAGCGAGGACGCCTTCAGCGGCCGACCTTCGCCGTCGGTCAGCACGCTGCGCGGGTATTCCCGCGCCACGGCGGCGCGCGCGGGCAGGTTCAGTCCGGCCAGTCCGCAGGCGGCGCTGCACGCGGTGATAAAGCTGCGTCTTTCCATCATCACGCTCCACAGGAAACATTCGTGCGGCAGTCGTTGAAAACTAGAAAGTGCCGCCGCGGTAGTCAAGCCGGCCGGAGACAGAATTGAGCATGCCGCCGCAGTCGCTGCCGTCGCCGTCGGAGCCGGCCGATCCGTCGGTCGGGCGCGCCCGCGCGCCCGGCCACGGGTTTGTGGTCAATCTGCTGATCGCCGTCGCCTACTGTCTGCTCGCTGCACTCAGCTTCCGGCTGCGCGATGTTGCGTCGGGTCAGATGCCGATGTGGGCGCCGATGGGGCTCGCCCTGTTTGCGCTGCTGCAGGGCGGCACGCGCTGGCTGCCGGGCGTGGTCGTCGGCGTGTTTGCGTCGGCGGTGCTGGCGCGCCAGGGCGCAGCGATGATCGCGCTGTTCTCCGCCGGCCAGGTCCTTGCGCCGTGGGCCGGTGCAGCGCTGCTGCGGCGCCTGACCGCAAGACCGACCGATCTGCTCGAACGCACCGATGGCGCACTCAAGCTGATGGCCGTGATCTATCTGATGGCGGTGCCCAGTGCCCTGGCGACACTGACCGGCAGCGTGCTGCAGCATGGTCTGCCGCCCGAGCGCTGGCTGGAGATCGGTTCCACCGCCTGGCTCGGTGACGCGCTCGGCGCCATCGTCACCGTGCTGCCGCTGCTGGCCTGGGGCGCGCGCCGGCCGCTGCAACAGCTCAAGCGCCGCCTGCCTGAGCAGATACTGGTCGTCGGTGCGCTGATGGCCCTGCTCAGCGTCACCTTCGCCGGCGTCGCGCTGCTGCCGGACCCGATGCTGCAGCTGTACGTCGCGCTGCCGCTGGTGGTGTGGGTGGCGCTGCGCTTTCCGCCACGCGTCGGCTGGACTGCCTTCCTGATCACTTCGATGATGGCGCTGGCCGGCACCGCCAACGGCACGTCGCCGTTCAGTCCGCACCCGATGCAGGTGCAGCTGCTGGTGCTGCACGGCCTGATCATGCTGACCGCCGCCACCGCGCTGTTCATCGGCGCCGCGATGTCGGAGAAGCAGGCGGCGCGACGCGCGCTGCGCGAACGCGAATCGCATTTCCGCGCGCTGACCCTGCTGTCGGCCGACTGGCACTGGGAACTGGACGCCGAACTGCGCTACCACCGGCTGCCGGACGAACTGACCGACGCGCACTTCGGCGACACCGAACTGGACGGCTGCGCGCCGTGGGAAATTCCCGGCGAAGAGGCGCTGACCCAGCCCTGGGGTCTGCTGCGGCAGACGCTGGAGCGGCACGAGGCTTTTCGCGACTTCCTGTCGCGCCGCCGCGACGGTTCGCGCTGGCGCTACCTCGCCTCGTCCGGCGAACCGGTGTTCGATGCCTCCGGCGCCTTCTCGGGCTATCGCGGCGTGAGCCGCGACATCACGGCCGAAATGCAGGCGCGCGAAGCGCTGCGCGAAGAGGAATTCCGTCTGCGCGCGCTGGTCGATGCGCTGCCCGACCTCATCGTGCTGAAGGACAGGCATTTGCGCTGGCGCCTGGCCAACCGCGCGCTGCTCGACACGCGTTGCCTGAAGAAGACGGCCTGGCTGGGGGCGACCAGCGAGGAACTGGCGGCGCATCTGCCCTCGCTGTCCGAGGTGCTGCTGCACAACCACGCCATCGCGCAGGAGGTCGCCCGCACCTGCAAGCCGCACTTCGAGGAACAGGTCGTCGACCTCGCCGGCAACGACCCGCGTGTGTACGACGTGAGCATCATTCCGCTGGTCGACGACGACGGGAATTTCAATGGTCTGGTGTCGGTGCGCCGCGACGTGACCGCGCAGCGCGAGGCCGCGCGCATACAGGCCGAGCACGTGCAGAGCGTGCAGTCGCAGAACGACGAACTGGAACGACGTGTCGGCGCGCGCACCGCGGCGCTGGAAGCGGCGGTCAAGGAACTGGAGGCCTTCAGCTATTCGGTGTCGCACGACCTGCGCGCACCGCTGCGTGCGCTCGACGGCTTCTCGCGGTTGCTGGTCGAGGACTACGGCGATCTGCTGGACGAGCAGGGGCGCGAATACCTCGCGCGCATCCGTCGCAACAGCCAGCGTATGGGCGAACTGATCGACGACCTGCTCGAACTGTCGCGCGTGTCGCGCGCCGAGGTGCGCCGCACGCTGACCAATCTGTCGGACGTCGCCCGCGATATCGCGCGCGAGCTCGACGCCGAGGCGCCGTCGCGACAGGTGCAGTGGGTGATTCCGGAAGGCCTGTGGGTGGACGCCGATCCCGGCCTCGCCCGCATCGTGCTGGAAAACCTGCTGCGCAACGCGTGGAAGTTCACCCGACTGCAGCCACAGCCGCGCATCGAGATCGGGCAGTCCCGGCTGGGCGAACAGACCGCCTATTTCGTGCGCGACAACGGCGCCGGTTTCGACATGGCCTACGTCGGGCGGCTGTTCGCGCCCTTCCAGCGCCTGCACAACAATCGCGAATACGACGGCAGCGGCATCGGTCTGGCCATCGTGCAACGAATCATCCGGCTGCACGGCGGCCGCGTCGCGGCCGAGGGCGTGCCGGGGCAGGGGGCGACCTTCAGCTTCAGCTTCGGCGCCGCCGCCGAAGCGGTCGAGGCCTGAGCCGGCGCAGGCGCGCTCAGCCCGCGGCTGCGGGCAGCGTGAAGTGATGGACGCCGAAGCTGCCCTGCCGGCGTTCGTCGAAAAAGGTGCGCAAAGTGAGCGACACGCTGCGGAAGGCCAGTTCGTCCCACGGGATGTCCGCCTCGTCGAACAGCTTCACCTCCAGTGATTCGGTGCCCGGCGCGAAATCGAGGTCGAGCAGCCGGGCGCGGAACAACAGGTGGATCTGGTCGATGAAGGGCACGCTCACCATCGTGTAGGGCGCCAGCAGTTCGACCCGCGCGCAGGCCTCTTCGCGCGTCTCGCGCATTGCGCCCTCGGCGGCGCTCTCGCCGTTCTCCATGAAGCCGGCCGGCAGCGTCCAGTAGCCGTGGCGCGGCTCGATCGCGCGCCGGCACAGCATCACCTTGTCTTCCCACACCGGCAGCGTGCCGACCACCATGCGCGGGTTCTGATAGTGAATGCTGCCGCAGGCCGGGCAGACGTGGCGCGGGCGGTTGTCGCCGGCCGGAACGCGCAGTTCGACCTCACTGCCGCAATGGGCGCAGTACTTCATGTGTCGGGTGGCAAAACCGTGTTGCTGAGCAGGCCACGAGTGTAGCGCCGCCCTCGGCCGATGCGCGTGGGGTGGCCGGATTTTTGCTGCTGCCCTCAAGTCGGGAGACTCCCCGGCCGTAAGGAAAGCCAATGCCGATTGATTCGGGGCGGTCACGCGCGCGTCGCCTCGTTGAAACGGTTGCTGCACAGCCCGGATTCACGAATGAATGACCTGATCGATACACGCCGCTTCCAGGAAATTAAGGCCGCGGGCGAGTTGCCGTCGCCCAAGGGCATCGCCTTGTCGATCGCCCGCATGAGCCAGCGCGGCGATGCCTCGCTGGCCGAACTGGCCCGGCTGATCCAGGGCGACCCGGCGCTGGTCGGTCGTCTGGTACGTGCCGCCAACGGCACGCTGCCACAGGGCTCGCGCCCGGTGGTGGCGCTGCGCGATGCGCTGGCGGTGCTCGGCATGGCGGCCGTGCGCAATCTGGCGCTCGGCTTCTCGCTCATTTCGAGCAATGGCGAAGGTCTTTGCCGCAGCTTCCCGTACACGCGCTTCTGGACCGGTTCGGTCATCCGCGCCATCGCGATGCAGAAGATCGTCATGCGACTGCGCAGCGCCGGCGTCGAAGAGAGCTTCAGCGTCGGTCTGCTGTCGGGTGTCGGCGCCCTCGGTCTGGCCAGCGTGTTCCCGGTGCAGTATTCCCGCGTGCTCGACGAAGCGCGCGGCGACCCGGCCTGCCTGCTCGAACAGGAGCGCCAGGCGTTCGCGATGACGCACGTCGAGCTGAGTGCGGCGATGCTGCTCGACTGGGGCATGCCGCGCTTCTTCGTCGCCGCGGTGCTGGGCCACGAGTCGGCGCTGAGCACGCCGGTCGATCCGGGGTCGCGCGAATACGGACTGACGATGGCACTGGGTCTGGCCCGCGCCATCGAAAGCGCCTGCATGGCCGACGAAGCCAGCCGGGCGCAGAGCCTGGACGCCGCGCGCGCGCTGGCGGCGCGCATGGAGTGGGTGCCGGAGCAGGTGTCCGCGCTGTGCGAGGAAGTCGCCCTCGACTGGAAGGACTGGTCGCAGATGCTGCCGGTCGATGCCTATGCCTTGCCCAGTCTGGACGGCCTGGCCGACACGCTGGTGCCGGCGCCGCCACCCGTCCTGGCCGTCGCGCCGGCGCCGGCTGCCCAGCTGGCGGCCAACGACGCGCCGGGCAGCGACGGTTTGCGCGTGCTGGTGGTCGAGGACGACGCGGCCACCCGGCTGACGCTGCAGACCTTGCTGGTGCGCGGCGGCTATCAGGTCGCGGTGGCCGAGGACGGCGTACGCGGCATGGATCTGGCGCTCGAGTTCCAGCCGCACATCATGGTGGTCGACTGGGTGATGCCACAGATGAACGGCCTCGAACTGACGCGCACGCTGCGTCAGACCCGCATGGGCCGCAACATCTACATCATCCTGCTCACCAGTCACGAAGAGGATCAGCGCTTGATCGAGGCCTTCGAGTCGGGTGTCGATGACTACATGGTCAAGCCGTTGCGGCCGCGCGTGCTCGAAGCACGGCTGCGTGCAGGTCAGCGTCTGGTGCGCATGCAGCGCGAACTGGAGAGCGAGCGCGAGGAAATCCGCCGCTACGCGGCCGAACTGGGCGTGAGCAACCGCCGCCTGCAGGAGGTTGCGCTGACCGATGCGCTCACCGGATTCCCGAACCGCCGTTACGCGATGAGCCGCATCGCTCAGGAGTGGGCGATCGCGCAACGCAGCGAGCGGCCGCTGTCCTGCCTGCTGATCGACATCGATCACTTCCGTCAGATCAACGAAACCTACGGTCGCGATGTCGCCGATCAGGTGCTGGAACAGACCGCCCGCGCGATCCGCGAATGCATGCGCGCACAGGACGTGGTGTGCCGCACCGGTGGTGACGAGTTCCTGATCATCTGTCCGGATACCGACCTCGAACAGGCCATGGCATGCGCGCATCGCGTGTGCGCCGGCGTTGCCGCGGCGCCGGTGCAGGCCGGTCGCCTGCGCCTGACCAGCTCGATCAGCATCGGCGTGGCCGAGCGCCTGCCGGCCATGCCGGACGCCGACGCGCTGCTCACCTTCGCCGACCAGGCACTGGTCGCCGCCAAGAATGCCGGGCGCAACAGGGCACATGCGGCGGGCTAGATTCAAACGGCGGAATAGGCGGTGATCAGGTCCTAATCCCCCCTCAACCGAAAGGGTAAAGAGAGACTTTTGCCCGCATCCGGCAAAAGTCGTCGCTCAAGTTTCGGCAGATCCTGCCGTCCATTGATCCCGTTGATCGTGCTCACGACCCGGAATGAAGTGGATGGACCGTCACTCTGACAAGATGGGAGGGTTCAGAACCATCAAGGTATTGATGGTCGAGGACAATGAAGACGACGTCTTCCTGCTGAACGCTCAACTGAGCGCGCGCGGGCTCGACACGTATTCCGAGCGCGTGGACAGCGCCGGCGATCTCGCCCGCGCGCTGGAAGAGCGCGAGTGGGATCTGGTCATTTCCGACCACGCCATGCCTGGCTTCGATTCGGCGTCCGCGCTCGAAGTCGTGCGCCGCAGCGGGCGCGACATTCCCTTCATCATCTACTCCGGCAAGATTTCCGACCACATGGCCTTCTCGGCCATGCGCAACGGCGTCGCCGACTACGTCCAGAAGGGCAATATCGCCCGCCTGGTGCCGGTGATCGAACGCGAACTGCGCGGCGTCGAGACGCGGCGCGCGGTGCAGACGGCGGACGCGCGCATCCATGCGCTGGCCTTCTTCGACACGCTGTCGGCACTGCCCAACCAGACCCTGCTGCGCGCGCAGATCGACGACTGGCTCGACACCGCCCGCCGCAGCGTCGAAGCCAGCCACGCCACGCTGATGGTGGTCGATATCGACCGCTTCCTGCGCATCAACACCAGCTTCGGTTACGAGGCGGGCAACGCGGTGCTGCGCGAAGCGGTGCGCCGGCTGATCGAGCGCGCCGGCGACGGCGCGATGATCGCCCGCCTCAGCGGCGACCGCTTCTGCGTGTTCGCGCCGGCCTGCACCACGCGTGCGCTGGCATCAGCACTTGCACAGCGGCTGATGGACGCCTTTTCCACCCCGATCATCAAGGACGGTCTGGAGCTCTTCCTCACCGCTTCGGTCGGCGTGGCGATGACGCCGGACGACGGCGACGACGCGCAGTCCCTGATCATGAATGCCGAAGCGGCGATGGCCAGCGCGAAGCGCTCCGGCGGCAACGGCATGAGTTTCTACGCGCGCGAAATGAGCGCCAGCTCGGCCGAAAAGCTGGTGCTGGAGACGCACCTGCGGCACGCGGTGCAGCGCGGCGAACTGTTCCTGAACTACCAGCCCATCCTGAATGGCCTGACCGGCCGCCCGTCCGGCGTCGAGGCGCTGCTGCGCTGGAAGCATCCGCAGCGCGGCGTCGTGTCGCCGGACCGCTTCATTCCGCTGGCCGACGAATCCGGACTCATCGTCGAGATCGGCGCCTGGGTCATGCGCGAAGCCTGCAGTCAGGGCAGGCTGTGGCACGAGCAGGGCATGACCGACCTGTCGATGTCGGTCAATGTGTCGGCCGTGCAGTTCGCCCAGCCGCGACTGCTGGAAACTGTGCGCACGACGCTGGAGGACACCGGTTTTCCGCCGGACAAGCTGGTGCTGGAAATCACCGAATCGGTGCTGATGAAGGACGCCGAAACGACGATAGGCATGCTGAAGGCGCTGAAGAACATGGGTGTGCGCATCTCGATGGACGACTTCGGCACCGGTTACTCGTCGCTGTCCTACCTGAAGCGCTTCCCGATCGACATCGTCAAGATCGACAAGTCCTTTGTCCGCGACATCAACGAGGATGAAGACGACGCCGCCATCATCCGCGTCATCATCGCGCTGGCCCGCAGCTTGCGCCTGACCACGGTGGCCGAAGGCGTGGAAACACCGGAACAGCTGGGCTTCCTGATGCGCGAGCAGTGCGACCGCTTCCAGGGCTATTTCTTCTCGCGACCGGTGGACGCCGACGTGCTCTGCGCCCGCATCCTGGACGGCTCACTTTTGATTTAAGTTTTGCCCGGCGCTGCCGTTACCTGCCTTGTCCGCCCGATTTTCAGGGTGGTCCCTCCCCGTACACGCCCGAAATGTAAGAATTTTTCTTACAGGATTCCGTGCGTCCCTTCGTACAGCAAGTTTCGCCAGCCCCTGATTGGGCATCGGCGCCCCTCTCGGCAGAATGCATCCCACACACAGGCGCACTCTGCACCTGCTCCAAGGAGGGATCGAGGCATGAAGACGACCGGCTTGCTCAACGAGATTCGCGAACTGAATCTTGCCTATCTGATGCTCGCTCAGCAGATGATCCGCGAGGACCGTGATGCAGCGATGTTCCGCCTCGGTGTCAGCGAGGAAGTCGCCGGCATGATCGAGTCGCTCTCCCCGGCACAGGTCCTGAAGATGGCCAGCGCCAACATGATGCTGTGCCGCCTGCGCTTCGACGACCGCGTCCTGCTCGGCCTGTTGTCCAGCCACGGTCGTGACGCATCGACCTCCCACCTGCACGCGACCATCCTGGCCTGCGCGCAGCCGGTCGAAGCCGTGTCCTGAGCCAGGGAGTCAAGGTCATGAAAAACAAGAGCATCGTTTCCGAAGGTCGCGAAATCGCGCTGGCGGTAAACCTGATCCAGCTGGGCGCCCGCCTGCAGCTGCTGGAAGCCGAAACCCATCTGTCGCGTGAGCGCCTGCTCAAGCTGTACAAGGAAGTGAAGGGCGTGTCGCCGCCGAAGGGCATGCTGCCTTTCTCGACCGACTGGTTCATGACCTGGCAGCCGAACATTCACGCTTCGCTGTTCATGTCCTTCTTCAGTTTCTTCAAGCAGAACACCGGTCTCAACCAGCTCGACTGCATCGTCAAGGCGTTCAAGCTCTACCAGGAACACGTGCAGACGCACGACATGGAAGAAGTGCTGAGTCTCACCCGCGCCTGGACGCTGGTGCGCTTCTTCGACGCCAAGCTGCTGCAGCACACGAAGTGCACCTGCTGCGGCGGCCACTTCGTGGCGCACGCCTACGACCCGAAGGCCAGCTATGTCTGCGGCCTGTGCAACATTCCCGCACGCGCCGGCAAGACGCGCCGTGCCCGCGAGGCGCTGATCGCCGCCTGATCCGTTTTCTCTCTCCTGTCTGACCTCCTCCTTGCGCGAGCAAGGAGCTCGCCGCTGCGGGGCAACCCGCAGCGGCATTTTTTTGTGCGTCGGGTGCTGTCCACCTGCGCAGCAGACTTGGTCAAGTTTCCTGAGGTGGTGCCGTTAGACCAACAGGCACGCAGTGATTGATGCCCCGAACATCCGTCATACACAGGGAAATTCCATGTTTCTGATCATCGGCTACGTGATCATCCTTGCCGCTTCGGTCGGCACCTACGCACTGCACGGCAGTCTGGCCGCGCTGTGGGTGCCCGCCGAATACGTCGCCATCTTCGGTCTGATGATCGGTGGCTTCGTGGCCGGCAACGGCATGGCTGCGATCAAGGCGACGGTGGCCGCGCTGCCGTCGGTATTCAAGGGCTCGTCCTACAACAAGGCCTTCTACGTGGACGTGCTGGCCATGCTCTACGAAATCCTGGCCAAGGTGCGCAAGGAAGGGCTGATGTCGATCGAAGCCGACGTCGAGAATCCCGAATCCAGCCCGATTTTCTCCAAATACCCCAACTTCCTGGCCGACCACCACGCGGTGGACTTCCTGACCGACTACCTGCGCATGATGGTGGGCGGCAACCTGAACGCCTTCGAGATCGCCGACCTGATGGACGCCGAAATCGAAACCCATCACTCGGAACAGCATGTCGCCGTGCATTGCGTGTCGAAGATGGCCGACGGCGTGCCGGCCTTCGGTATCGTCGTTGCAGTGATGGGGGTGGTGAACGTGATGGGCTCGGTCGGCCAGCCGCCGGCCGTGCTGGGCAAGATGATCGGCGGCGCGCTGGTCGGCACCTTCCTCGGCATCCTGCTCTCCTACGGTTTCGTCGCGCCGATCGCCTCCCAGCTCGAACAGAAGATGGAAGAGGGCGGCAAGATCTACGAATGCATGAAGGTCGTGCTGCTGGCCAGCATGAATGGCTACGCGCCGCAGGTGGCAATCGAGTTCGGCCGCAAGGTGCTGTACTCGCCGGACCGCCCCAGCTTCAAGGAGCTGGAAGACGAAGTGAAGAGCCGTAAGGGCAAGTGAGCGGGCGCAACGCTCATCTCCTGACCTCCTCATACACCATCGGTTGAACCATGTCCGACGATACCCAGCAGCCAATCATCGTCAAGAAGATCAAGAAGGGCGGCGGCGGTGCGCACGGTGGCGCCTGGAAGATCGCCTACGCCGACTTCGTGACCGCGATGATGGCCTTCTTCCTGCTGATGTGGCTGCTCGGTTCGACCGCGCAGGGCGACCTGGAGGGCATTGCCGAGTACTTCGAGAATCCGCTGAAGGTGGCGCAGCAGGGCGGCTCCGGATCGGGCGACAGTTCGAGCGTCATCCAGGGCGGCGGGCGCGATCTGACGCGACAGGCCGGTCAGGTGAAGTACGGTGCGGTCGAGACCAAGCAGCGCTCCATCAACCTCAGCGCCAGCAGCGAGGACCAGAAGGCGGAAGAGATGAAGCGCGAGCAGCAGCGCCAGGAGCGCGTCAAGCTGATCGAGCTGAAGAGCCAGATCGAGGCGCGCATCGAAGCGAATCCCGACCTGCGGCCCTTCCGTAACCAGCTGATGCTGGACGTGACGTCGGAAGGCCTGCGCATCCAGATCGTCGACGAGCAGAACCGGCCGATGTTCGCCTCGGCCAGCGACCGCTTGCAGCCCTACACCCAGGTCATCCTGCGCGAGATCGGCCTCATCCTGAATCAGGTGGACAACCGCATCTTCCTGTCCGGGCATACCGACGCCAAGCCCTTTGCCGGCGGTGTCGGCGGATTCTCGAACTGGGAGCTGTCGTCCAATCGCGCCAATGCGTCGCGGCGCGAACTGATCGCTGGCGGCATGGACCCGGACAAGGTGCTGCGGGTGGTCGGCATGAGCTCCATCATTCCGTTCGACAAGGATGACCCGTTCAACCCGATCAACCGTCGCATCAGCATCATCGTGCTGAACCGCGATACCGAACAGGCGATGCTGTCGGACGGACGTTCGGTCAACGTCGAGGACGTGGCCGGTGCAGCCGGCGCGGTCACGCCACCTTGATCAAGTTCCGCGCGGCGCTGCCGTAAAGCTCGAAGTCAGTCCGTATCGTTGCCACTCGATGCCCGATGCCATGAAAATAAAACCGATCGCCCTTCTTGCCGCCTGGACTGGATCCGCATTGTGTGCCGGCACCGCCGCCCTGCTGGCGCCGCAGTCCATGCTGCCCGTGCTGGCTGCCGTTGCCGCTGCCGCGCTGCTGTGGACGCTGACGGTGCTGCTGTCCGGTCGTACGGCAGTGGAGACGCCGGACGAGGCGCACAGCGTCAGGGCCGAGCCCGATGCTGCGCATCAGCGTGTGGTGGGCGGTTCCGACTCGGTTCATGACCAGTGCATCCGGATAAACGAGGAACTGACACGCGTGCAGCAGCTGCTGCACGAAGCGATCGGCGGCCTCACCCAGAGCTTCCACAACATGCACGGCGAAACCACGAGCCAGCGCGAGACTGCAATGGCGCTGACCGGCGGTGACGGCAGCGAACAGTTCGACTTCGCGAGCTTCGTCGACGAAACCTCCGGCACCATGCAGCGCGTCGTCGATAGCGTGGTCCACAACAGCAAGCTGGGCATGGAGCTGGTCGAGCTGACCGAGGGCATCGCCCGCGAAACCGAGGGCGTGCGCGCCCTGCTCGGCGAGATCGGCGGCATTTCCAAGCAGACCAATCTGCTCGCACTGAATGCGGCGATCGAGGCGGCGCGCGCTGGCGAGGCCGGCCGCGGCTTTGCGGTGGTGGCCGACGAGGTGCGCGACCTGTCGGCGCGCACCAGCGACTTCAGCCAGCAGATCGTCACCCTGGTCGACCGCGTGCAGGCCAACGTGAAGATGACCGAGTCGGCGCTGGCTCATATGGCTGCCCAGGACATGACCTTCGCGCTGGAGTCGAAGACGCGGGTCGAAACCGTCGTGCGCGGCCTCGAAATGCTGCACCAGCGCCGCCAGCGGTCCATCGTCGATCTGGGCGCCTCGGTCGAACGTGTCGATCAGGCAGTGGCGCACGCCGTGACCTCGTTGCAGTTCCAGGACATGACCGCGCAGCTGATCGGCCACGTGCAGAAGCGCATCGATGCCATCGACGGCGTGTGCGCCAGCGTGCGCGAACTGTCGCGTGCGGCGGCGCTGGGCCACGCATCACCCGAACTTGCACAGCGTGTCGATGACGCACTGGCGCATCTGGCGGTTGTAGACAGCACGAATCCGGTGGCCCAGAAGGCCTACCAAGAAGGCGAAATAGAACTGTTCTGAAGGAGAAGTACCATGGCAAAGACCGTGCTTGCGATCGACGATTCCGCGTCGATCCGTCAGATGGTGGCATTCACGCTGAAGAGCTCGGGATACGAGGTGATCGAGGCTGTCGACGGTCAGGACGGTCTGGACAAGGCCAAGGCCAAGTCGGTCAACCTTGTGCTGACCGACCAGAACATGCCACGCATGGACGGCCTGACGCTGATCCGCAACCTGCGCAGCATGGCGCAGTACAAGGCCACGCCCATCCTGATGCTGACCACCGAATCGTCCGACGCGATGAAGGCGCAGGGGCGTGCCGCCGGTGCGACCGGCTGGCTGGTCAAGCCCTTCGACCCGCAGAAGCTGGTCGAGGTGGTGAAGAAGGTCATCGGCTGATCCACCCTTACCTGGCGCGGGGAGACAGTCCATGACGGTGGACATGAGCCAGTTCTACCAGGTGTTCTTCGAGGAAGCGGCGGAACATCTGGCGAACATGGAGCAGATGCTGCTCGACATCGATCTGCAGAGCATCGATGACGAGGAAATGAACGCGATCTTCCGCGCCGCCCATTCGATCAAGGGCAGTGCGGGCACTTTCGGCTTCCACGACCTTGCCCAGGTCACGCACGAACTCGAAACCCTGCTCGACCGCGTGCGCAAGCACGAGGTCGTCATGACCGCGGCCATGGTCGACGCCTCGCTCGAAGCGGGCGATTTGCTGCGCGACCTGGTGGCGGCACATCGTGGCGAGGGCGCGGCCGACATGGCGCGCGTTGACGAGGTGTGCGCGTCGATCAAGCGCCTGTATACCGATCCGGTATCGGTCGCCGACGAAGACCCGCAGCCGCTGTCGGTGACGGCGCTGCCGTCCAGTTTCCGTTTCAGTTTCATGCTGCCGCAGAGCTGCGCCGATGCGGCTGGCGTGATGGAGAACATGAGTGCCGAGCTCGAAGCGCTCGGCAGTCGCGTCGTGGACGTGTCGATCGATGCCGCCGGTCGTTGGCAGTGTCTGTTGGATGGCCGTGTCGACGCCGCCGCAGTGCGCGACATCGTCGAGTTCATCGCCAGCCCCGGCAGCTACGCCGAGGGCGAACCGGCATCCGCACAGGCTGCCGCTGTCGATGACGCGTGGGGGCTGTTCGTTGCGACGCCGGCCACGACAGGCGACGCCGATGACGGCAGTTACGGCTTCTTCGATCCGCCGGCACCTGTTGCCGAGGACGCACAGGACGACAGCTTCGGCTTCTTCGACGCCGCACCCGGTGTGCCGACCACGGCAGCGCCTGCAACGGTTGCGGCGGACGACAGTTTCGGACTGTTCGAACCGCTGCCGGCCGAGTCCGCGGCGGTGCTGCCGATGCCGGCGCATCCGGTGGCAAAGCCGGGCGCACCGGCTGCCGACAGTGCGTCCGAGCCAGCAAAGCCTGCAGCGGCGACGCGGACCTCCAAGGCTACGGGCGGCGACACCTCCATCCGCGTCGGCGTCGACAAGGTGGACCAGATCATCAATCTGGTCGGCGAACTGGTGATCACGCAGGCCATGCTCGCGTCGGCTGCATCGAAGCTCGATCCGGTCGAGTTCGAACGGCTGATGAATGGCGTGCAGCAACTCGAACGCAATACGCGCGACCTGCAGGAATCGGTCATGTCCATCCGCATGATGCCGATGTCCACCGTGTTCTCGCGCTTTCCGCGCGTGGTGCGCGACCTGTCGCAGAAACTGGGCAAGCAGGTGCGTCTGGTGCTCGCCGGCGAATCGACCGAACTGGACAAAGGCCTGATCGAGCGCATCGCCGATCCGCTCACCCATCTGGTGCGCAACAGCCTGGATCACGGCATCGAAACGCCGGACGTGCGCGCCGCGCGCGGCAAGCCGCGCGAGGGCACGATCACGCTGAAGGCTTCGCACCAGAGCGGCAACATCGTCATCGAGGTCGGTGACGACGGTGCCGGTCTGAACCGCGAGCGCATCCTGTCGAAGGCACGCGAGCGCGGCCTGCCGGTCAGCGACAACATGAGCGACCAGGAGGTGTGGGGACTCATCTTCGAAGCCGGCTTCTCGACCGCCGACCAGGTGACCGAGGTGTCCGGCCGCGGCGTCGGCATGGACGTCGTGAAGAAGAACATCACCGCGATGGGCGGCCGCGTGGACATCGAATCGATGACCGGCATCGGCACCCGCATGACGGTGCGCCTGCCGTTGACGCTGGCCATCCTCGACGGCATGTCGGTCGCGGTCGGCGCTGACACCTATATCGTGCCGCTGAACTACGTGGTCGAATCGCTGCAGCCGACCGCGGCGATGATCAAGAGCGTCGGCGGCGAGCCGCGGCTGGTGCAGGTGCGCAACGAGTACCTGAACATCCTGACGCTGCGGGATGCGCTCGGCCTTGCCGGCGGCACCACCGATCTCGAACGCGGCATCCTCGTCGTGCTCGAAGCCGATGGTGACAAGATCGCGCTGTTCGTTGACGAACTGGTCGGTCAGCACCAAGTGGTGATCAAGAGTCTGGAGGCCAACTACCGCAAGGTGGTCGGCATCTCCGGCGCCACCATCATGGGCGACGGCCACGTCGGGCTCATTCTCGACGTGCCGTCGCTGGTCGAATCGGCGCGCGGACGCCTCGCCGTCGCCGCCTGATCCGCAACGTCCTCAATGACCCCGCCGGCCGCTGGTCGGGCGGGGCCGTCGCCGTCCGTCTCGCGCCGTGTGCACACGCAAAATTAGGTGCTTCCCAGTCTCAAGGCGCCCGCCTTGCATGCCGTTACAACTTCCGTAATCGCAGCGAGGGAGCTCACGATGATGCAGGCGGCGCAGGCAGTGTCGCACCGGCCGGACGACGGCGCGGATGGAAGTTACGCCCAGGAGTACCTCACCTTCACGCTGGGTGAGGAAGAGTACGCAATCGATATCCTCAAGGTGCAGGAGATCCGCGGCTACGACGCGGTCACCAGCATCGCGCACGCACCGCCCTTCATCAAGGGCGTGATCAATCTGCGCGGCACCATCGTTCCCATCGTCGACCTGCGCATCAAGTTCGGTGTCGGCGTCGTCGAATACACCCCGTTCACCGTCACCATCATCCTCAACGTCGGCGGGCGCGTCGTCGGCATGGTGGTCGATTCGGTGTCCGACGTGCTGGCGCTCGAGTCCTCGAAGATCCTGCCGGCGCCGGAATTCTCATCCAGCCTCGACACCCGCTACATCCACGGCCTTGGCTCCATCGACGAACGGATGCTCATCGTCGTCGATATCGAAAAGCTCATGCTGTCGGCCGACATGGCGTTGGTCGACGATCAGGTTCACTGAAGGTGGCACACATGGATTCCCACTCCGCATCCCCCGCCGCCGCGCGCGGCCTGACCGTCCAGCAGCGCCTGATGGTCATCGTTGCCGCCAGCCTGGCCGGCATTCTGCTGCTGGCCGCGGTACTGCTGGCCGGCATGCGCAGCACCATGATCGAGGACCGCAAGAACGCCGCGCGCTTTGCGGTCGAGTCGGCCTGGGGCGTCGTCGATGCCTTCCACAAGCGCGCGCAGTCGGGCGAACTGACGGACGACGAAGCGCGCAAGCAGGCGATGAGCACGCTGCGCACGATGCGCTACAACGGCGAGGACTATTTCTGGATCAATGACTTCGGTCCGCGCATGGTCATGCACCCGACCAAGCCCGAGCTCGATGGCAAGGATCTGAGCGGTTCGAAGGACCCGAACGGCAAGGCGCTGTTCGTCGAATTCGTCGCCGTGGCCAAGGCGAGTGGCGCCGGCTTCGTCGATTACCAGTGGCCGCGACCGGGCGCCGACAAGCCGGTGGACAAGGTGTCCTATGTTCGCCAGTTCGAGCCCTGGGGCTGGATCGTCGGTTCCGGCATCTATGTCGATGAGGTGAATGCGCTGGTGCTGAAAGAGGCGCTCCGCGTGGCGCTGATCGCGCTGCTGATCGCTGCGGTGATCGGTGTCATCGGCGTGCGGCTCGGTCGCAGTATCGCCGGCCGCCTGCGTATCGCCGGCAACCATGCCAGCGAGATCGCCTCCGGTGTGCTCGACCGTCGCATCGATGCCGGCACGCAGGATGAAGTGGGCCAGCTGATGTCGGCGCTGGAGCGCATGCGTACCGATCTGCAGGCACGTGTGGAGCGCGAACGGGTTGTTGCCGAGGAGAATCTGCGCGCGCGCACCGCGCTCGATTTCGTCACCACCAACGTCCGCATCGCCGACAACGACGGCAAGGTGCTCTACGCCAACCGCGCGATGCACGCAACGGTGACACGCATCGCCGACGAGCTGCGTCGTCATATTCCGGGCTTCTCGCTCGACAAGTTCATCGGCTGCAACATCACGGCCATCTGTACGAACCCGGAGTTCGTGCGCAAATCGAGAACGACGGCGGGCGGCGGCTACGAGGCCGAACTGGTGATCGGTCGTCACGTGTTCGATCTCGTGTCGACACCGATTGTCGGCGAGTCCGGCGAGCGCATCGGCACCGTGGGTGAATGGATAGACCGCACGGAAGAAGTCGCCATCGAGCAGCAGGTGACCGACGTGGTCGTGGCCGCCGGGCAGGGCGATTTCACGCAGCGACTGTCGGTGGACGACAAGCAGGGTTTCTTCCGCCAGCTGGCCGAGGGGCTTAACGGCCTGGTCGAACAGGTATCGGTCAGCCTGTCAGACGTCGCGACGGTACTGAGCGGCGTGTCGGGCGGCGATCTGACGCGGCGCATCGATCGCAACTACAGCGGCCTGTTTGGTCAGCTGAAGGACGACACGAACACGACGGTCGACAAGCTGCGCGAGGTGGTGGGCCGGATCAAGGAATCGACCGAGTCGATCAACACGGCGGCGCGGGAGATTGCGGCCGGCAATGCGGACCTGAGTTCGCGCACCGAAGAGCAGGCGAGCTCGCTGGAAGAGACGGCCAGTTCGATGGAAGAGCTCAATGCGACGGTGAAGCAGAACGCGGAAAGCGCGCAGAAGGCGAACCAGCTGGGTCACCAGAGCAACGAAGCGGTGATGCGCGGTGCGGAGACGGTGAAGCGGGTGGTGCTGACGATGTCGGACATTCAGGACTCGAGCCGGAAGATCGCGGACATCATCGGGGTGATCGACTCGATCGCGTTCCAGACCAACATCCTTGCGCTGAACGCGGCAGTGGAAGCGGCGCGCGCGGGCGAGCAGGGCCGGGGCTTCGCGGTGGTGGCGAGCGAGGTACGCAATCTTGCGCAGCGCAGCGCGCAGGCGGCGAAGGAAATCAAGGGCCTGATCGCCGATTCGGTGGAGCGTGTCGACGGTGGCGCCAAGCTGGTGGCGGAGGCGGGCGCGACGATGGAACAGGTGGTCGACAGCTTCCGTCAGGTGACGGGTCTGGTGACGGACATTGCGTCGGCGAGCCAGGAACAGTCGTCAGGGATCGCGCAGGTGACGCAGGCGGTCAGCCAGATGGACGGTGTGACGCAGCAGAACGCGGCGCTGGTGGAACAGGCGGCGGCGGCAGCGGAGAGCCTGGAAGAGCAGGCGCGGTCGCTGATGCGCGCGGTGGGCCAGTTCAAGCTGGACGAGGGCGGTCGTGTGGCGTCATCGTTCGATGCAGTGCGCGAGGCGGCGAACAGCGAACCGGTGCTGCCGCGTTCGCGCGGTGGGGCGCTGGGCAAGGTCAAGCGCATCGCGCCAACGGCGCAACCCGCCTTCGCCGAAGAGGAATGGGAAGAGTTCTGAGCGCGCGGCGACGCCACGCGAAACATCGATCAGCAGGGAGGCAGGAGAGTACGTCATGCGCATCAACTCGCCGGTGACCGGGCGTGAGGTCGAACTGACCGAGCGGCACAACCTCGTGTCGCGCACCGATCTGCAGGGCCGCATCACCTTCGCAAACCGTGATTTCGTCGAGGTGAGTGGCTTCGACGAGGCCGAACTGGTCGGCCAGCCGCACAACGTCGTGCGCCACCCGGACATGCCGCGCGAAGCCTTCGACGACATGTGGCGCTGCCTGAAGGCAGAGCGCCCGTGGACCGGGCTGGTCAAGAACCGCTGCAAGAACGGCGATCACTACTGGGTGCTCGCCAATGCAACGCCGCTGCTGGAGAACGGCGTGGTGACCGGCTACATCTCGGTGCGCACGCGCGCCTCGCGCGAGCAAATCGCCGCCGCCGAGAGCGCCTACCGCGCCTTCCGCGAAGGTCAGGCCAGAGGACTGGCGATCCGCGACGGGGTGGTGGTCCGCAGCGGTTTCTCGCCGACGCGCTTTGTTGCCGCCCTGAGCATCCGGGCGCGCATGTTTGCCATCGTCGGCATCCTCGGACTGACGATGGCGGGCATCGCCGCCACCGGCATGCAGGCGATGCAGACCAGCGAATCCATCCTGAAGGTGGTCTACAACGAGCGCGTGGTGCCGACCCAGCAGCTCAAGGTGGTCGCCGACATGTATGCGGTGAACATCGTCGATACCGCGCACAAGGTGCGCAACGGCAACATCGATTTCGCTGCCGGCAGCAAGAACCTCGATCAGGCGCGTGACGCGATCGGCAAGAACTGGGACAGCTATCGCGCCAGCCAGATGACGGCGGAGGAGAAGACGCTGGTCGAGCAGGCCGTGCCGCTGATGAAGACCGCCGACGCGTCGATCGAACGTCTGGCCGCCATCATGGCGAACAAGGACATGGCGGCGCTGACCGCCTACACGGTGCAAGACCTGTATCCGGTGATCGATCCGATCTCCGGCAAGATCAGCGAGCTGGTCGATCTGCAGATCCGCGTTGCGGGTTCCGAAATCGAGCACGTGCGCAGCGAATCGTCGTCGGCATTCGCCGTCATGGCAGCGCTGCTCGCCGTGGGCGTGCTGATCGCAGCGGTCGGCGCCTGGCTGCTGCTGCGCTCGATACTGCGGCCGATCGCCGACGTGAAGGCCATCGTCCGCCGCATGGCGGAGGGCCGGCTCGACGTCGAGGTGGAGACCACGCGCCGCGACGAGATGGTGGCCATCCTCGACGCGATGAAGACGATGAAGATCAAGCTCGGTGCCGACATGGCCGAGGAACGTCGTGTGGCAGACGAGAATCTGCGCATCCGCGAAGCGCTCGATTCGGTCACCACCAATGTGCGCATCGCCGATCCGGACGGCAAGGTGCTCTATGCAAACAAGACGCTGATCGACACGCTGCGCCGCACCGAGGCGGAAATCCGCCGGAAGGTGCCGCAGTTCTCGGCCGAGCGCTTCGTCGGCAGCGACATCACCGTGTTCTACGACGATCCTGAAGCGGCGCGTCGCCGCCTGGCCTCGCTGTCCAGCACGGTCAAAAGCGAGATTGTCATCGGCGGTCGCCTGTACCAGCTCACCACCAGCCCGATCACCAATGCGGCCGGTCAGCGACTGGGTTCGGTCGGCGAATGGCTGGACCGCACCGACGAGGCCGCCATCGAGAAGGAAGTGACCGATCTGGTGCGCAGCGCCGGCAATGGCGACTTCTCACAACGCCTGACGGTGGACGGCAAGCAGGGCTTCTTCCGTCAGCTGGCCGAAGGTCTGAACGGCCTGGTACAGCAGGTTTCCGATGGCTTGAGCGATGTGGCCAAGGTGCTCAACGCGATGGCCGGTGGTGACCTGAATCGCAGGATCGAGCGCGAGTACGCCGGAACCTTCGCGCAACTGAAGGACGACACGAACACGACGGTGGACAAGCTGCGGGAGGTGGTCGGCCGGATCAAGGAATCGACGGAAGCGATCAACACCGCTGCGCGGGAGATTACGGCCGGCAATGCGGACCTGAGTTCGCGCACCGAAGAGCAGGCGAGCTCGCTGGAAGAGACGGCCAGTTCGATGGAAGAGCTCAATGCGACGGTGAAGCAGAACGCGGAAAGCGCGCAGAAGGCGAACCAGCTGGGTCACCAGAGCAACGAAGCGGTGATGCGCGGTGCGGAGACGGTGAAGCGGGTGGTGCTGACGATGTCGGACATTCAGGACTCGAGCCGGAAGATCGCGGACATCATCGGGGTGATCGACTCGATCGCGTTCCAGACCAACATCCTTGCGCTGAACGCGGCAGTGGAAGCGGCGCGCGCGGGCGAGCAGGGCCGGGGCTTCGCGGTGGTGGCGAGCGAGGTACGCAATCTTGCGCAGCGCAGCGCGCAGGCGGCGAAGGAAATCAAGGGCCTGATCGCCGACTCGGTGGAGCGTGTCGACGGTGGCGCCAAGCTGGTGGCCGAGGCGGGTGCGACGATGGAGCAGGTGGTCGACAGCTTCCGTCAGGTGACGGGGCTGGTGACGGACATTGCGTCGGCAAGCCAGGAACAGTCGAGTGGTATTGCGCAGGTGACGCAGGCGGTGAGCCAGATGGACGGGGTGACGCAGCAGAACGCGGCGCTGGTGGAGCAGGCGGCGGCGGCGGCGGAGAGCCTGGAAGAGCAGGCGCGGTCGCTGATGCGTGCGGTGGGGCAGTTCAAGCTGGACGAGGGCGGTCGTGTGGCGTCGTCGTTCGACACGCCGGCCGCGGTATCGCGCGAGGCGGCGAACAGCGAACCGGTGCTGCCGCGTTCGCGTGGCGGTGCGCTGGGCAAGGTCAAGCGCATCGCGCCGACGGCGCAACCCGCCTTCGCCGAAGAGGAATGGGAAGAGTTCTGAACGCAGGCAGTGACTGAATCGTCCTTCCAAATGGAATCCGCATCGTGAACACAGGCAGCAAGGCAAGCATCACCACGCACAACGCGGCGCAGATCACGCGCCAGCTGTCGGAGGTGAAGACACTGACCGGCAGCACGCGCGAGTTCAGCTTCACGCGCGAGGACTTCGACCGCATCGCGAAGATGATCCATCAGTACGCGGGCATCTCGCTGTCGCCGATCAAGTTCGACATGGTGTACAGCCGGCTGGCACGCCGGCTGCGCGCCACCGGCGACGCAACCTTCGCCGACTACATCCGCCGGCTGGAGCGCAACGACCGCACCGAATGGGAAACCTTCGTCAATTCGCTGACGACCAACCTGACGTCCTTCTTCCGCGAAGCACATCACTTCGATCTGCTGAAGCAGCACCTGACCAAGCTCGGCAAGCCCAACGCGCGCATCTGGTGCAGCGCCGCGTCGACCGGCGAGGAGCCGTACTCGATCGCCATCACCTGTTGCGAGCTGTACGGCAGCATGACGCCGCCGGTCGAAATCATCGCCTCCGACATCGACACCCAGGTACTGGCGCAGGGCCAGGCGGGCGTCTATGGCGAAGAGCGCATCGAAAAGCTGTCGCCGGAACTGGTGCGCAAGTACTTCCTGCGTGGCACCGGCAGCCGTTCGGGTGAAGTGAGGGTGCGCCCCGAACTGCAGAGACTGATCCGCTTCACCCGCGTGAATCTGCTCGAACCGAACTGGCCGGTGCGCGGGCCGCTGGAAGCCATCTTCTGCCGCAATGTCATGATCTATTTCGACAAGCCCACGCAGTACGGCATCCTCAAGCGCTATGTGCCGTTGCTGCGACCGGACGGGCTGCTGTTTGCCGGCCACTCGGAGAGCTTCTCGCACGCGGTCGACCTGTTCCGCAATCTGGGAAGGACGGTTTATGCGCGTGCTGACGGCGGTCGATAATCACGGCCCGGGCCTGATCGAGCATCAGGCGGCACAGCGCTATTTTGACCGCAACTTCTCGCGCGAGGCGGTCAAGATCCTGCCGGGTGAGTTCTTCGTCACCACGCGCGACATGCTGCTGGTGACGGTGCTCGGCTCCTGCGTCGCCGCCTGCATACGCGATCCCGAGCGCGGCATCGGCGGCATGAACCACTTCATGCTGCCGGACGCCGGCAGCGGTGTCATGAGCCGTTCAGCACGCTACGGTGCCTACGCGATGGAACTGCTGGTGAACGAACTGATCAAGGCCGGGGCACGTCGCTCGGCGCTGCAGGCCAAGGTATTCGGCGGCGGGCGCGTGATGGCGACGCTGGCCAATGCCAATGTCGGCGAGCGCAATGCCAGTTTCGTGCTCGACTATCTGGCCAACGAGGGCATTCCGGTGCTGGCGCAGGACCTGCTGGACAGTCATGCCCGGAAGATCTATTTCTTCCCGCACGCCGGGCGTGTGCTGATGAAGAAACTTGCCCGCGTGAACAACGATACGCTGGCGCGCCGCGAACGCGAGTACCAGGAAAGACTCGCCCGCGACGACGCATCGGGCGACATCGAACTGTTCTCCTGATCGGGGGCACGGAGGAGCATGGAATGAAGATCAGGGTTCTGGTGGTCGACGATTCCGCGGTGATGCGGGCGGTGCTGACCGAGATCATCAATCAGGCGCCGGACATGGAAGTGGTCGCCACGGCGCCGGATGCTGCGGTGGCCCGGCAGAAGGTGAAGGAAACCTCGCCCGACGTGCTGACGCTCGACGTCGAAATGCCGAACATGAACGGCCTCGAATTTCTCGACAAGGTGATGCGGCTGCGCCCGATGCCGGTCATCATGATTTCGAGCCAGACCGCACAGGGGTCGGAAACCACGCTGCAGGCACTCGAACTGGGCGCGGTCGATTACGTGGCGAAGCCGCGTGGATCGCTGGCCGGGCTGCCGGTCAGCTACGCGCAGGAGATACACGAGAAGATCCGCGCCGCGCATGGCGCACGGCTGAAGGTGCTGCGCGCCGCACCGGCCGAGCCTGCGCCCGCCGCCGTCGCGCGACCGGCGCCCGCCGTCACGTCGGCCTGGGGCGACCGCATCGTCTGCATCGGCGCGTCGACCGGCGGCACCGAAGCGATCAAGGAAGTGTTGTGCCGACTGCCGGCCAATATGCCCGGCATCGTGATGGTGCAGCACATGCCTGAAATGTTCACCGCGAGCTTCGCCCGCCGCCTCGATTCGCTGGCCCGTGTCCGCGTCAAGGAGGCGGAGCAGGGCGAGCGCATCCTGCCCGGTCATGCCTATCTGGCGCCTGGGCATTCGCATCTGGAAATCCGCCGCAGCGGCACCGGCTATGTCTGCGAACTGCTGCAGACGCCGCCTTACAACCGTCACCGGCCGGCGGTGGACGTGCTGTTCAATTCGGCCGCCCAGCACGCGCGTGGCAGCGCGGTCGCCGCCTTGCTGACCGGCATGGGCAAGGACGGCGCCCAGGGCATGCTGGCCATGCGCCGCGCCGGCGCATGGACCATAGGGCAGGACCAGGAAAGCTGCGTCGTATATGGCATGCCGCGCGAGGCCGCTCAGATCGGCGCCTGCTGCGAGGTGGCGCCACTGAACCAGGTGGCCGAGCGCATCATTGCCGCACTGCAGGGAGGACGCCGGGTCGCCGCTCACGCATGAGCCGTCGACGCGTCGTTCAGTCATCCACTCACTGATAAAGATCCAGCATGGAAATCCGTACCTCGGTCATCGACCGACTCGCCCGCATCTCGTTGGGTGGCCGCTTCGACTTCTCTTCGCATCGCGCATTCCGTGAAACCACCGAGCGCATGATGGCCGGCGACGCCATCGACACGCTGGAAATCGACCTCGGAGCGGTGACCTACCTCGACAGCTCGGCGCTGGGCATGCTGCTGATGCTGCGCGACAAGGCGCGCGCCGCCCATTGCGTCGTGCGGCTCGTGAACTGCAGTGTGCCGGTGCGCCAGGTCATCGAGGTCGCCAACTTCCAGAAGCTGTTTACAGTCACCTGAGGTTCCCTGTCGGACCCCGCGAGGCGCTGCCACGGCAAGCGTCTCAAGTTCGGACGCTTCAGGTCGTAACTCTCTTCACCACGGACAGGCACACGATGCCCAGGATCCGAACATGCCGCGCGGGCGATGGTGCTTGCGCGACACGGGAAGATCCTTACCGGACAGGAGAGGAACGATGACAACAAGCAAGCGCGCAGCGACGCGCAGCATTTTGCCCTGGCTGGGCCTTTTTTCCGCACTGCTGATCACCCACCTCGGCCTTTACGCTTACAGCGCATCGGCCTTCACCCTGAGCGGCGCACTGATTGCCGCGGCCCTGGCCGCGACGGGGGCTTTCATTGCACGCACAACGGCCGTCCTGTTGTTCGAGCGTCCGCTCGAATCCATGGTTGCCGGCCTCGAACGCGCCCGCATGTCAGGCGATCTCACCTATCGACTGGACGTACGCGGCGGCGGCGCACTGCCTCGACTGGCGGAAAGCTATAACCGCCTGGTCACCGAGTTCAGTGCAGCGATGGCCAAGATGCTGTTCACCTCGAAGCGGCTGCAGGACACCTGCAGCGGCCTCGGCAAGGGGGCAGAGCGTGTCGCCGGCTCAGCCGAGCAGCAGTGTGCGGCCTCGCAGGCCGCCAGCGGCGACGTCGGCAACATGAAGATGAGCATGGAGACGGCGACCGAAGCGGCCGCCGGCACCGTGGACGATGCCACCCGATCGCGCGAGCTGTCGCAGAAGGGGGCGCAAGTGGTCAGTCGCGTCGCCGAGGAGATGGCCCGCGTCGCCGGCAGCGTGTCCGAAAGTGCGCGCCAGATCGAACATCTGGGCAAGCGCTCGGAGGAGATCGGCTCGGTCGTGCAGGTGATCCGCGAGATCGCCGACCAGACCAATCTGCTGGCCCTGAATGCGGCGATCGAGGCGGCGCGCGCCGGCGAACAGGGCCGCGGCTTCGCCGTGGTGGCCGACGAGGTGCGCAAGCTGGCCGAGCGGACGGCCGCGTCCACCGGGCAGATCCATTCGATGATTTCCGCCGTGCAGCGCGAAACCGCCGACGCCGCCTCGGTCATCCGCGCCAGCGCGGTCGAGGCGCGCACCGGCGCCGACCTGACCAGCGAGGCGGTGGCCACGCTGGAAAGCATCCGCGAATGTGCCGACGCGACGCTGGAACGCGTGGGCGGCACGGTCGAAGCCATGCGTCAGAACCGGGCGCTGGGTGAACAGGTCGAGCAGCACGTGCAGCGCATTTTCGCGATGGCGGAATCGAATCGCGAGGTCTCCAGTTCGACCGCTGCCGAGGCGTCACGACTGGACGTGCTATCAAGCAATCTGGCCGAGTTGTCGCAGGTGTTCCGCCTTGGCAGCTACGGCGAGCAGGCGGTTGCTGCCCACGCCCGCATGCCGGAGATCGTCGCCGACGCGGCGCAGCGCATCGGCGCCTGCCTGGAGGCGGCGGTCAAGCGCGGCGAAATCCGGATGGAAGACCTGTTCGACGAGAACTACCAGCCGATCGCCGGTACCAAGCCGACCAAGTACAGCACCAAGTTCGACGCCCTGACCGATCGCCTCTTCCCGGCGATCCAGGAGCCTCTGCTCGACCGGCACACCGGCCTGATCTACGCCGGTGCGGTCGACCGCAAGGGCTATTTCCCGACACACAACAAGCGTTTCTCGCAGCCGCTGACCGGCGACGAGAAGAAGGACATCGCCGGCAACCGCACCAAGCGCATCTTCGACGACCCGGTCGGTCGTCGCTGTGGTGCGCACAGCCAGCCTTTCCTGATCCAGACCTATCGCCGCGACACCGGCGAGGTGGTGCACGACATTTCGGCACCGATCTACGTCGGCGGCCGGCAGTGGGGCGGCTTCCGCATCGGCTACGCCGCCTGAACTGCCGGCGGCGCGAGCTAAGGACAACGGGGCGCCTGCGGGTGCCCCGTTGTGCTTGATGCATATCAAATAAATGCTGCGTTGCAGAAAGTTCGCTCAACCCTGGATGCAGTCTGCCGTAACTCTGTCAGGCGGGTCGTGAAGGGGTATCGACCCCGGGGAGCCCGCCTCGACACCGTATCTGGCTAATGCACGCAGTGCCGCGTGCCCCAGCCGCCCGAGGAGAGACCATGAACGCCCTGCTTTATCCCGCCCGCGCCCTGATGTCGCGCCTGCGGTTCGCTCCGAAGATGATGCTCGTGATGGGCATACTGCTCGCCATGCTCGTGACGCTTGCCACCACCGTTGCGATGTCCCGGCTAGACAGTCTGCGCATGATGGAACGCGAGCACATCGGCGCCGAGTATCTGCGTGCGCTGCTCGGCACGATGACTGCAGTTCAGCAGCATCGCGGCATGTCATCCGCCATGCTCAACGGCGACGCCTCGCAGGCGGCGAAGGTCGAGGCCAAGGCGGCCGAGGTCGCGCGTGGCCTCGACACGCTGAAGGCGCTGAACGCCGCCCATCCGGAACTGCTCGTACAGCAGGCGCAGATCGACCGTCTGTCCGGAGAGTGGGCAGCGGTGAGACAGCAGATGAGCGCTTCGACCGGCGCGGCCAACTTCGCCCGCCATTCGACGATGATAGACACGCTGCTGAACGACTTCCGCTCGGTATCCGATCGGTCGGGCATGAGCTTCGACCCCTATCCCGATACCTTCACTCTGGTCGAGGCCGCGGTGAACGTCGCGCCCTTCACCATTGAAAATCTGGCCAGGCTGCGCGGCCGCGCCGCGTCGATCAGCGCGCGCGGCACGGTCACGCCGGACGAGGCGATCGAACTGGGCGCGCTGCTGCAGCTGGCCGCCCGCCGCGTCGCCTCGATGGATCAGGTGAACGAACGTGTGCGCAGCTTCGCGCCCGAGCATGCACCGCGCGTTGCCGCCGAGATCGACAAGCTGCGCACCGCCTTCGCCTCGACCGCCGAGTTGCTGAACGCCTCGCTGAAAGCGCAGCGCTTTGATCTCCCGCCGGCAGAGGTGTTTGCCCGCGCTTCGGTGCCGGTCGAGGCGTCGGTCGGCACCATGACCGTACTGCTCGACACCGCTGACCTCGGCATCAATGCGCATTCGGAGCAACTGATGGTCGATCTGACGCTGACCTGCGTGCTGCTCGCCGCCAGCCTGCTGCTGTCCGTGTATCTGGCGCTCGGCCTGTATGCGTCGCTGAAGGACGCGATCGGCCACACGATAGATGGCGGCCGTCGTCTGGCCGAGGGCGATCTGACGGCGCGTATCCGCGTCGCCAGCCAGGACGAATTCGGCGACATCGCCAACAGCTTCAACAGCATGGCCGACAGCCTGTCCGCACTGATCGCCCGCGTGAAATCGTCGGCCGGGGAGGTCAGCCAGGTCACGATGGCGCTGGCCAGCGCCACGCAACAGATCAGCGAGGCCTCGGCCGGGCAGAGCCAGTCGGCGTCGGCCATGGCGGCCACGATCGAGGAACTGTCGGTGTCGATCAACAGCGTATCCGACAGTGCGGCAGAAATGCGTCGGCACGCTGAGTCCAGCCGCGAGGAAGCGGCCCAAGGCCACCATGCGATCGATGCGGTGAGCCATGAACTGGATGCGGTCGGCCACGTGGTGGGCGAGATTTCGCAGGCGGCCGGCGCCTTCATCGAAAGCACCCGTGCCATTGGCGACATGACCCGTCAGGTCAAGGACATTGCGGAGCAGACCAATCTGCTGGCGCTGAACGCGGCCATCGAAGCCGCCCGCGCCGGCGAGCAGGGCCGCGGTTTCGCGGTCGTCGCCGACGAGGTGCGCAAGCTGGCCGAGAAGTCGGCGGTGTCTGCGCAGCAGATCGACGAAGTGACGCGCGCGCTCGATGCCCGCGCTGGCAGCGTCGAGAGCGTGGTGCGCCGCGGCGTGCAGGCCATCGACAACTCGCGCAACCAGCTGACCGAGGTGGTTGGCGCGCTGGGGCGTGCGGCCGACGCCGCCGCGTCGACCTCGCAGGGCATAAGCGGCATTGCGGAATCGGTCAGCGAGCAGACCATTGCCAGCCACGACGTCGCCCGGTCGGTCGAACAGATCGCGCAGATGAGCGAAGAGAACAGCTCGGCCATCAATGCCATGGCCAGCGAGGCGCAGCACCTGCGCGCCCTCGCCATGGGGCTGGAAGAGGCGGGCGCCCGTTTCCGCATCTGAGCGCAGCGGAGCACAGGAAAAGGTCCGCGCCGGCTTGCCGGCGCGGGCCTTTTTTCCTTCTGCAGCGCGCCTCGGCAAGGACCGGGGAATTTCCCTGGCCGATGTGTGGATATAACTAAAGTAATGGATCCGGCAGGCGTTATTCCCTTGCGATCACGGCACTGAGCCGACCGCGCCCGGCCATCCCGGGCAACTTCGCACGTCCAGCATGCTGGAGACGACAGAGGAGAAACGGACATGTTCGGAAACAGGAGCAGGCAACTCGAAGTGCGTCTCGGTGAGTGTGAAATCCGGGCGGCGGCAGCGAAGGCCCTGATCGATGCCATCGACCGCTCGATGGCCATCATCGAGTTCGAACCGGACGGCAAGGTGATTGGTGCGAATGCCAACTTTTCCCGCGTGATGGGGTATGCCGCGTCCGAACTTCCGGGCATGCACCACCGGAGCTTCTGTCAGCCTTCCTATGCTTCATCGACCGCCTACACCGACATGTGGGCCCGTCTGGCGCGAGGCGATTTCGTGTCCGGCCGCTTTCCGCGGGTCGCCCGCGATGGTCGCGAAGTCTGGCTGGAGGCCAGCTACAACCCCGTGCTGGGTGCAGACGGCCGGGTCGTGAAGGTGGTCAAGGTGGCCAGCGACATTACCGACAAGGTGCGGGCCGAGAGCGAAGCCACCGCCTTGCTCAACGCGATCAACCGCTCGATGGCGGTCATTTCCTTTACGCCGGACGGCACGATACTCGACGCCAACCCGAACTTCCTGAAGACGGTCGGCTACTCGAAAGACGAAGTCGTCGGGCGTCATCACCGCATCTTCTGTGAAGCCGAGGAGGTCGCCGCGCCCGGGTATGCGGCATTCTGGCAGCGCCTGGCCAGCGGCGAGTTCGTCGCCGGCGACTTCAAGCGCCTGGCGCGCGACGGCCGGGTGGTCTGGCTGGAGGCGAGCTACAACCCGGTGTTCGACCCGGCCGGCAAGCTGTACAAGGTGGTCAAGTTCGCGACCGACATCACCGAGAAGAAAGTGCAGCAACTGGCGGAGCAGGAAAGCGCACGCGTCGCCTGGCGCGTGTCCAGCGAAACCGACGCCATCGCCACCGAAGGTGCGGCCATCATCGAACGGGCGTCGTCGGAAATGCGCGCCATCGCTGAAACGGTCCAGCTCACGTCGGACCGGGTGGGGGAACTGGGCAAACAGTCCGACCAGATCACCAGCATCGTCAAGACCATCCGCGAGATCGCCGACCAGACCAATCTGCTGGCGCTGAACGCCGCCATCGAGGCGGCGCGAGCCGGCGAGCAGGGCCGCGGCTTTGCCGTGGTGGCTGACGAGGTGCGCAAGCTGGCCGAGCGGACCAGCCTGTCCACCAAGGAAATCGGCGACATGGTGCAGCGCATTCAGGACGGTACGCGCGGCGCCATACAGAGCATGGAATCCAGCCTGGTGAAAGCCGGCAGCGGCGTCGAACTGGCGGGTAACGCCGGACAGGCGATCAAACGCATCAGCAATGGTGCGCGTGAGGTCGTACAGGCGGTCAGCAAGTTCTCGTCGGTCGTCGAGGGGTGAAGCAGGGCTGCGCGCCGACTGGGATTGACCGTCGGCGTGCCCGTCACCGCATCGTCACCTTGCGTTCAAGACTTTCCGACCCCTGCCGTAAACCCAGCATCACCCCCGCTTTTTTCGTGCCACTGACCAGACAGACGAGGCCGACATGTCAGAGTTGCTCAAGAATATCGATGCCCGCACCAAGCTCGCGGGTACCAACAAGCTCGAAATCCTGATGTTCTCGCTCGGCGTCGATACGCGAACGGGCAAGCGCGAAACCTTCGGCATCAATGTGTTCAAGGTGCGCGAGGTCATGCGTACGCCGGGGGTGACCGCGGCGCCTGAAATGCCGCCCGCGGTTGAAGGCATGGTGAGCCTGCGCGGTGCGCTGGTGCCGGTGGTCGATCTGGCCAAATTCGCCCAGTTCCCCAGCGAAACGCCGCGCGACGTGATGATCGTGACCGAATACAACGGTCACACCCAAGGTTTCCTGGTCGAGTCGGTCGATACCATCCTGCGCCTGGACTGGTCGCAGATGCGTGTGCCGCCGGCCATGCTGACCGCGAATCTCGGTGGCCTGGTCACCGCCGTCACCGAACTGGCCGACGGCCGTCTGGTGATGATGCTGGACGTCGAGAAGATCCTGTCCGAGACAGCGGACATCGACAACGACCTGGCGTTCAAGGACATCGAGCCGCTGGGCATCGAAGGCGCCACCGTCTTCTTCTGCGACGATTCCCCGGTCGCCCGCAACCAGATCACCCGCACGCTGGACCTGATGGGTGTGCGCTACGTCAGCGCGATCAACGGCGCCCAGATGTGGACCGAACTGAAGAAGATCGCCTCCTACGCCGATGCCAGCGGCCGCAAGGTCGGCGATCTGGTGAGCATGATCTTGACCGACGTCGAAATGCCGGAAATGGACGGCTACATCCTGACCAAGCACATCAAGGCCGATCCGCGCTTCGCCGGTATCCCGGTGGTGATGCATTCCTCGCTGTCCTCCGGTTCCAACCAGCAGCTGGGCCGCTCGGTCGGTGTCGACGAATACGTATCGAAGTTCGAGGCGCAGCGTCTGGCGGAAACGATCAGCCGCCTGATCCGCCGCGGCAACGGTGGCGACCGTGCCGCCGCCTGAACGAGACTGGAGACAGACGATGGACAGAACCGATCAGAACCTGCTCGAACAAGTCGACGCCCGCACCAAGCTGGCGGGGTCGAACAAGATGGAAATCCTGCTGTTCTCGCTCGGCACGCACGAGCTGTTCGGCATCAACGTGTTCAAGGTGCGTGAAGTCAGCCGTACCCCGACCGTAACGCCGACTCCCAATATGCCGGGCGGCGTCGAAGGCCTCATTTCGCTGCGCGGCAACGTGATCCCGGTGCTGTCGCTGGCGCGCATCATGAATCTGGACGGCGCACCCGAGGGCATGGGCGGCGCCATGATGGTGACCGAGTACAGCAAGCGTACGCTGGGCTTCCTGGTGCACGAGGTCGATCGCATCATCCGCGTCGACTGGGACCGCGTGCGTGCGCCCGAATCGGTGGTGACCAGCGAGCAGCTCTACATCACCGCCATCACCGAACTGGACGACGGCCGCCTGGTGTCCATCCTGGACGTCGAAAGCATCATGGCCGGCACCTTCGGAGAGGCCGCCATCACCGACATACCGCCGCTGGGCGGCAACTACGAGCCGAACGTGTTCTTCGTCGATGACTCGGCGGTCGCCCGCAAGAAGATCGCCGAAGTGCTGGATCGGCTGAGCATCAAACACAAGCACGCCACCAATGGCGCCGAGGCCTGGTCCCGGCTGCAGGGCATGGCCGCGCATTCGTCGGCCACCGGCGCTCCGCTGACCGACGAGATCGACCTCATCCTGGTCGACGCCGAAATGCCCGAGATGGATGGCTATGTGCTGACCCGCAATATCAAGAATGACCCTCGTTTTGCCGACATACCGGTAGTCATGCACTCGTCGCTGTCGTCGGAAGCCAACCGTGCGATGGGCAAGAGCGTCGGGGTGGACGCATACGTGGCGAAGTTCGATGCCGAAGTGCTGGCCGACACGCTGCGTCCGCTGCTGGCAACACATAAAGCCTGAGAGAGGTAGGCCCCATGTCTGATCCCAAGATGAAATTTCTCGTTGTCGATGACTTCTCGACCATGCGCCGCATCGTGCGCAACCTGCTGAAGGAACTCGGGTTCACCAATGTCGATGAGGCCGAGGACGGCGTGATTGCGCTGCAGAAACTCAAGGCCAGCGAATTCGACTTCGTGGTGACCGACTGGAACATGCCGAACATGACCGGCATCGAGCTGCTGCGCGCCATCCGCGCGGATGCTGCGCTGAAGGCGCTGCCGGTGCTCATGATCACGGCCGAGGCGAAGAAGGAAAACATCATCGAGGCTGCCCAGGCCGGTGCTTCGGGCTACATCGTGAAGCCCTTCACCGCCGGCACGCTGAGCGAAAAGCTGAACAAGATTTTCGAGAAGATGAACCAGAAGGCCGCTTGAGCCTGCATCGGGAGAGGAAACCGTGAAGAAGCTGAAGCTTGACGAAACTGGCGATTCCGACGATCTGCAGGCCTTGTTCGACAGCATTGCCAGCGAGACGCCGCAGAAGGTGCGTCTCGAAGTCGTACCCGAGGCGGTAAACAGCGTCGGCGGCGATTCCGCCGACCTGGAGGCGCTGTTCGACACCGTAGCGACCGAATACACCACCTCGCACGCTGTCGATGAGTCGCATGAACTCGAACACAGCTGCGAAAACGTGTTCAACAAGGTCGGACATCTCGCCCGCCAGTTGCACGACACGCTGCGCCAGCTCGGCTATGACCACGCGCTGGAAGACGTGGCGCAGCAGATGCCGGATGCCCGCAGCCGCCTGAACTACGTCGCCCAGATGACCGAAAACGCGGCGAGTCGCGTGCTCAACGCGACCGACGTGGCGATCCCGCTGCAGGACGACGTCGAGAAGCGCTCCAGTGCGCTGCACGACCGCTGGGAAAAGCTGTACCGCAACGAGCTGTCGGTGGATGAGTTCAAGGCGCTGGCGAACGAAACCCGCGGTTTCCTCGGCGATGTGCCGGGCTTCGCCCGCGACACGCGCGCCCAGTTGAACGAAATCATGATGGCGCAGGATTTTCAGGATCTGACCGGTCAGGTCATCAAGAAAATCGTAGAAATGTCGCAAGAGCTGGAGAGCGGCCTGCTGCAGGTGCTGATCGAAGCCATGCCGGCCGAGAAGCGGGCGGCAACGCCGGAAGGCCTGCTCAACGGACCAGTCATCAATTCGGAAGGCCGCAGCGACGTGGTGACCAGCCAGGAACAGGTCGACGACCTGCTCGAAAGCCTCGGCTTCTGAGACTGGCGAAGGATGGACGCACAACAAGGTCGGTGAGGCAGAACGCCGTTTCTGCCGGACCGTGACAACAGGTGCAGTTGGGCGGACGGATCGACGATCCGGTCGCCACAGGAGCGAAAGATGAGTGACTTTCAGGGAATGGAAGATCTGCTGCAGGACTTTCTGGTCGAGGCAACCGACCTGCTGTCCGGCGTGGACAACAAGCTGGTCGATCTCGAGAAGACCCCGGGCGACCGCGGTCTGCTGAACGAGATCTTCCGCGGTTTCCACACCATCAAGGGCGGTGCCGGCTTCCTGAACGCCGCCGAACTGGTCGCCCTCTGTCACCTGACCGAAAATCTTTTCGACAAGCTGCGCAACGGCGAAATGAACGTGACGCCGGTGCTGATGGACGTCATTCTCGACGCCACCGGCATTGTGCGCGACATGTTCGGCGCGCTCGAGCGCGGCATGCAGCCGACGGCGGCCGACCCCGGCGTGATGTCCCGCCTGCGCGCCGCGCTGGCTGGCGAACTGACAGCCGAACCGGCCAAGGCGGCCGCCCCGGTGGCGAAGCCGGTCGCCCCGGCCGCGCCGGCGCCGGTCGGTGCCGAGCCCGACTGGGTGTCGCTGCACCAGGCGGTGACCGGCGTCGTGCCGTCCGCTCCGCAAGCGGTGCCCGAACCGGCCGCCGCGCGTTCGGCCAACGACGGCGAAGTGGCTGCCGTGGTCAATGCCGCCTTCGGCCGCCGCGCCGGCGATCGTCCGGGCGCACCCGCCCCGAGCGGTCGCCGCGACGCCGAGAAGGGCCGCGACAATTCGATCCGCGTCGATACCTCGCGTCTGGACCAGGTGCTGAACCTGTCCGGCGAGATCGGCCTGACCAAGAACCGCCTGACCTCGCTGCGCGCAGACATCCTGGCCGGCAAGAACGACAGCGATACGCTGCATGCGCTCGACGCAGCGGTGAGCCAGCTCGACCTGCTGGTGTCCGACCTGCAGAACGCGGTGATGAAGACCCGCATGCAGCCGATCGGCCGCCTGTTCCAGAAGTACCCGCGCATCGCCCGCGACCTCGCCCGCAACCTCGGCAAGGACGTCGAGCTGGCGCTGGTCGGCGAGGAAACCGAAATCGACAAGACGATGATCGAGGATCTGTCCGATCCGATCATCCACCTGATCCGCAACGCGGTCGATCACGGCGTCGAGACGCCGGACGAGCGCATGGCCCAGGGCAAGCCGGGCAAGTCGGTCGTGCGCCTCGAAGCGCGCCAGGAGGGCGATCACATCGTCATCATGGTGGCCGACGACGGCCGCGGCATGAACGCCGAGCGCCTGCGTGCCAAGGCGCTGGAGAAGGGTCTCATCACCGATGAGGAAGCGAACACGCTGGACGAGCGTTCGAGCCTGAACCTGGTGTTCCTGCCCGGCTTCTCGACGGCCGCCACGGTGTCCGACGTGTCGGGCCGCGGTGTCGGCATGGACGTGGTGAAGACCAATATCCAGAAGCTGAACGGCTCGATCGAAATCCGCTCGGTGCAGGGCAAGGGCACCACCTTCGTCATCTCGCTGCCGCTGACGCTGGCGATACTGCCGGTGCTGCTGGTGCGCCTGGCCGAACAGCACTTCGCGGTGCCGCTGTCGATGGTGCGCGAAATCCTGCCGATCCAGCACGAGGACATCCAGGAAGTCGGCGGTCGCGCCACCATGGTGGTGCGCGGCGAAGTGATGCCGGTGCTGCCGCTGGCCCGCCTGCTCGGCTGGCCGCAGAAGAATCATCCGCAGTATGGCGTGCTGATGCAGTCTGCCGAGTCGTCCTTCATCCTGGCGATCGACAACTTCGCCGGTCGCGAGGACGCGGTGATCAAGAGCCTGGACGACTTCCGTCCGAAGGGCGTGGCCGGTGTGACCACGCTGTCGAATGGTCAGATCGTGTTGATTCTCGACATGAAGGAACTGCTGGGCTCGATGGGCGACACGCGCGGCGTATCGCGTTCCAGCCTGATCGGTCACGTCGCCCGCGCCGCCTGACGCCCCCTGTTTCAACGCTGTTTCAGAGAGCCCGCCCGGGCCAAGTCCGGGCGGGCTCTTTTCCTTTGCTGGCCTGGGTCTCAGGGCTGCCTGCCTCGCAATCTCTCTGCCCCTAAAGAGTTCAGTTCGAGGGTCGATAAGAAAGCATACCCGGCACTTCGCCGATCGCTACCGAGGGAGTCAAACCATGGCCGAAGCTACCCTGATCCAGCCGATTTCGTCCCCGTTTCCCGCTGCCGCGATGCTGCCTGCGGCCAGCATCCAGGCCCATCACGCCGAGATCATGCGATTGATGGATGCGATCGAGACGCTCGGCAACGAGGCGATGGTGACCGCGATGAATCTCGCCGGCGAGGCGGCCGAAGCCGACGCGCGGGGCCTCTTCATGCGCGCGCAGGAAGTGCGCGCCTGGGTGCAGACCACGCTCGACATGGTCAATACCGACGCGCTGTGCCCGGACCTGTCGGGTCAGCTTGCCTACCAGGGCGTCGAGCAGGCAGCGCGCCTTGTCGCGGCGCGTGAAACCCTGCCGCGCTGAAATCGACCACTGTCTGTTCCAATCGCCGAAGCACGATTGATGCAGGCGAGGACACCGAGTGTCGAAAAATCCTGAGCAGGACTTCGATTTTGACGTCTGGAAGGAGCTGGCCCATTCAGATCCCCAGACCTATTTCGCGGAGCGACGGCGCGTGATCGAACAATTCATCAATACCTGCCCCCCGGACAAGCAGGCGGTTCTGCGCGACCTGCAGGTACGCATCGATGCCAGCCGGGCGATGGCGGGCTCACCCAACCAGTCGGTGCGCGAGCTGTCGCGCATGATGGAGGACTACCTGCTCGCGCTGTCCGAGCGCCTGATGGCGCTGCATCGCGAAACATCGGCGCTGCAGACGTCGCTGCGCCAGGGATTGCGCGGCTCGGCCTGAGTCCGCCGCCAGCGGGCGCAGCGCGCACGGCAGGGCTGGCGCGGCAGTTTCCGGGCTGCCATGCCCCACCGCCCACCTCTCGCACCAAGCTCCTGCGCCTGACCCGCCCGAGGTCGCAGATGGGGTGATCTTCGGCCGCTGTTCCGCCGATTGCCTCCGGTCTCCGCGGCGCATCATCCTGCGCATTGCCGAACCGGGTCTGCGCACGTGGCAGAAGAAAGCGATCTCGAAAAGACAGAACCAGCGTCACAGCGACGACTGGAAAAGGCGCGCGAAGAAGGGCAGGTGCCCAATTCGCGCGAACTGGCGACCTTTCTCGTCACCATCACCGGCGTCGCCGGCATGTCTGCGCTCGCCGGCTGGATGTGGCCGCGCAGCGCCAATCTGCTGCGCGACGGCCTGACCATAGACCGGCGCGCCATCTTCGATCCGGCGGCGATGTTCGCGCTGCTGATCGAGCGCTCCACAGATGCCCTGCTGATGCTGGCGCCGCTGTTCATCGCGCTGATGCTGGCTGCCTTCGTGTCGCCCTTTCTCATGGCGGGCTGGAACTTCGCGCCGAAGGCACTCGAACCGAAGTTCTCGAAACTGAATCCGGCAGCCGGTCTGAAGCGCATGTTCTCGTCCACGGCGGCGGTCGAGCTGGGCAAGAGCATCGGCAAGGCGACGCTGGTGGGCAGCGTCGCGGCCTGGGTGGTCATGCGCGACCACGAGAAGCTGTTCGCGCTGTTCGGCGCGCCGGTCGACGTCGCGCTCGGCGCCACCGGCGACCTCATCATGACGGCAACCCTGCTGCTGGTCGCCGGCATGGCGCTCATCGTCGCCATCGATGTGCCCTTCCAGCTCTGGCACTACCACTCCGAACTGAAGATGACCAAGGAGGAGGCGCGCCAGGAATTCAAGGAGCAGGAGGGCGATCCGCACGTGAAGGGGCGCATCCGCCAGCAACAGCGCGAAATGGCGCGCAGCCGGATGATGGCCAACGTGCCGAAGGCCGACGTGGTGGTGACCAACCCGACCCACTACTCGGTTGCACTGCGCTACGACGCGGCACGCGGCGGTGCGCCGCGGGTTGTGGCCAAAGGGGCGGGCGAGATGGCGCTGCGCATCCGGACCGTCGCCAGCGAGCACGGTGTGCCGCTGGTCGAGGCGCCGCCGCTGGCGCGCGCGCTGCACAAGCACTGCGAACTGGAGCAGGAAGTGCCGGCCCGGCTGTTCCGCGCGGTGGCCGAGGTGCTGGCCTATGTCTATCAGCTCAACGACGCTTTTTCCCGTGGCGGCGACATTCCGAAGATGCCCGGCGACCTGCCGGTGCCGGATGACATGGATCCTGGCAGCGACTGACGTGCCATACGAAATCCCTGATCGGCCGTATGTCGGATGAGTGATTCCTGCCTCAAGCGCTGTGTGCGCCAGCCGTTAACTCATTGAGTTTTCTGCACACAATCCGCTCCTGAGGGACGCTTCATGAAGAACCTGAGAATCTCCACCCGTCTTGCTCTCGGCTTTGGCCTGATCGCACTGATCTTCGTTGCGGTGGCCGTTTTCGTCGAAATCCAGTCGGTGCGCATGAGTGCCAGCGCTCACGAGATCCGCGCGCTGACCCAGCCCAAGGTCGATGCGATCGCCGATCTGAACGACGCGGTGCAGCGGGTGCGCGTCTACTCGCGCAGCGCCATCATCGAAACCGAGGACGCCGCGATCCAGAAGGTACGCGTCAAGCTGGAGGACTACGTCGGCAAGGCCGACGAGGCGGTCAAGCGCCTCGGCGCACTGGTCGCCTTGCCCGGCAGCGAGGAGGCCGAGCGGGCTTTGTTTGCCCAGCTCGAACAGCGCTTGCAGGCCTTCCGCGGCATTTCGCAGGAGGTCTTGGCCCTGGGGCTGGTCAATCGCAACACGGAGGCGAACGAACTGCTGCACTCGACGCATGGCCCGGCGGCGACGGCGTTGAACGAGGCGTCGATGGCGCTGCGCGAGCGGGTGCGCAGCCGCAACGACGGCGCCATCGCGGCGCTCGAGGACTCGGCCGAGGCACTGACGCGCGCCGTGCTCATCGCCGGCGTCCTGTTCATCGTGGCGGCAGTCGTCGTGTCGCTCATCATCACCCGCAGCATCTCCAGCCAGCTCGGCCATACCTTGTCCGCTGTCCGGCGGATCGCCGACGGCGATCTGACCACCGATCTGCGACCGGAGGGCGAAAGCGAGCCGGCGCAGGTATTGCGCGCGGTCCAGTCGATGCAGCAGTCGCTGCGTGGCATGGTGCGCACGATAGGCGAAGCCACCGGCAAGCTGGGCGACTCGGCCGCCCACCTGTCCGGCGCCACCCAGCAGGTGCGGCTCGCCTCGGATTCGCAGGCGGAACTGGCGGCCGCGATGGCCGCCTCGCTGGAGGAGCTGTCGACCTCGATTACCCACGTCAGCGAGCTGAGCAACGAAGCACGCGACGCCTCGCAAGTGGCCGGCGAGCACGCCGCGGACGGTGCCGGCGACATCGGCCGCATGGTGGGGCAGATGCGCGAAGTGACCGAGGGCATCGAGAGCAGCGCGCAGCGCGCGCTCGAACTGGGCAGTGAAGTCGCGCACATCACGCGCATCGTCCATGTGATCCGTGACGTCGCCGATCAGACCAATCTGCTGGCGCTGAATGCGGCGATCGAGGCCGCGCGCGCCGGCGAGATGGGGCGGGGGTTCGCGGTGGTTGCCGACGAGGTGCGCAAACTGGCTGAACAGTCGGCGCGCTCGGCCACTGAGATCACCGATATGGTGACGCGTATCCAGAGCGGTGCGACCGAGGTGTCGAGCACCATGCAGAGCACGGTTCAGCGGGTACATGCGGGTCTGGCGACGGCCGAGCAGGGACGGGCCAAGGTGCTGGACATCGATGCGCACGCCCGACAGGTCGCCGGCACGATAGGCGAGGTGTCCGGCGGATTGCAGGAGCAGGCCGTAGCCAGCCAGGATCTGGCGCGGCGCGTCGAGCAGATCGTGCAGGTGGTCGAGGAGAACGCCAGTGCTGCGGCGTCGGTCGCGACTTCGGCGAGCGAGCTGGCCAGCCTCTCCGAACAGCTGCAGGGCGAGGTGAGTCGCTTCCGCACAGCGGCCTGAGCCGGACAGCAGGCGGGCGAACAGGCAAAAAAAACGGGCACCACGCGGGTGCCCGAAAGGGGTCCTCAGAGAGAGGAAGGAGGAAACCTGTGTTCAGTCGGCCATCACGAGCCGGTTGCCCTGCAGCCTGACCTTGTCGCCGGTGCGCCAGACCGGTTCCGCGTCCAGCGTGACCGTGCGGTACTCGCCGTTTTCCATGCGCACACCCACTTCCCAGCGTGAGGTCGTGCGCTGCGTCTTTTCGACCTGGTGGCCGGCATAGGCGCCGCCGGCAATGCCGATCAGCGTCGCGATCGTGCGCCCGCTGCCCTTGCCGACCTGATTGCCGAGCAGACCGCCCACCACGCCGCCAGCGGCAGCACCCAGACCGCTGGGGTCGGCCGCCGCCTTTACCTCGCGTACCGATTCGACCAGACCGCAGTCGGCGCAAACCGGCGCCGGAGCGCGGTAATCGGCTTCGCTGCGCGGCAGCGTCTGTTCGTAGGCGGTGCGCGGCTGCGCCGGAATGACATCGATGCCCGAGTCGTAGGTCCGGTCCGCGACCTTCACCGCACCTGTTTCGCCAGCGTCGGCGACATGCACCTTCTTCGCTGCCACAGCCTTGACGACCGGCTTCTCGCTGCGCTTTTCAGCGGGTCTGTCAGCGACGGCGGTCGGCTGAGCCGGTTCGGGGGCGGCAACGACTGCTTGGGTCGCCGGAGCCGGCGTCGTGCCCGTCTGTGCGGCGGCCGCGATGACCGGTGCAGGCGTGGCCGGCTCGAAGAAGCCGGACATTTTGGCGATGCCGACTGCGCTGAAGGCGGTGACCGAGACAGCGGCCACCCACAGAGCGGGGTGAAGCGAACTGGCTGAAGCGGCACGGGCCGGGGCGTTCATCTGTAGTCTCCTGGGACTGGGGTGCGACAGTGCAAGTAACGCACGCCGACGTGAACAGGAGCGCCCCCTGTTTGTAAGGGCGTTTTGCGCTGCGTAACAATCCAGTCGACCCAATAGCCGGGGAAAACCCCTCTTCTTTCTCCGGTTTGATGGACGTCACCTGCGATGAAATGTCGCCATGGCTACGTCCCTCTCGTTCCGTCAGGTCATCGGTTCCCCGAACATCGCCCAGATGGCTGCGCCGCTGCTCATCGTCCTCATCCTGTCGATGATGGTGCTGCCGTTGCCCACCTTCGTGCTGGACGTGTTTTTCACGTTCAACATCGCGATGTCGGTGATGGTGATGCTGGTGGCGCTCTATACGACAAAGGCGCTCGATTTCTCGGTATTTCCGTCGGTCCTGCTGGTGACCACGCTGCTGCGCCTGTCGCTGAACGTGGCGTCCACCCGGGTCGTTCTGCTCGAAGGCCACACCGGCCCGGATGCGGCCGGCAAGGTGATCGAAGCCTTCGGCCACTTCCTGGTCGGCGGCAACTACGCGGTCGGCATCATCGTTTTCATCATCCTGACCGTCATCAACTTCGTCGTCGTTACAAAAGGCGCCGGCCGGATCGCCGAGGTGGGCGCCCGCTTCACGCTGGACGCGATGCCCGGCAAGCAGATGGCGATCGACGCCGACCTGAACGCCGGTCTGATCGGTGAGGACGAAGCGCGCCGTCGCCGTAAGGAAATCGCCGACGAGGCGGATTTCTACGGTTCGATGGACGGTGCGTCCAAGTTCGTGCGTGGCGACGCGATCGCCGGCATCCTCATCCTGCTCATCAATATGGTGGGCGGCATGCTGATCGGTGTGATGGAGCACGACATGACTGCCGGCGGCGCAGCCAAGGCCTACGTGATGCTCACCATCGGCGACGGCCTGGTCGCGCAGATCCCGGCGCTGGTCATTTCGATCGCCGCCGGTCTGGTGGTGTCGCGCGTCGGTAACGACGGCGACGTGGGCGGTCAGGTGATCGGTCAGCTGTTCGGCGATCCGCGCGTACTGGGCATCTCGGCCGGCATCATGGGCCTGATGGGCATGATCCCCGGCATGCCCAACTTTGTTTTCCTGCTGATCGCCGCCGGCCTCGGATACCTTGCCTGGCGCGGCATGCAGAAGGCGGCATCGCCCAAGGTGAAGGAAGCGGCGGAGAAGAAAGCGGCCGAACAGGCGGCGGCGCAGTCGGTCACGCCGCCCGAACAGCAGGAAGCGGCATGGACCGATGTCGTCCCGGTCGACACGCTGGGTCTCGAAGTCGGCTACCGCCTCATTCCGCTGGTCGATCGCGGCCAGGACGGCGAGCTGCTCAAGCGCATCCGCGGCCTGCGCAAGAAGTTCGCGGCGGAGATCGGCTTCCTGACCGCGCCGGTGCACATCCGCGACAACCTCGAACTGAAGCCCAACGGCTACCGCATCACGCTCAAGGGCGTCGATGTCGGCAGCGGCGAGGCCTATCCGGGCAGCCTGATGGCGATCAATCCGGGCCGCGTCGCCGGCGCGCTGCCGGGCCGCGAAGCACGCGATCCGGCGTTCGGCCTGCCGGCCGTGTGGATCGAACAGGGCCTGCGCGAACAGGCGCACGCGCTTGGCTACACCGTGGTCGATGCGGCCACCGTGATCGCCACCCACCTGAACCACCTCATCCTGACCCACGCCGCCGAACTGTTCGGCCGTCAGGAAGCGCAGGCGCTGCTGGAACACGTCGCCCGCGATCAGCCCAAACTGGTCGAGGATCTGGTGCCGAAGGCGCTGCCGCTGGCGGTGGTGCAGCGCGTGCTGCAGAGCCTGCTCGAAGAGGGCGTGGCGATCCGCGACATGCGCTCCATCGTCGAAACGCTGGCCGAGTACGCGCCGCGCACGCAGGACCCGCTGGAGCTGACCTCGCGCGTCCGCGTGGCGCTGGGCCGCGCCATCGTGCAGCAGCTGTTCCCGGGCAATAACGACGTCCAGGTCATGGTGCTCGACCCGGGTCTGGAGCGCCTGATCGGTCAGGCGCTCGGTGGCGGCGGCGACGGTTCGGTGATCGAACCGGGCCTGGCCGACACGCTGATGAATGAAGTGGCGCGTACCGCGCAGAACCAGGAAGAAATGGGTCTGCCGGCCGTGCTGCTGGTGCCGGCGCCGCTGCGCTGGCTGCTGTCGCGCTTCCTGCGCCGGGCGGTGCCCAGCCTGAAAGTGCTCGCCAATTCCGAAGTTCCTGAAACACGCACCATCAAGGTGACCTCTGTCATCGGAGTCAAATCATGACGCCTCGCAAATATCTCGCTGCCTCCGCTCGCGACGCCCTGCGCCGCATCAAGGAAGACCTCGGCCCCGACGCCATCGTGCTGTCGAACCGACCGGTCGAGGGCGGCGTGGAAATACTCGCGCTGCCGGCGAATGCGCTGGAGGCCATGACTGCACCGACGAAGAAGCCGGCCGCAGCGCCAGTACCGGCGCCGGCGGCACCGGTGGCGCGTGCCGCCGCGCAGCCCGCCGCGCGCGCCGAAGCGCAGTCGGCGTTTCAGACCTCGTCCCGGCCCTACGGTGACGAGGATTTCGAGGTGACGCTGTCGAGCAGCCTGGCTGCGCGCAAGGTCGCACCGGCGCCGGCGCCGGCGCAGGAAGTGCGGGCGCCGAAGCCCTGGCAGCCGTACAAGCCGCGTCCGGCGACACCGAGCGAATTGCGCGATCTGGCACGCGGCCGTCAGCAGGCGCCGGCCAACGAGCACCTCGAAGCGCACGCTGAAGTGCCGCAGCGTCGTGCCGCACCGGCTGTCGAGACCGCACCGCGTCACACCGCGCAAGCGTCCGAGCCGGCGCCGCAGCTCGACGCCGCACTGCGCGAGGAACTGGGCAGCATCCGCCGCATGCTCGAACAGCAGCTGGCCGGTTTCGCCTGGGGCGAAATGTCGCGCAGCTCGCCGATCAAGACGACGCTGGCCGCCGAAATGCTCGAATCCGGCTTCAGCGCGGTGACCACCTATCGGCTGCTCGACCAGCTCAGCACCTCCGACTCGCTGGCTGCTGCGCGAAATGAACTGCGCACATTGATCGGCCGCGACCTGATCACGCTGAACTCCGACGCCGACATCATCGATCGCGGCGGTGTCTATGCGCTGGTCGGCCCGACTGGCGTCGGCAAGACCACCACCACCGCCAAGCTCGCCGCCCGCTGCGTGGTGCGCCACGGCGCCGACAAGGTGGCGCTGCTCACCACCGACGGCTACCGGATCGGCGCCCACGAACAGCTGCGCATCTACGGCCGCATCCTCGGCGTGCCGGTGCACGCGGTGCGCGACGCCTCCGACCTGCGCCGCATGCTGGTCGAACTGCGCGACAAGCACATGGTGCTGATCGACACCGTCGGCATGAGCCAGCGCGACCGCGCCGTCGCCGAGCAGATCGCCATGCTGTCGTCGAGCGGTGACGTACGCCGCCTGCTGCTGCTGAATTCGGTCGCCCGCGCCGACGCGCTGGATGACGTGGTGCGCGCCTACTCGTCGCCGAATGGCGGCGCCGATCTGGCTGGCGCCATCATCAGCAAGGTCGACGAATCGGTGACGCTGGGGCCGGTGCTCGACGTGCTGATGCGCCACGAACTGCCTCTTTACTACGTCGCCAACGGCCAGCGCGTGCCGGAAGATCTGCACCTGCCGAATCGCGCCTACTTGATGCACCGCGCCCTGCGTGCCGCCGGCGAAGAATCGTCGCAACACCTCTCGCCCCAGGACGCCGGCCTGTTGATGGCTGCCTCGCGTCGCGACCTGCGCAGCGAGGTGAGCCGTGGCTGATTTCATGCACGACCAGGCAGCCGGCCTGCGCGCCATGTTCCGCCGTTACCCGACGCAGCGCGTCGCCTTCGCCGGCGCGATGGACGGCGTCGGCAGTACCTCGATCGCGGTCGCCACCGCCATCGAGGCGGCCCGCAGCGGCCTGCGCGTGACACTGATCGACGAACACCAGGGCGCCGGCTCGGCGACCGCGCGGCTCGGCCTGACCTCGCGCATCGACCTGTTGCAGGCGATCAACCGCGACGTTGCGCTCGCCTCGGTGCGCATCGCCTCGCAACACGGCGTGGCCGTGGTGCCGGCAGCCCGTCTGGCCGCCGCGTCGAAACAGCTGAACCGCCTGCAGACCGAGGCGCTGGACGAAGCGCTGGTCGAACTGACCCGCGATACCGAACTGCTGGTGATCGACTGCGCGCTCGACGACGGTCAGCTGTCGGCGCTGGCCCGTCGTGCCGACCGGCTGGCAGTGATCACCGCCGCCTCCGGCGTCAGCATCACCGCCGCCTACGCGCTGATCAAGCGTCACCTCGCCGGCAATGCGCCGGTGACGGGCAGCGCGGCCCGCCCGGTGCATGTCGGCGTCAGCCGCGCGCGCTCGGTGGCCGACGCTCGCCAGGCCTTTGCCAGCCTGAATGGCGTGGTGAGCGAACACCTGGGCAGTGCGCTGCACTGGCTGGGCTGCCTGCCGAGCGGCTACCAGCGCCCGGTTTTCGCCACCGCGGGTGACGATGCCCTCAAGATCGGGCGCGATCTTGCCGAAAAGCTTTTCGTGACCCGCGAGGCGGAGAAAGCCGGTATGTTGTCGGCCCTGGACGACGCGCTCGCGGGTGACCGCAGCGACCGGGGAGGGCGTGCAGACGGATTCCCGGCCCAAGTGGCCTGACTGCACAAGCGACCCGCAGCAGAGGAAGAAACATGTACACCGCATCCGGAACACTGGACCGTGATCAGCTTGCCAAGCACTACGCGCCGCTGGTCAAGCGCATTGCCTACCACCTGATGGCCAAGTTGCCGGCCAGCGTGCAGGTCGAGGACATCATCCAGAACGGCATGCTGGGCCTGCTCGACGCGATGAGCCGCTACGAGGAAGGGCTGGGCGCGCAGTTCGAAACTTATGCCGTGCAGCGCATCCGCGGCGCCATGCTCGACGGCCTGCGCGAGAACGACTGGCTGCCGCGCAGCCTGCGCCGCGACATGCGCCGCATCGAAACCGCCATCCACACGCTGGAGCAGCAGAAGGGCCGTCAGCCGACCGAAGGCGAACTGGCCGAATCGCTCGGCATGCCGCTGCCCGAGTACCAGAAGATGCTGCAGGAAGCGCGCGGCTATCAGCTGGTCTATTTCGAGGACTTCACCGACGGCGACGACGATGATTACCTCGACCGCCACAGCGTCGGTACGGAAGATCTCGATCCGCTCGAACGACTGCTCGACAAGAATATGCGCGACGTGCTCGTGCGCGCCATCGGCGATCTGCCGGACCGCGAAAAGACGGTGATGGGCCTCTATTACGAAGAAGACCTGAACCTGCGCGAGATCGGCGAGATTCTCGGCGTATCCGAATCGCGCGTCTGCCAGCTGCACAGCCAGGCCATCGCCCGACTGCGCAGCCGCATCGCGGCGCGCGGCTAAGCGGAGTACGCGTGCGCGTCGATCGCATCAGCATCGCCGGCCTGCTGCTCGGTCTGGCTGCCATCATGCTCGGGCAGGTGCTCGAGGGCGGCAGCCTGTCGTCGCTTTTCCAGCCGGCCGCCTTCGTCATCGTGCTCGGTGGCACGCTGGGCGCGACCATGCTGCAGACCCGTTTTCCCATCTTCATGCGCGGCATGCGCATGGGGCGCTGGGCCTTCGTCGCGCCGTCGCAGGTGCCGGACGACATGATCCGCCGGTTGGTCGCCTGGGCCCAGTTGTCGCGGCGCGAGGGCATCCTGGCGCTGGAGAAGCAGGTCGGCAACGAAAGCGATCCGTTCTTCCGCAAGGGCGTGCAATTGCTGGTCGATGGTGCTGACGCGACCCGCCTGCGCGAGGTGATGGAGGTCGAGATCACCACCTACGAGAACACGCTGCGCCAGGCGGCGCGCGTGTGGGATTCGGCCGCCGGCTATTCGCCAACCATAGGCATCATGGGCGCGGTGCTGGGACTGATCCACGTGATGGAGAACCTCGGTGATCCGACCCGGCTCGGCGCCGGCATCGCCACCGCCTTCGTCGCCACCATCTACGGCGTCGGTGCGGCCAATCTGATTTTCCTGCCTATCGGTCGCAAGCTGCAGACCCACGTGTCGCAGCTCATCGCGGTGCGCGAAATCTTCGTCGATGGTCTGGTCGGCATCGCCAACGGCGACAACCCGCGCATCATCGAGGGCAGGCTGCTCGGCTACGTTGCTCAGGTGCCGGAGTGAGCGCGCCGCGCAAGCGTCGCTACGTGCCGGAGTCGGATGAGAATCACGACCGCTGGCTGGTGTCCTACGCCGATCTGGTCACCTTGCTGTTCGCCTTCTTTGTCGTGATGTACGCGATTTCCCAGGTCAGCGAGAGCAAGTACCGCGTGCTCAGCGCCTCGCTGACCAGCGCCTTCTCCGCCCGCGACGGCGTCCAGCTGATCGAGCTGCCTGCGGTGGCGCCGCCGCGCAGTGCGCTGCAGATTGAGCTCGATCAGGTCCGCCAGGCGCGTGCCGCCGCGAAAGAAAAAGAAAGGCGCGAACGTGCGCAGCGCACGATGACCGAGCTGACGCAGGCGCTGTCGGCGCTGACGCGCGACGGTCAGGCCACGGTCACCGACGGTGCGCTCGGCATCACCGTCGATCTCGACGCGACCTTCCTGTTCGGCCGTGGCGACGCGACGCTGGAACCCGCGGCGCGCGACATCATCGCGGCGGTGGCCGGCGTGCTGCTCTACAGCGATTTTCCGCTGGTGATCGAAGGACACACGGACAACGTGCTGGCCACCGGGCGTGGCATGTCGAACTGGTCGCTGTCGGCATTGCGCGCGGCGGCGGTGACCCAGGTGTTCGAGGAGCAGGGCATCATTCCGGCAAGGCTCACCGCGGCAGGACTTGCCGATCAGCGGCCGATTGCCGGCAACGACAGCGAAGAGGGGCGAGCGAAGAATCGTCGCGTATCCATCCGCATCGAAACGTACTCGACCGACCGCGCGGCGCTCAATGGCGCGCCGGCGAATGCGCCGGTCGAGGTGCCCGAGGGCAGCCTCGGCTCCAGCTTCCCCAGGCTCTGATCATTGCGCCCGCTCGCGGCGTCCGCCGGAAGGTGGGCCGCCGCGCTCGCCATGGCGGTCGCGCGCAGACCCGTCCTCTGCCCCGCGGCCGGGCAAACCGGAGTAAAGCGCCGGCACCGTGCCCGGCAGCAGCCGGTCGGCGACGCGCCGCTGGTTGGGGTCGAGCGTGCCGTACAGCAGTTCCGCCGCCTCGGCGATGTCTTCCATCGCGACCAGCCGGTTGCGAACCACATCGACCTTGCGACCTATCTGCCTCACTGCGTCGACGCGTGTGACGGGGCGCGGGTCCAGCCGCAGCTGGTCTGCCATCAGCGCGCCTATCGTCTCGCGGTAACGCTCCCACAGAGGCTGCTGAAGAGGAGTCAGCGACAAGCTCTGCTCCACCTCGGCCAGTTGCGTCTGCAGATCGTCGACGACACCGGCACTGCCGCCGCTGCGTGCCTCAGCCGGGGGGCCGCGTCGTGAGCGGTCGACGTCGCGGTCCGGTGCGGAGGCGCAGGCGGTCATCAGCAGCAGCACGAGGCTGAGCAGCGGGAGGGTGCGGGAAACGGGCATGGCATGTGGCCTGGGCTGTGGAACAGGCAGCCACGATGACAGCCACCGGCAAACACGCTGTGTCGCCGGGTCAAGCCATGTCGTGCGGGTGTAAGCGGGTGTTGCGCCCCGCCGTGCTCAGGCGCTGCCGAAAGAGCGACGGCTGGTGCGTGCCATCGCCTGACCGTCCGGCCCGTAGGTCGATGCCTGCTCGGCGGCCGACATCAGCACGGCAAGCGCCTGCTGGCTGGACTTCATCTGCGCGCGGATCATCAACCCGTTCGCCAGATTTGCGTCGTGTGCTTCGCGAGCCAGTTCGAGCAGGTCGGCAAAGGGTTTGCGGCAGGCGGTCCATTCCGGTCCGCTGGCGAACAGTGCGTCAATGTCGGCCTTCGCCGGCTTCACGCCGGCACGCGCAAGCAGCGCCGTGCGCGCATCGCCCAACTGCGCGAGGCGGCCGTAGACCTCCGACTTGCGTGCGGCAAGCACGGGCAGGGTATCGACATCACCGGATTCGAGCGCGCGGCGCTCGGCATCGAGATGGCCGATGGCCGCGCGCAAGGACGCGACCTCCTCGGTCATCAGTACGGACAGTCGCGCGGAAATCTGCGCGGCCAGTTCGTTCTGGGTCATCAGGTCGCCGGGCGCGTATTCAGCATCTGGCGCACGCTTTCGATCAGGCTGTCGGCCACGCGATCGGCGTTGACCTTGAAGCGACCGTCGGCAATGGCCTGCTTGATTTCATCGACGCGAGCGCTGTCGACCACCGGCACATTGGCAATGGTCGATTCGAGCTCGCGCAGACGCGAGGAGGTGCTCGAAACATCGACCTGGGCACCCGCGGAAGGCGTGGCCGAAGTCGAATTGGTCGGGGTGTTGCCCGACGAGTTGCGCGTGGTCGAAGTTGAAGTCGGACCAAGCGGCTTTCCAGTTCCGTCGATTTTCACGATGAACCCTTTCAGAAGACGTTCGATCGGTATTACGACGACGACACGACAAAACTTTAGAACTTTTTGTAGGGAGCCGTCTTACACCGATGCCTGATGCGCACTATATCAAGCACCGACGCGGCTGGCCGTCGAACAGACCCTAATAGATCACTTCGACGAGACCGCCCGGACGTGCTACGCCGCTCACCACCTGACCGCTGCCGGTGCGGATCTGCACTGTCTGGCCTGACTGCGCGGTGGCCAGCGCACGGCCATCGTGACTGACCGAGAAGCCGTTGCCGCGTGCGAACAGTTTCACGATCTGCCCCTGTTGCACGGCGACCGGTGCGCGCAGCCAGTCGGCGCGCAGCGGCTGGCCGGCACCGATGGCGACATTCACCGACTGCCCGACGGCCTGCTGAGGATCGGTAATCATGTTCGGCGGCAGTTCGGTGAGGTCGCCGCGCATGAAGGCGTAATCGCCGTCGGCCACCACCTGGCCACGGCCCAGCGCGCGCGCTGCGACGAGATAGTCACCTTCGATGCGAACGCGCGACGGAATGTAGACGGTCCAGTTGGCGCCGGCGAGGCAGCGTACGCCGACGCTGACGCGACCCCAGGGTCGGGCGCCCGGCGGCAGGAAGGGCTCGTGCGCCGTGCAGGCTGCCAACGCGATCCGCGCGTCCGGCTGGCCGACTTCGACCACAGCCTTGCCCGGCATGCTTGCCGCCTGCGCGGTCAGGTACTGGCTGACGGTAGCGCGCAGCGCCTCCGGTGAGGTCTGTGCCTGCGCGCTGGAGCACAGGGCAAGCAGCAGCATGAGAAGAGGACGGCGGAACATGGACGGATCTCCTGGCGATGGATGCATTCGATCACGCCGCTTGCAAGGTCGATGCCGGAAATAGCGGGTGAAGCACAGTTCTGTTCCGCTGCGCGGTGCCCGGAGCGAGCCGTGCGCCCGTTGCCGCAGGGAAAATCCTTTTCCGGCAAGGGTTTGAAGGCGGGTTGTTCGGTTTTGCGCGGCAAACCTTGCCGCTTCGAGGCGGCAGAAGACGAGGAAAGGCGGGGTGCGAACAGTCCTTTTTTGCCGTTTCCGGCAGCACCTCGGCGCTTAAAGTCATTGGCACGATAGCTGCAATGGACTGCACATCATGCCGACACCTCTCGACCGACATCTCAACCTGCATCAAGCCGCCCTCGGCGTGCGCGCCGCGCGCCAGCAGCAGCTGGCGTCGAACATCGCCAACGCCGATACGCCGCACTACAAGGCACGCGATATCGAGTTCCGGAGTGCGCTCGAAAGCGCGCTGGGCGGCAAGCTCGGTGGGCCGGTGGAACTGGCGCGTACTTCCAGCTCGCACATCGAAGCCAAGGGCAGCGGCGCACTTGATCAGTCGATGAAGTACCGCACCGAAACGCAGTCCAGCGTCGATGGCAACACGGTAGATATGGACGTCGAGCGCGCGGCATTCGCCGAGAACTCGGTGCAGTACGAAGCGCTGCTCACCTTCATCAGCGGTCGCCTGCGCACGATGCAGCAGGCGATCCAGGGCCAGTAAGGAGGCTGAACCATGGCAGGAAACATGTTCAACGTGTTCGGTATCGCCGGTTCGGCACTGACTGCGCAGTCGGTGCGACTGAACACGACGTCGAGCAATCTCGCCAACGCCGACTCCGTGACCACGGCCAACGGCCAGCCCTACCGCGCCAAGCAGGTGGTGTTCGAAATGAAGCCGATCGCCGACGGCGGCGAAGCCAGCGGTGTGCGCGTGACGCAGATCGTCGAGAGCGCGGCGCCGCTGCGCAGCACCTACGACCCGACCAACCCGGCTGCCAACGCCGACGGCTACGTGCAGATGCCCAACGTCAATGTCGTGGAGGAGATGGTCAACATGATTTCCGCCTCCCGCTCGTATCAGACCAACGCGGAAATGATGAATACCGCGAAGCAGCTGATGCTCAAGACCCTCACCATCGGACAGTAAGGACAACGCCATGGCTACCAATCCCGTCAATGGCAATTCTGCCGCCGACCTCTACAGCTCACTGAACACGACGCAGAAGCAGGCAACGTCAGAACTCGATGCGGCGCAGAACCGCTTCCTGATGCTGCTCACCACGCAGCTCAGAATGCAGGATCCGCTCAGCCCGATGGACAACGCGCAGGTCACCTCGCAGCTGGCGCAGATCAGCACCGTCGATGGCATCACCAAGCTCAACAGCACGCTGGAAAAGATGATGGAGAGCACCAGCGATGCGCAGCACCTGCAGGCGACGGCGCTGGTCGGCCACGCGGTGCTGATCGAAGGTTCGGACCTGAAGCTGGTCGAGGGGCAGTCGATGGGGGGGGTCGAGCTGACCACTCCGGCCGACGATGTCGTCGTCACCATCAAGGGTGCGAATGGCGTGATCGTCCGCGAGATGGCGTTGGGCGATCAGGAGGCCGGCATCACGCAATTCGTCTGGGACGGCAAGGACAACTCTGGCACGGCAGTTGCTCAGGATGGTTCGTACTCCTTCTCCGTGAAAGCGGTGCAGGGGGGCAAGACGCTGACCAGCACGCCGCTCGAACTCGCGGTGGTCGGCAGCGTCGAGCGCACCGGCGGTGTCACCCGCCTGAATGTGGGCCAGCAGGGGCTGGTCACGATGAACGACATCAAGCAGATCTACTGATCGGGAGTTGAATCATGGCCTTCCAGCAAGGACTTTCCGGACTGAACATCGCCTCCAAGGCGCTCGACGCGATCAGCAACAACGTCGCGAACTCGACCACCGTGGGTTTCAAGCAGTCGCAGGCACAATTTGCCGACATCTACGCGACCACGCTGGGCGGCGGCGGTTCGGCCCAGATCGGTATCGGCGCTCGGGTGAATGGCGTTGCCCAGCAGTTCGCGCAGGGCAACATCACCGTCACCAGCAATCCGCTGGACATCGCCATCAACGGTGAGGGCTTCTTCCGGATGAGCGACAACGGCGACGTGCTCTACACGCGCAACGGTCAGTTCTCGGTCGATAAGCAGGGCTACATCGTCAATGGCTCCGGTTACCGGCTCACCGGTTACGGCACCGACGCCAACGACAACATCGTGGTGACTGCACCGATCGATCTGCGCATCGACACTGCGCTGTCAGGTGCCGAACCGACGTCGACCACGGCGGCCGACCTCGCGGTCAACCTCGACTCGCGACTGTCGCCGCCGGTCACGGCGCCGTTCTCGACCGCAGACACGTCGAGCTTCTCGTATTCCACGTCGATGACCACCTACGACTCGCTCGGCAATCCGCATGTGATGTCGATGTACTTCGTCAAGTCGGCCACGCCGAACCAGTGGGATCTCCATACGACGCTGGACGGTGGCGCGCCGACGGCAGCGACCACCCTGACCTTTAATTCGAACGGTGGTCTGGTCGGCCCGTCCACGGTGGCGCAGTCCTTCGCCATCACCACCGGCGCCACCACGCCGCTGACCTTCGATCTCAACCTCGGCAACTCGACCCAGTACGGCACCACGTTCAGCGTGAATGCTGTTGCGCAGGATGGCTATACCTCGGGTCGGCTGTCCGGCCTCAGCGTGTCGCCGGAAGGCATCATCCAGGGGCGCTATACCAATGGCCAGTCGCGCACGCTGGGTCAGGTCGTGCTCGCCTCGTTCCAGAATCCGGATGGCATGGTGCAGCTGGGCAGCAACGCCTGGGCGGAAACCTCCTTCTCCGGTCCGCCGGCCGTCGGTGAGCCCGGCACGGGCAATCGCGGCGGTCTGCAGCCGGGCGCGGTCGAGGACTCCAACGTCGACCTCACCGCCGAGCTGGTTAACATGATCACGCAGCAGCGCGCCTATCAGGCGAACGCGCAATCGATCAAGACGCAGGATCAGATCATGCAGACGCTGGTGAACCTGCGCTGAGTTGAAATTGCCCCCACGCTCACGTCGTTCGCTGCCCCCCGAGGGGGCTGCGCTCGCCCTTGGGGCGGCCCTGCGGGCGGCGCGGCGCTTGCTTCGTGCGATTTGCCTGGAGCTTGGAGTCATCACAAATGGATAGAGAACTGCCATGGACCGCGTGATCTATACCGCGATGACCGGCGCGAAGTGGACGATGGAGCGCCAGGCTTCGGTCGCCCACAATCTCGCCAATGCATCGACCACCGGCTATCGCGCGGAGGAGCACCGTCTGCGTGCCGTGCAGGTGCAGACCGAGGCGTTCGCGTCGCGCGCATTCGTCATCGACGCCAGCGTGAAGAACGACTACACGCCGGGCGCGCTGCAGCAGACCGGGCGCTCATACGACATGGCGATACAGGGCAAGGGCTGGTTCACGCTGGCCATGCCTGACGGCACCGAGGCCTACACGCGCAACGGCCACTTCCAGGTCAGCCCGACCGGCATCCTGCAGAACCATGAGGGTATTCCTCTGCAGGGCGAGACCGGTCCGATCACCGTGCCGCCGGACACCGAGGTGACGCTGGGGGCCGACGGCACGCTGTCTGCCGTGCAGCGCACCGGCGGCGTGAACCAGGTCAACCCGATCGGCCGTCTGAAGCTGGTCGATCCGCCCGAGAACACACTCAAGCGCGGCGACGACGGCTTGTTCCGCTCGACTGCACCCGGACTGCAGCCGCAGGCACAGAACGTGCGTGTCGTCGGCGGCTACCTCGAAGGCAGCAATGTGAATGTGGTCGATCAGGTGGTGGCAATGATTTCGCTGTCCCGCCAGTTCGAGATGCAGACCAAGATGCTGCAGACCGCCGAACGCAACGACCAGGCTGCCTCGCAGGTTCTGGGCAACAACTGACAACCGGAGTAACCGACCATGATTCGCTCGCTGTGGATTGCCCGCACCGGCATGGATGCACATCAGACTCAGCTCGATGTCATCACCAACAACCTCGCGAACGTCAGTACCAACGGTTTCAAGCGTGCCCGCGCCGTGTTCGAGGATCTGCTGTACCAGACCATGCGTCAGCCGGGCGCGCTGAACACGCAACAGAACACCATTCCGTCGGGCCTGCAGATCGGTACCGGCGTGCGTCCGGTGGCGACCGAACGGATCCATACGCAAGGCAATATCCAGCAGACCGGCGGTACGCTCGACGTGGCCATCCAGGGCGAAGGCTTCTTCCAGATCCAGATGCCGGACGGCACGCTGTCCTATACCCGTGACGGCGCTTTCCAGAAGGACGCGCAGGGCGTCATGGTTACCTCAAGCGGCTTCCCGGTGCAGCCGCAGATCACCATTCCGGCTGATGCAGTGTCGGTCACCATCGGCCGTGATGGCGTGGTGAGCGTGCTGCAGGCCGGTCAGAACGCGCCGACCCAGATCGGCCAGCTGCAACTGGCGACCTTCGTGAATACCGGTGGCCTGCAGAGCGTCGGCGAAAACCTGTTCGTCGAAACCGCCTCCAGCGGCGTGCCGACGCCGAACACCCCGGGCACCAATGGCGCCGGCCTGCTCAATCAGGGCTTCGTCGAAACGTCGAACGTGAACGTGGTCGAGGAACTGGTGAACATGATCCAGACCCAGCGCGCCTACGAAATCAACTCGCGCGCCATCCAGACGTCGGACCAGATGCTGGCCCGACTGACCCAGCTGTAAGAGATCCGGCGGAGACCACCATGAATGCCCAACGCCTTCACCTTGCCGCCCGCTGCGCAGGTTTTGCCGTGGTGCTGGTCGTGGCGGCAATGCTTGCCGGCTGCGTCACGACGACGCCGCCGACCGCGGTGCATCAGCCGATGTCGGTGCGTCCGGAACCGCGTCCGCAGTATCAGACCAACGCTGGCGCGATCTTTCAGCCGGGCGCCGTGCGACCGCTGTTCGAGGACCGTCGCGCGCGCATGGTCGGCGACACGCTGGTGATCAACCTGAGCGAGCGCACGCAGGCGGCGAAGAAGTCGTCGAGCTCGGCTGATCGCTCGCAGGACATCGAGGTCAGCGTGCCGCGCATCGCCGGCGTGCCGCTCAAGGGCGCACAGGGCATCGGCGTGCAGGCGAACAGCGAGAACGTGTTCGCCGGCAAGGGCGCGTCCTCGGCCGACAACAACTTCACTGGCACCATCACCGTCACCGTGATCGAGGTGCTGCCGAACGGCAATCTGCTGGTGTCCGGTGAGAAGAAGGTCGCGATCAACCAGGGCGACGAGTACATCCGCTTCTCCGGCGTCGTGAATCCGACCCAGGTGACCGCGGCGAACACGGTGCAGTCCACCCAGGTGGCCGATGCGCGCATCGAGTACCGCGCCACCGGCTATATCGACGAGGCGCAGGTGATGGGCTGGCTGGGCCGCTTCTTCCTGAGCTTCCTGCCGCTGTGATGAGGAATCAGCCCTCTTTTCCGGCCATCGGGTTCCCGGTCGCCGGCGTATAAAAGGCACTGTACTGCCGCCCGGAAGGCGAACCGAAATGAAGCGCTTCATCACATTCTTCCTGCTTGCATGGCTGGCCGCGCTGCCGGTCAGTGCCGAGCGCATCAAGGACCTGGCGTCGCTGTCAGGTGTGCGCAATAACCAGCTGGTCGGCTACGGCCTGGTGGTCGGCCTCGATGGCTCCGGTGACCAGACGACGCAGACGCCATTCACCGTGCAGAGCGTGATCAACATGCTCGGTAATATGGGGGTGACCCTGCCGCCCGGGCAGAACCTGCAGCTGAAGAACGTCGCCGCGGTGATGGTGACTGCCAGCCTGCCGCCCTTTGCGCGGCCCGGTCAGGCGATGGACGTGACCGTGTCGTCGATGGGTAACGCCAAGAGCCTGCGTGGCGGCACCCTCGTGATGACGCCGCTCAAGGGGGCGGACGGCCAGATCTACGGCATGGCCCAGGGCAATGTGGTGGTCGGCGGCGCTGGCGCCTCGGCCGGTGGGTCGTCGGTCACCATCAATCACCTCTCGGTGGGCCGCATCGCCGGTGGCGCCACGGTCGAGCGTGCGGTGCCGACGGCCGTTGGTGAGGGCGATTTCATCAACCTCGAAACCCACACCACCGATTTCGGCACCACGCAGCGCATGGTCGACGCGATCAACGGCAGTGCCGGTCCCGGCACCGCGGTGGCGGTCGACGCCCGGCGCATCCAGGTGCGTGCGCCGCTCGACCCGAACCAGCGCGTCGCCTTCATGAGCCGCATCGAAAACCTCGACGTCACGCCGGCGCAACAGGCCGCCAAGGTGATCGTCAATTCGCGCACCGGTTCGGTGGTGATGAATCAGGCGGTCACGCTGGACAGCTGTGCGGTCGCGCACGGCAACCTGTCGGTCACGGTCAGTTCGGAGCCGGTGATCAGCCAGCCCGCACCGCTGTCCGGCGGGCAGACCGTGGTGGCCGAACGCAACCAGATAGACATCCAGCAGGAAGGCAGCGCGCTGATCAACGTGAAGAAGGGCGCCAACCTGTCAGAGGTCGTCCGTGCGCTGAACGCGCTGGGCGCCAATCCGCAGGACCTCATCATCATCCTGCAGGCGATGAAGGCGGCCGGCGCGCTGCGCGCCGAACTGGAAGTGATCTGATGGAGAACGCCGCGCTCAACACGCTGGCCGCCGACGTGCGCGGCCTCGACGTGCTGCGCCGCGCGGCGCGCGACAACTCGCCGGAGGCGCTGAAGGCCGCGGCCAAGCAGTTCGAGGCGATGTTCCTGCAGGTGGTGATCAAATCGATGCGCGAGGCGTCGCACGGCGACGAGCTGTTCGGCGGGCAGGAAAGCAAGATGTACCAGGACATGCTGGACCAGCAGTGGGCCCAGGTCATGACCGAAGGCGGCGGCACCGGCCTGGCCCGGGTGCTCGAGCGCCAGCTGTCAGCGAATGCGAACAGCGCCGATACCTCGGTGACACCGGAACTGAAGCCGCTGTCCGACGCCGGGCTGTTCCAGGGTCTGCCGCGGATGCCGGCGGCGGCAAGCTCTGCCGCCTTGCGGCAGAGTCTGCTGCCGGGCGAGGCAGCCGCTGCCGCAGATCTCGAAGCGGCATTGGCCGAACTTGCGCCGGTCAGGACGCGCGATGTGCCGGAGCACGCACGCGCCTTCGTCGAGCGGGTGTGGCCGGCCGCGCTGTCGGCCAGTCGCGCAACCGGCATTCCGGCGCAGTTCCTGGTTGCCCAGGCCGCGCTCGAAACCGGCTGGGGCCGGGCTGAACTGACGTCGGCCGACGGTACGCCCAGTCACAACCTTTTCAACATCAAGGCCGGCAGCAGCTGGCAAGGGCAGACCGTCACCGTTTCGGCCAGCGAGTTCATCGACGGCCGCTGGACCAAACAGACGGATGCCTTCCGCAGTTACGGCTCCTACGAAGAGAGCTTCGCCGACTACGCCCGTCTGTTGCAGAACCAGCCGCGCTACGCTCGCGTGCTCGGCGCTCAGGACGCCGGCAGTTTCGCCCGCGGCCTGCAGCAGGCGGGTTACGCCACCGACCCGGCTTACGCCGACAAGCTCGAACGCATCATCAAGGGCCCGTTACTGCGCGCCGCCTTGTCGGGCTGAGCCAGCGGGCAGGGCGGCAGCGCCGGCCCGCCGCTCACGGCAGCAGCTCCAGACAGCGCGCTCGGATCAGGCTGGCCTGACGGGCCGCACCGGCGTCCAGAAGCGCCTTCTCGCAGGCCAGCAACGCACGGCGCACGCCCGCCTCGTCGGTGGCGTCGCGCAATAGCGGCTTCAGCGCGTCGGTCTGTCCGCGCAAGGCGCGCTCCACACTTTCGATCAGGTAGAGGCGGGCCAGCGCCAGCGACTTCCGCCCGGTGGAGGCGACCGGCGCCGGGCGCTCGATGTCGAGCAGTCCGAGTTCGATCAGCCTGGTCAACGCGGCCGCCGCATCCGTGTCGCCGCTGGCCGCCCGGCCGAGAGCGGCAAGCAGGCCGGCAAAATCCTGCCGCCCGTCGGCGACTATCAGCACCGCGCGTTCGAGCGGTGTCAGCCGGTGTGCCCGCCGGACCACCTCGACGCGTCCGGCCGATGTCTTGAAAGCCACGTCCGTGGCCGATATGCGATGAGCGGGAGTGACCATCCCCGACATTGTTCCAGCCCAGTGTGACGCCCATAAAACGGAGCTGGCAAAGCTCTTGCTTTGATGTGTCCCAAGCACTCTGACGAGACGGCACATCATGGGAACGCAGCTCTACAGCATCGGCATCTCCGGACTGAATGCGGCGCAGGCCGCACTGGTCACGACCGGTCACAATATTTCGAATGCGGCGACCACCGGGTACACCCGGCAGGAAGTCATCTTCGGCACCAACGATCCGCAGCAGACCGGCGCCGGCTTTTTCGGCCAAGGCGCCAGGATCGAAACCGTGCGCCGCATCTACAGCCAGTTCCTGACGGCCCAGGTGATGGAGGCGCGTACGCAGAGCGCCGAGTACAACGCCTACGCCGACCAGATCGGCGCCCTCGACAACCTGCTTGCCGACGCTGACGCGGGCATGTCGCCGGCGATGTCCGGCTTCTTCGACGCGCTGCAGAGCGTGACTGCCTCGCCCACCTCGCTCGCCGCCCGTCAGTCGGTCATTTCGGCCGCACAGGCCATGACCGCACGCTTCAATGCGCTCGATCTGCGACTGGACGAGGTTCGCACAGGTCTCAATGGCGAGATCTCGGGCACGGTCGAGGAAATCAACCAGCTCGCCACGCAGATCGCCCGCTACAACAACCAGATTGCCGTGGCCGAGGCGAGCACCGGGCCGACCCGTCTGGCCAACGACATGCTCGACATGCGCGAGCGGCTGATCAGCCAGCTGAATGACCTGGTGCGTGTGACCCAGTTGCAGCAGAGCGATGGCTCGATCAATCTTTTCATCGGCAACGGCCAGCCGGTGGTCGTCGGCGGCAGCGCCTTCCAGCTGACTGCCGGACCGTCGGTCGAGGACGCCAGCCGTACCGAAGTCACCTACACGGCCCCCGGCGGCACCGTGCTGCGCATGCAGGAGTCCTCGCTCAGCGGCGGCAAGCTCGGTGGCCTGCTGGCCTTCCGCCGCGAAACGCTGGACGAGGCGCAGAACGCGCTCGGTCGCGTCGCCATCGGCATGGCGGAGCAGTTCAACGCGCAGCACCTGCTCGGCCAGGACCTGAACGGTGCGCTGGGCACGGCCTTCTTCAACACCCTGTCCGGCAGCGCGCTGCCGGCAAGCACCAACGACACGGTCGCGGCAGCACAGGTCAACGTGACGATCAACGATTCGTCTGAACTGACCACCAGCGACTACCGTCTGCGCTACGACGGCGCCAACTACACGCTCACCCGCCTGTCCGACAACGTGAGCTGGACCGCGGCGACGCTGGGCGGTCTGCCGCCTGCCGGCAGCCCGCAGGGCTTCACGCTGGATTCGGGTGCTACCACGCTGGCCGCCGGCGACAGCTTCCTGATCCAGCCGACGCGCAATGGCGCCTCGGATATCCGCACGCTGCTGTCGGACCCGCGCATGCTGGCGGTGGCGATGCCGATCAGCACCGCGGCCAGTCTGAGCAACGCCGGCACTGGCGCAATCAGTGCCGGTACCGTCACCTCGACCACAGGGCTGCCGCTGGGCGGTCCGATCACGCTGACCTTCGACGCCGCGACCAATGTGTTCAACGTGACCGGTGGGCCGGGCGGCACCATCGCCTACAACCCGGCCACCGATTCCGCCGGCGCAAGCTTCACCTTTTCCGGTCAAGGCGGCTTCACCTTCCAGCTGTCGGGGATTCCCCGTGACGGTGACACCTTTACCATACAGGCCAATGCCAGCGGTCAGGGCGACAACCGCAACCTGCTGGCGCTGGCCGCGCTGCAGGACGCGGACACGCTGGCCGGCGGTACCACCGGCTTCCAGGGGGCCTACGCGCAGATGGTTGCCGAGATCGGTTCGCAGGCACGCGAAATCCAGGTGAACCAGAAGGCACAGGACGTGCTGCTGTCGCGTGTCACCGAGTCGCAGCAGTCGCTGTCGGGCGTCAATCTGGATGAAGAGGCGGCCAATCTGCTCCGTTATCAACAGGCATACCAGGCGTCCGGCAAAATGATTGAGATCGCCAGTCGGCTGTTTGACACCGTGCTGCAACTGGGCGGCTGAGGAGAGTTGTAATGCGCGTTTCAACCAACACCATCTACGAAACCGGTACCTCCGGCCTCGTGCGTCAGAGCGGCGACCTGTTCAGGTTGCAGCAGCAGTTGTCCACCGGCCGCCGCGTGCTGGCGCCCTCCGACGATCCGGTGGCGTCCGCGCGGGCGCTCGAAGTCGAGCAATCGAAGTCGATGAACGACCAGTTCGCGATCAACCGTCGCGACGCCAGCAGCGCACTCGGTTTCGCCGAATCGCAGATCGCCACCGCCGGCGACATCCTGGCGACCATCCGCGAGCGCCTGATCCAGTCGCGCAGCGCGACGCTGGCCGATTCCGACCGCAAGGCGATTGCCACCGACATCCGCGCGATGTTCTCCGAAATGATGGGTATCGCGAACTCGCGCGACGCCTTCGGCGATTACCTGTTCAGCGGCTACAAGAGCACGACCCAGCCCTTCTCGGGTAGCGTCGAGGCCGGTGTGAGCTACGCCGGTGACGACGGCCAGCGTGAGGCGCAGGTCGGCAGCAACCGGCGCCTCGCGATCAGCGATTCCGGCGCCAATGTGTTCATGCGCGTGCCCTCGGGCAACGGCAATTTCTCGCTGACGCCGGATCCGGCGAACCGCGGTACGGCCGTGCTCGATGCGGGCAGCGTCACCGACATGAGCGCGTGGAACGATCCGGCCAACTCGGGTGACTTCGAAGTCGTGTTCGCGGTGTCCGGCGGCACGACCACCTATGACATCATCGACAATGCGAGCGGCAATTCTCTGCTCACCGGTGCCGCGCCGGGCGGCGCTCCGCTGCCGCGGACCTTCCTGCCGGGCGACGTGATCAACTTGCGTTCGAACGGCGGTTCCGAGCCGCCCTTCAATTTCGGCGCCCGTTTCTCGATGACCGGCGCCCCCGCCGACGGCGACCGCGTGGCGCTGCAGATCAGCACGTCGCAGAGCGTGTTCGAAACCATCGGCGACGTGATTCTCGCGCTCGAACAGCCGGCCTCCGGCGACGCGAACGCGCTGGCCAAGGTGAGCAACGCGATCGGCTCGGCGATCTCGAACATCGATCAGTCAACCGACAATCTGCTGACCACGCGCGCGCGTATCGGCGCTCGCAGCTCCGAGCTGGCGGCGCTCGATTCGCTGGGCGAAGAGGTGAATCTGCAGTTCGAGTCCTCGCTGTCGACCCTGCGCGACCTGAACTACACCGAGGCGCTGAGCAAGCTCACGCAGCAGCAGGCTTATCTGCAGGCGGCTCAGCAATCCTTCCTGAAGGTGTCCGGCCTGTCGCTGTTCAACTTCATCGGAGCCTGATCATGACGGCGCGCCTGTCCGCAGCATTGATCGCCGCCACGCTGGCGGCGGCCTGTTCGTCGCTCGACCGCACACTGCCGAGCGCGAGCAGTTCCGTCATTCCGGACACCAAGCTGCGCTTGACGCCGGGCTACACGACGACGCCGGAAAAGCTCATTTACTTTGCCGGTGCCGCCTATCTCGCCTACATCGTGCTCGATCCGATGGCACCGAACTGGACCATCGAAGAGGCGCAGCTGTCCGAGGACACCTACTACCTCGGCATGAAGAAGATGCGCACGCGGCCGGGCGGCGAGGGCGAGGCGCGCATGGTGTTCCGCCGGCGTGCCGAGCAGCTGGCGCGCGCTGGCGGCTACGCCGGCTACGACATCGTCAGTTACAGCGAGGGCATACAGTCCGAACTGGTCGCGCAGCGCGTCGGCGAAGGGGTGATACAGCTGCGCCACGGCACGCGCTGAATCGCCGCCGGCCGCGCTGCCGGCTGCGGTACACTTCGCCCGATGCCGCTCCCCTACTGGCGACTGTCCGCCTACTACCTCTTCTATTTCGCCTTCGTCGGCGCCTTCTCTCCGTATTTCGGGCTCTACCTGTCCTCGATCGGCTTTTCCGCCGCCGACATCGCCATCGTCATGTCGCTGATGCAGGTGATGCGCATCGTCGCACCTGGCATGTGGGGTTGGCTGGCGGACCGCATCGGCGCGCGCACACCCATCATCCGTGGTGCCGGCGCGGCCAGCCTGGCCGGCTTCCTGATCTTCTTCAGTACCGAACAGTTCGTTGGCGTGTTCGTCGCGATGGCGCTGATGTCCTTCTTCTGGAGCGCATCGCTGCCGCTGGTCGAGGCGCTTACGCTGGAGCATCTGAGATCGAAGGTGGCGCGTTATGGCGCCATCCGCGTCTGGGGCTCGATCGGCTTCGTCATCACCGTACTGGCGCTGGGCGAGATGCTGGACCGCACCGGACTGCGCGCTGTGCTGTGGGCCTGCAGCCTGATACTGGGCGGCATCTGCCTGTTCGCCTTCAGCTTGCCGGAGGCGCCGGAACACGCCGACCGTCCGCGCGCCACCGAAGGGCTGCGCGACATCCTGCGCCGCCGTCCGGTGGCCGGGCTGTTCGGTGCCGCGTTCTTCATGAGCTGTGCGCACGGTGCGCTATACGTCTTCTATTCCATCCATCTCGACGAGCACGGTTACAGCAAGAGCCTGATCGGCGCCTTGTGGACGCTCGGCGTGCTGGCGGAGATCGCCGTCTTCCTGTGGATGCCTTCGCTGATGCGCCGCTTCACGCTGCGCGCCATGCTGCTGGCGGCACTGGCCGCTGCCGTGCTGCGCTTCGCGATGATAGGTTGGCTGGTCGATTCTCTTCCCTGGCTGCTGGCGGCCCAGTTGCTGCACGGCCTGACTTTCGGCGCTTTCCACGCCAGCTCGGTGGCGGCGCTGAACCAGTGGTTCGACGCCCGCCAGCAGGGTCGGGCGCAGGCGCTCTACGGCAGCGTGTCCTTCGGTGCCGGCGGCATGGTTGGCGGGCTGATCAGCGGCTGGATGTGGGCGCCGCTCGGCGGCGGCTGGGCCTTCGTGCTCAGTTCGGTGTTCGCGCTGGCCGGATGTCTGCTGCTGGCGCGCATGTGGCCGCCGGGTGAAGTGGTCAGGAGCGGCTGATCGCTGCCGGCTGGATGCTGCGCCGCAAGGTTATAATCCCCGGTTTCGCTGATCAGCCGGAATCGTTGCAATGGCGCAAACGCTTTACGACAAGCTGTGGTCCAGTCATGTGGTGCATACCGAAGATGACGGTACCGCACTGCTCTACATCGACCGTCACCTGGTGCATGAAGTCACCAGCCCGCAGGCCTTCGAAGGTCTGCGACTGGCCAATCGCAAGCCCTGGCGCGTCGATTCCATCGTCGCGACGGCCGACCACAATGTGCCGACCGACCGCTCGGAGCAGGGCATTGCCGACCCGACCTCGCGTGCCCAGGTCGAAACGCTGGACGACAACATCCGCGCCTTCGGCGCCTTGGCCTATTTCCCCTTCCGCGACAAGCGCCAGGGCATCGTGCATGTGATCGGCCCGGAGAACGGCGCCACGCTGCCCGGCATGACCGTCGTCTGCGGCGACTCGCACACCTCGACCCACGGCGCTTTCGGCTGTCTTGCGCACGGCATCGGCACCTCCGAAGTCGAGCACGTGATGGCGACGCAGTGCCTGCTGCAGAAGAAGTCGAAGTCCATGCTCATCCGCGTCGAAGGCGAGCTGGGCAAGGGCGTCAGCGCCAAGGACATCGCGCTGTACTTCATCGGCGTCATCGGCACTGCCGGCGGCACCGGCTACGCGATCGAGTTCGGTGGCTCGGCCATCCGCGGCCTGTCGATGGAAGGCCGCATGACCCTGTGCAATATGGCGATCGAGGGCGGCGCCCGCGCCGGCATGGTGGCGGTCGATGACACCACGATCGACTACCTGCGCGGACGGCCGTTCTCGCCGCGCGGCGATCAGTGGGACCGTGCGGTCGAGTACTGGCGCACGCTGAAGTCTGACGACGGCGCGCAGTTCGACCGCGTGGTCGATATCGATGCCCGCAAGATACTGCCGCAGGTGACCTGGGGCACCTCGCCGGAAATGGTGACCGACGTGCGTGGCCAGGTGCCGGCGCCGGAAGATTTCGCCGATCCGGTCAAACGCGAAGGCGTGGCCCGTGCGCTGCAGTACATGGGCCTGACGCCGCGCACGCCGATCGACCAGATCCGCATCGACAAGGTGTTCATCGGCTCCTGTACCAATTCGCGCATCGAGGATCTGCGCGCCGCGGCGCGCGTGATCGAGGGTCGTCGCGTCGCCGACAACGTGAAGCTGGCGCTGGTGGTGCCGGGTTCCGGTCTGGTCAAGGCGCAAGCCGAAGCCGAGGGGCTGGACAAGGTGTTCAAGGCCGCCGGCTTTGAATGGCGCGAGCCTGGCTGTTCGATGTGCCTGGCGATGAACGCCGACCGGCTGGAGCCGGGCGAGCGCTGCGCCTCGACCTCGAACCGCAATTTCGAAGGGCGGCAGGGTGCGGGCGGGCGCACCCATCTGGTCAGCCCGCAGATGGCGGCGGCGGCGGCGATCGCCGGCCGCTTCGCCGATGTGCGTGAAATTGTCTGAATGACTGTCTGATCGAGGAAAAGCAGAACATGAAGCTGATTGCCGTGATCCTGAGCGCGATGACCCTGATGCTGGCCGGCTGCAACACCGTCGAAGGCATCGGCAAGGACATCAAGAAGGGTGGCGAGGCCATCGAGAAGTCCGCAAAGTAAGCGGCGAACCAAGGACAGTCATGAAAGCATTCACCATCCTCGACGGCCTGGTCGCGCCGCTGGACCGCGCCAACGTCGACACCGACGCCATCATTCCGAAGCAGTACCTGAAGTCGATCAAGCGTTCGGGCTTCGGCCCCACGCTGTTCGACGAATGGCGCTATCTCGATGTCGGCCAGCCGGGTCAGGACCACTCGAAGCGTCCGCTGAATCCGGACTTCGTGCTGAACCAGCCGCGTTACAAGGGCGCCAGCGTGTTGCTGGTGCGCGAAAACTTCGGCTGTGGCTCGTCGCGCGAGCACGCGCCGTGGGCGATCGAGGACTACGGTTTCCGCGCCATCATCGGCACCACCTTCGCCGACATCTTCTACAGCAACTGCTTCAAGAACGGCCTGCTGCCGATCCGTCTGCCGGAGAAGGAAGTCGAGCAGCTGTTCCTGCAGTGCGCAGGCACGCCGGGCTACCGCCTGCACATCGACCTCGACAAGCAGGTGGTGGTGCGCCCGGACGGCCACGCAATCAAGTTCGACGTCGATGCCTTCCGCAAGTACTGCCTGATCAACGGTTTCGACGACATCGGCCTGACCCTGCGCCAGGCCGACAAGATCCGCGAGTTCGAAGCGCGTCGCCGCATCGAACAGCCCTGGCTGTTTGCCTGATTCCTACTGGAGCAATCCGTGAAAGTCTGTGTTCTCGCCGGCGACGGCATCGGCCCTGAAATCACTGCCGAAGCACTGCGCGTGCTGGAAGCGCTGCGTACCGACGGCCTGAAGATCGAATTCGAGCACGCGCTGCTCGGCGGCGGCGCAGTGGACGCCACCGGCGACCCCTATCCGGACGCGACCTCGAAGCTGGCGCGCGAAGCCGACGCCATCCTGCTCGGCGCTGTCGGCGGTCCGAAGTGGGACACGCTGCCGCGCGAACAGCGCCCGGAACGCGGTCTGCTGCGCATCCGCGCCGAACTGGGTGTGTTCGCCAATCTGCGCCCGGCCATCCTGTACCCGGAACTGGCCAACGCCTCGTCGCTGAAGCCGGAAATCGTGTCCGGCCTGGACATCCTGATCGTGCGCGAACTGACCGGTGACATCTACTTCGGCCAGCCGCGCGGCATCGAAGTGCGTGATACCCCATGGGGCGAACAGCGCGTGGGCTGGAACACCATGATCTACGCTGAAGAGGAGATCCGCCGCATCGGCCGGGTCGCCTTCCAGGCGGCACGCAAGCGTGGCAAGAAGCTCTGTTCGGTCGACAAGATGAACGTGCTCGAGTGCACCCAGCTGTGGCGCGAAGTCATTTCGGACATGGCCAAGGACTATCCGGACGTCGAACTGAGCCACATGCTGGTCGACAACGCCGCGATGCAGCTGGTGAAGGCGCCCAAGCAGTTCGACGTGGTGGTGACCGGCAACATGTTCGGCGACATCCTGTCGGACGAGGCCTCGATGCTCACCGGCTCGATCGGCATGCTGCCGTCGGCCTCGCTGGACGCCAACAACAAGGGCCTGTATGAGCCCAGTCACGGTTCGGCGCCGGACATCGCCGGCCAGGGCGTGGCCAATCCGCTGGCCACCATCCTGTCGGCGGCGATGATGCTGCGCTACAGCTTCGGCGACGAAGCCGCGGCCGTGCGCATCGAGAATGCGGTACGCAAGGTGCTGGCCCAGGGCTACCGCACTGGCGACATCTTCGAACCGGGCACGACCCGGGTCGGAACGAAGCAGATGGGCGACGCGGTACTCGCGGCCCTGTAACGGACGGACAAGGAAACGGACATGTTGAAGCTCGGTATGGTGGGTTGGCGCGGCATGGTGGGCTCGGTGCTCATGCAGCGCATGCGCGAGGAAAACGATTTCGCACTGGTCGAACCGGTGTTCTTCACGACGTCCAGCGTCGGCGCCGCCGGCCCGGACGTGGGCCAGGGCAGCGTGCCGCTGCTGGATGCGACCGACGTCGCCCAGCTGGCGAAGATGGACGCCATCATCACCTGCCAGGGCGGCGACTACACCAACGAGGTGTATCCGAAGCTGCGCGCCGCCGGCTGGAAGGGCTACTGGATCGACGCCGCCTCGGCGCTGCGCATGAAGGACGACGCCATCATCATTCTCGACCCGGTAAATATGGGCGTGATCAAGGACGGTCTGGCGCGCGGCGTGAAGGACTACATCGGCGGCAACTGCACGGTCAGCCTGATGCTGATGGGTGTCGGCGCGCTGTTCTCGGCCGGTCTGGTCGAGTGGATGAGCGCCATGACCTATCAGGCGGCGTCGGGCGCCGGTGCGCAGAACATGCGCGAACTGCTGAGCCAGATGGGCACCTTGCACAACGTGGCGGCACCGATGCTGAAGGACAACGCCTCGGCCATTCTCGACATCGACCGCGCTGTCACCGACAGCCTGCGCAGCGCCGATTTCCCGAAGGCGAACTTCGGTGTGCCGCTGGCCGGCTCGCTGATCCCCTACATCGACAAGGAACTGGACAGCGGCCAGAGCAAGGAAGAGTGGAAGGGCCAGGCCGAAACCAACAAGATCCTCGGCCGCAGCGGCGCCGAGCTCACGCCGATCGATGGCATCTGTGTCCGTGTTGGCGCGATGCGCTGCCATTCGCAGGCGCTGACCATCAAGTTGAAGCGCGATGTGCCGTTGGACGAGATCGAAAGCATGATCCGCGAAGCCAACGCCTGGGTGAAGTTCGTGCCCAATCATCGCGAGGACAGCATGCGTGACCTGACGCCGGCAGCGGTCAGCGGTTCGCTGACCATTCCGGTCGGTCGCGTACGCAAGCTCAACATGGGGTCGGACTATCTCGGTGCCTTCACCTGCGGCGACCAGCTGCTGTGGGGGGCGGCAGAACCGCTGCGCCGCATGCTGCGTATCCTGGTCGAAGCCTGATGTAGCACCCGGCACGCTGCTTCACCGCAAGCAGCGTGTCGTAACAGACAGTTTCGCAACATAAAGCGACTGTTTAGCTTGCAGGGCTAAGACCATGATGTTATTTTGAGATTTGGGTTTTAGCGCGCGAGGAAAACGCGGTGCGTCATAGCGATAAAAAACATTCGATCCGCCTGCTGACCGCGCTGCTGTCGGCGTTGCCGCTGTCCGTCGGGGCAGCCGGTCTCGGCAAACTCACCGTCCAGTCTGCAATCGGCCAGCCGCTGCGCGCCGAAGTCGAACTCGCCGCCAACGCAGACGAACTTTCCTCGATGTCCGCCAAACTCGCCTCGCCGAGCGCCTTCAAGCAGGCCGGCGTCGAGTTCGCGTCCAGCCTCGCCGGTGTCAGGATCGCTGTTGACAAGCGTGGCGGCCGCCCGGTGCTGGTGGTGACCAGCGACCGCGTGGTCAACGAACCCTATCTCGACATGCTGATCGAGTTGAACTGGGCCTCCGGTCGACTCGTCCGCGAGTACACCTTCCTGCTCGATCCAGCCGACATGCCGCGCCCGGCACCGGTCGAACCGGTGGCCGTACCCGGCAGCAGCGCTTCGAGGACCGTTGCTGCTGCGCCGGCCGTTGCACCGACCCGCGCACAGGCGGCCGATGGCACGTATGAAGTGCGCCGCGGCGACACACTGCGCCGTATCGCCACCGAAAATGCGCCGTCCGGCGTTAGTCTCGACCAGATGCTGGTTGCGCTGGTGCGCGCCAATCCGGACGCATTCGACGGCGGCAACATGAACCGCCTGCGCGCTGGCCGCATCCTCAGCATTCCCGATCAGTCGGCCGCCGAAGCCGTGTCGCCGCAGGAGGCGCGCAGCATCGTCGCTGCCCAGACCGCAGATTTCGCCGCCTACCGCGCCCGCCTGGCCGGCAGCGTCGCGACCCCGTCGTCGGCCGCCGATGCCGGTGGCCGCAGTTCCGGCGGCAAGATCGAGGCGCGGGTCGAAGACAAGGCACCGGCCGCCGCTGCCGCCTCCGATCAGGTGCGAGTGTCGAAGTCCGCTGCCGACACCGGCAAGATCAGTGCTCTCGAAGAGGAAGTGATCGCCAAGGATCGTGCGCTGAAGGACGCCAACAGCCGTCTGGCCGACCTCGAGCGCAACGTTCGTGAATTGCAGAAGATGGTGGAGCTGAAGAGCACGCCGATGGCCGAAGCGCAGCAGAAGGCGGCGACGCCGCCTGCAGCAGTGCCTGCGCCTGCGCCGGCACCCGCTCCTGCGCCGGCACCCAAGGCCGAAGAGAAGCCGGTGCCCGACCTGATTGCCGGCGCCGACAGCAAGAAGCCGGAAGCGCCCGCTGAGAAGGCGGGGGACAAGCCGGTTCCCGACCTGATCGCGCTGGCGGACGAGAAGCCCGCTGCCGAGGCGCCGAAGGCCGAGCCTGCTCCGACCCCGGCCCCCGCTGCCGAGGCGCCGAAGGAAGCGCCGGCCGCACCGCCGGCGGCGACCGACGAAGAACCGGAAGCGGCGATCGAGGAACCGGGCTTGCTGTCCGATCCGGGTACGCTCGCCGGCCTCGCTGGCATCCTCGTGCTGCTGCTCGGCTATCTCGGCTACCGCAAGTACAAGGCCAAGGCGCCCGCGCCCGATGTGGCGCCGCCGTCGACCACGGCCGGCATGGAAGCGGTGCCGGTGTCGACCTCCATCATCGGTGCAACCGGTGGTGGCCAGAGCGTCGATACCAGTGCCAGTTCGATCCAGACCGATTTCAGCCAGTCCTCGCTGTCGTCGATCGACGCCGACGAGGGTGTTGATCCGGTGGCAGAGGCGGACGTGTACATGGCTTATGGCCGCGACGCCCAGGCCGAGGAAATCCTGCTCGAAGCATTGAAGAGCGAGCCAAGCCGGCACGCCATTCATCTGAAGCTGCTCGAGATCTACGCGCAGCGCAAGTCGGTTAAGCAGTTCGAAACGCTGGCGACCGAGCTGTACGCGCAGACCGGCGGCAAGGGCGCCGACTGGGAAAAAGCCGCGCAGATGGGTCGTGCGGTCGATCCGACGAATCCGCTGTATGGCGGTTCACCGGAAGCCGCGCCGGACAGCGACGCACAGGCGGCCATGGCCGCCACGGTGGTCGTCGCCGGTGCCGACAAGATGCGCGACACCTGGACGCTGCCGGGCGACATCGGCCAGCTGGTTTCCGGCGATGCCCCGGACGAAAATCTGGCAACCGTGGCGCTGGATGCGCCGCCGGTGCTCACCGATCTCGATGTCGATGTGCCGGCTTCGCCGGCCGATGCCGGTCTCGACTTCGATCTCGACGTGCCGCCAGCGGAGGCTGCACCGCAGCTGCCGACCGTCGGCGTGGCGACCACGCTGACCAAGCCGGGCGAGGAATCCGAAGGCGAATCGTCGCTGGACTTCGATCTCGGTCTCGACTTCACGGCCGACAAGCCGGAAGGCGAGGACGTGAGCACGCTGGTGCTGGAGAAGAACGTCGCCGAAACCGCCGAGACGCTGGCCCAGCAGGACGCACCCGCCTTCGATCTCGACCTGTCGCTGCCCAGTGAGCCGGCGGCAGAAGGAGGTGAGGACGCCGCAGCGGTGGTCGATCTCGAGCGCACCGACATCGGCAACCTGATCGATTTCAATTTCGACGCGGCCGATGCGCCGGTTCCGGCTCAGGCTGCCGAGCCGGTGATCGATCTGTCGGACATCAATCTCGACCTCGGCGCCGATCCTTCGACGCTCGCGACCGACGTCGTGGGCGATGTCGGCAAGGCCCTGGCCGAAGCCGCGCCGCCGGCCGACGAACTGCCGCCGTCGGCAGTGTCGACGGTGATCAATCCGGAAGACATGCTGGGCGGCGAGGAGCCGCCGCAGACCGCGGCCGAGGAAGCCGAAACCAAGCTCGAACTGGCGCGCGCCTACGAAGAGATGGGTGACAAGGAAGGTGCGCGTGAATTGCTGCAGGAGGTCGTGCGCGAAGGCACGGCCGAACAGCAGGCGCAGGCCAACGACATGCTCGGCCGCCTCGCCTGACCCGGACGGCCGGGCCGGGACGCCCTGCGTTCCGCCGGCCTTTCGCCACGGAAAGCCGGCCTCGTGCCGGCTTTTTCGTTTGATGCGCATGCGGCGCCGCTGACGCGGATGCGCAGCCGCCGCCGGGCGCGGTATGCTCGGCGCCCTCTCTTCATCGACGGTGTCCATGCAAAGGCCCCCGATGCCGCTGCGCGTTCCGGCGGCGAAATTCCTGTCGCTGCACGGTGCCACGCTGCTCGCCATCTGGCTGGTGTGGCTGCTGGCCGGGCAGGGTGCCGCATCTCCCCGTCACGGGATCTGGGTGGCGTGCAGCCTGCTGGCGGCAAGCCTGCTCGCGCCGCGCCGTGCGCTGCACTTGCTTCGTCGCCTGCGCTGGCTGTTCCTCGCCATTGCCATCACCTTTTCGCTGGGCACGCCCGGACGTTTGCTGATCGACGACTTCACCGCCGGGCCGACCATCGAAGGTCTTCGCGCCGCTGCGCATGCCGCACTGCATCTCGCGGCGATGGCCGCCTGCGTGGCCGTGCTGCTCGACCGCATGACGCTGCCGCAACTGGCCGGTGCGATGCACCGGCTGCTGCATCCGCTGTCGTGTGAACGCCCGGGGCCAGACACCTTCGCGCTGCGCCTGCAACTGGTGCTGCGCGACCTGGAACAGCCGCCGGCACGTGGCGCCTGGCGCAGCTGGCTGCGTCCGCCGGAGGCCGAACTGGCGCCACTGCCAGTCGAGCCCTGCGCGCCGCTGCGTGCTGCCGACGCGCTGGCCATTGCGCTGGCGCTCGCTGCCTGTGTCACCTGGGTGAAGCTGGGGTGAACCGATGAGGATTGCACTCGGGGTCGAGTACGACGGCGCCGGCTTTCGCGGCTGGCAGTCGCAGCCGGTCGGGCCGACCGTGCAGGACGCGCTGGAGGCAGCACTCGGTGCCATCGCCGCCCACCCGGTGCGCGTGCAGGCCTCCGGCCGCACCGACACCGGCGTGCACGCGACGGCCCAGGTCGTGCATTTCGATGCCGCCGTCGAGCGGCCGGACACGGCCTGGGTGCGCGGCTGCAATGCGCTGCTGCCGAAGGGCGTCGCCGTGCGCTGGGCGCAGCCGGTGGCCGACGATTTCAACGCGCGCTTTTCAGCGCATGCACGCAGCTACCGTTACTGCCTCTACAACAACCCGGTGCGGCCGGCGATCGCCGCCTCGCTGGCCGGCTGGTTCCACCGCCCGCTCGACGCGGCGCGCATGGCTGAGGCCGCTGCCGTGCTGGTCGGCGAACACGACTTCTCCGCCTTCCGCTCGTCCGAGTGCCAGGCGAAGAGCCCGGTGCGCACGATGACGGCACTCGATATCCGGCGCCGCGGTGACTGGATCACCTTCGATCTGAGCGCCAATGCCTTCCTTCACCACATGGTGCGCAACATCGTCGGTGCGCTGGTGGAGATCGGCTGTGCCCGGCGCGAACCGGACTGGATGGCCTCGCTGCTGGCGCAGCGCGACCGCCGGCTGGCCGCGCCAACCTTTGCCGCCGCCGGCCTCTATCTGGTCGGTGTCGGCTACGATGCGCACTGGGGTCTGCCGGCAGAGGGCCTCTTCCGCCTGCCGCCGGTCGGCCCGTCTGACTGAATCAACGGGAAATCAACGTGCGCAGGACTCGCATCAAGGTGTGCGGTTTCACCCGCGAAGCCGATCTGGACGGTGCGCTGGCACTCGGCGTGGACGCCGTCGGCTTCGTGCTCTACCCGCCGAGCCCGCGTGCGGTGACGGTCGCGCGGGCGGCCGCACTGGCGCGCCGGGTGCCGCCCTTCGTCACTCGCGTCGGCCTGTTCGTCAATGAGGACGCGGCCGCGGTCGAGCGGGCGGCCCGTGAGGCCGCACTCGATCTGCTGCAATTCCATGGTGACGAAAGTGCCGAATACTGCGAACGCTTCGGCCTGCCCTGGATCAAAGCGGTCCGGGTGAGGCCGGAAACGGATTTGCTAGAATGCGCAGACCGTTTCCGCGGCGCGCGGGCATTGCTGCTCGACGCCTGGTCGGAAGCATGGGGTGGTTCGGGAAAGCGCTTCGACTGGAGTCTTATCCCGCCGTCGCTGCCGATGCCGCTCATCCTGTCCGGTGGTCTCGATCCGGACAACGTGGCCGAGGCGGTCCGCAACATCCGGCCGGCAGCGGTCGATGTGAGCAGTGGCGTGGAATCGGCCAAGGGCATCAAGGACGTCGCCAGAGTGGCGGCGTTCATATCAGGAGTGGAGCATGGGGAAGCAAGATCTGCCGGCTGAGGTATCTGCCTCGGCCTACAACTATCCGGACGCTCTGGGTCATTTCGGTCCTTACGGTGGCGTGTTCGTCGCCGAAACCCTGATCGCCGCGCTCGACGAACTGCGTGTCGAGTACGACAAGCTGAAGGACGATCCGGCCTTCCGCGCCGAGTACGAATACGAACTGAAGCACTACGTCGGACGCCCGAGCCCGGTCTATCACGCCCGACGCCTGTCCGACCACTGCGGCGGCGCGCAGATCTACCTCAAGCGCGAAGACCTGAACCACACCGGCGCGCACAAGATCAACAACGTGATCGGCCAGGCCATGGTGGCCAAGCACATGGGCAAGCCGCGCGTGATCGCCGAAACCGGCGCCGGTCAGCACGGCGTTGCCACCGCGACCATCGCCGCCCGCCTGGGCATGGAGTGCGTTGTCTACATGGGCAGCGAGGACGTGAAGCGTCAGGCCGCCAACGTGTATCGCATGAAGCTGCTGGGTGCCACCGTGGTGCCGGTTGAATGCGGCTCGAAGACGCTGAAGGACGCGCTGAACGAGGCGATGCGCGACTGGGTCACCAATGTCGCCAACACCTTCTACATCATCGGCACGGTCGCCGGTCCGCATCCCTACCCGATGATGGTGCGCGACTTCCAGAAGATCATCGGCGAAGAGTGCCTGTGGCAGATGCCGGAAATGATCCAGCGTCAGCCGGACGCCGTGGTCGCCTGCGTCGGCGGCGGCTCCAACGCGATGGGCATCTTCTATCCCTACATTCCCTACCCGGACGTGCGCCTGATCGGCGTCGAGGCGGGCGGCCACGGTCTGGCCAGCGGCCAGCACTCGGCCTCGCTCACCGCCGGTCGTCCGGGCGTGCTGCACGGCAACCGTACCTATCTGCTGCAGGACGAGAACGGCCAGATCATCGAAACGCACTCGGTGTCGGCCGGTCTGGATTACCCCGGTGTGGGCCCCGAGCACGCATGGCTGAAGGACACCAGCCGCGCCGAGTACGTGACGATCAACGACGACGAGGCACTTGAAGCCTTCCACCGCATGTGCCGCACCGAAGGCATCATTCCGGCGCTGGAGTCGTCGCACGCGATCGCCTACGCGATGAAGCTGGCGGCCACGATGCCGAAGGACGCAGCCATCCTGGTGAACCTGTCCGGTCGCGGCGACAAGGACATGCACACCGTGGCCGAGAAATCCGGCATCAAGTTCTGACGCGTTCCCGATCAACCTGTTGCCGGTCGGGGCGCGCAAGCGGTCCGGCCGGCGGTTTCAATACATGTCCCGAATCGCTTCCACCCTGTCCTCACTCGAATCGGCCGGCCGCAAGGCGCTGATTCCCTTCATCACCGCGGGTGATCCCGATCTTTCTCTGACCGTGCCGCTGATGCACACGCTGGTCGATGCCGGCGCCGACATCATCGAGCTCGGCGTGCCGTTTTCCGACCCGATGGCCGACGGCCCGACCATCCAGCGCTCTTCCGAGCGCGCACTGCTCAAGAAGGTGTCGCTGCGCAACGTGATCGCGGCGGTGGCGGAGTTCCGCACCACCGACACGCGCACACCGGTGGTGCTGATGGGTTATGCGAACCCGATCGAGGCGATGGGTGTGGATGCCTTTGCCGAGGCGGCTGCGAAAGCAGGTGCCGACGGCGTGCTGGTGGTCGACTATCCGCCGGAGGAATCGCATGACTTTGCCGCCAAGATACGTGCGCTGGGTCTGGACGTGATCTTCCTGGTTGCGCCGACCTCGACCGAGAAGCGCATCCAGGCGGTCGGCGAGATCGGCAGCGGCTACATCTATTACGTGTCGCTGAAGGGCGTGACCGGCGCCGGCCATATCGACGTGAGCGAGGTGGCGAAGCGCATCCCGGCCATCCGCAAGTCGGTCGGCATGCCGGTTGGCGTCGGCTTCGGCATCCGTGACGGTGCGTCGGCGAAGGCCCTGTCCGCCGTGGCCGACGGTGTCGTCATCGGCAGTCGCATCATCGAAGAAATCGAAGGCAGCCCGGCGGACCAGGTGCTGCCGCGCGTCAAGGCGCTGGTCGGCAGCATCCGTCAGGCGATGGACAGCCAGGAGGTCACGGCATGAGCTGGTTGCAGAAACTTCTTCCCCCGAAGATCAACCGCAGCGAGGCGGCCGGCCGCAAGTCGGTGCCGGAGGGCCTGTGGTCGAAATGCCCGGCCTGTGAGGCAGTGCTCTACACCGCCGACCTGGCGGCCAACCAGAACGTCTGCCCGAAGTGCAATCACCACTCGCGCATGCGCGCGCGGGCGCGCCTCGACGGCCTGCTCGATCGTGAAGGACGGTTCGAGATCGGCAACGAAGTCATGCCGGTCGATCCGCTCAAGTTCCGCGACAGCAAGCGCTACGCCGACCGCCTCAATGCTGCGGCCGACGACACCGGTGAAGGTGACGCGCTGGTCGTCATGCAGGGCGCGATCAAGACGGTACCGGTGGTCGTGGCGTGTTTCGAATTTGAATTCCTCGGCGGCTCGATGGGTTCAGTCGTCGGCGAGCGCTTCGTGCGCGGCGTGCGGCTGGCGGTCGAGCAGCGTCTGCCCTTCATCTGCATCGCAGCCAGCGGCGGCGCGCGGATGCAGGAAGGCCTGTTCTCGCTGATGCAGATGGCCAAGACCACGGCCGCGCTGACCCAACTGTCGCAGAACCGCCTGCCTTTCATTTCCGTGCTGACCGATCCGACCATGGGCGGTGTGTCCGCCAGCTTCGCCTTCATGGGCGACGTGGTGATCGCCGAGCCGGGCGCGCTGATCGGCTTCGCCGGTCCGCGCGTGATCGAGCAGACGGTGCGCGAGAAGCTGCCGGAAGGTTTCCAGCGCGCCGAGTTTCTGCTGGAGAAGGGCGCCGTCGACATGATCGTCGACCGTCGCGAGATGCCGGACCGCATCGCCGGGCTGCTGGCTGCGCTGCAGCGCATGCCGGCGCTGGCGAGCTGAGCCGGCTTCGCCTAATATCCGCGTCCGCCCAGATTTCGGCCTGCCCAGCCCATTCATGTATTCGACCCTGCCCGAGTGGCTGCAGCATCTCGAAAGCCTGCACCCGAAGGTGATCCAGCTCGGACTGGATCGCGTGCTCAGCGTCAAGAAGGCGCTCGGCGTGGTGCAGACGGTGCCGGTGTTCATCGTCGGCGGCACCAACGGCAAAGGTTCTACCTGCGCCATGCTGGAGCGCATCCTGCGTTGCGCTGGTTACCGCGTCGGCACCTATACCTCGCCGCACCTGCTCGCCTACAACGAGCGCGTGCGCATCAACGGCGAGCCGGCCAGTGACGAAGCGCTGTGCCAGGGCTTTGCTGAAGTCGAGCAGGCGCGTGGCGACATCGCGCTGACCTATTTCGAGTTCGGCACGCTGGGCGCCTGGCAGGTGTTCGAGCGCGCCAATCTCGACGTCATCGTGATGGAAGTCGGCCTCGGCGGCCGACTGGACGCGGTGAATGCCTTCGACGCCGACTGTGCCATCGTCACCAGCGTCGACCTGGATCACATGGAATACCTCGGCGATACGCGCGAACTGATCGGCCGCGAAAAGGCGGGCATCTTCCGCGCCGGTCGCCCGGCCATCGTCGGCGACCCGGTGCCGCCGCAGACCGTGATCGACTACGCCGAATCCATCGGCGCCGTGCTGAAGATTTCCGGCCGTGACTTCGGTTTTGGCGGTGATCGTCAGCAATGGGGCTACTGGCGACGCGACCCCGACCGCCTGGTCAAGCGCGGCGGTCTGGGCTATCCGGCGCTGCGCGGTGCCAACCAGTTGCTGAACGCGTCTGCCGTCATCACTGCGCTCGATTCGATGTCGGACCGGCTGCCGGTCACCGTCGGCGACATCCGCCTCGGCCTGGCGACCGTCGAACTGCCCGGTCGCTTCCAGGTCATGCCCGGACGGCCGGCGGTCATCTTCGACGTTGCGCACAACCCGCACGCCGCGTCGGTGCTGAACGAGAACCTCTCGAGCATGGGCTTCTATCCGGAAACCTGGGCGGTTCTCGGCATGTTGCGCGACAAGGACATCGGAGGTGTGCTCGACCGCCTGAAGGGGCGCATCGACCACTGGATGCTGTGCGATCTGGGCGGCCCGCGCGGTACGCCGGCCTCGGACATCGCCGCGATGATCACGGAACGCGGCATCGCCGGCTCGGTCGCTTGCTTTGCGTCGCCGGTCGAGGCCTGGCAGGCGACCCGGGAGCGCGTGGGGGGCGATGATAGAATCGTGGTTTTCGGATCCTTCCTGACCGTGGCCGAAGTGATGCGCGAGTACGCGCAGTCGCCGCGGCCGCCGCTGCCGGACGCCGCCACACCGCCCGCCAAGGGCTGATCCCCACCCGCAGGACTCGCCCCGAAGTGGCTTCCACCGATTCAGATCTGCAGACCGATCTTCGCAAGCGTGCGCGCCGCCGTCTTCTTGGCGCGATCGCGCTGGCGCTGACCGCAGCCATCGTGCTGCCCATCGTGATGGACCACGAGCCGCGCCCGCCGGCGCAGGACATCGCGGTCCGCATTCCGCCGCGCGACGCTGCACCACCGCTGGCGTCGCCGGCGCGCGATGCACAGCCCGATGCCGATTCGGCCGAACCGGCCCCGCCGCCGGCACCGCCCGATTCCGAGCCGCTGCCTGCCAGCCGGAACGAGGCGCCCAAACCGGCGCCGTTGGTGAAGCCCGAAGCGCCGAAGCCGCCGCCGGCCGAACCCGCGAAGCCCGCGCCCAAACCGGAAGCGAAGCCGGAGCCGGTCAAACCGGCGGCGAAGCCCGAACCGACGCCGACCGAAGCCGCCCGCGCGGCCGCCTTGCTTGACGGCCAGAGCACGTCCTTCGCGCTGCAGCTCGGTGTGTTCAGTGACGCCGCCAATGTGGCCAAGCTGCGCTCGCGTGCCAAGGAACTGGGCTTCGCCAGTTTTACCGAAGACGTGAAACTGGCCGACGGCCAGACGCGTACCCGCGTCAAGGTCGGTCCCTTCTCCAGTCGCACCGCTGCCGAGGCGGCGCAGCGCAAGCTCGAAGCGGCCGGCATGCGGTCGATGATCGCGCCGCGTTCATGACGATTCTGGATTACGGCCTGATCGGCATCGTGGTCTTCTCCACGGCGATCGGGCTGATGCGCGGACTGGTAAGCGAAGTGATCGCGCTGGCGGCCTGGGTGCTCGCCTTCATCGCCGCCCGTCAGTTCGGCGGCGACGTCGCCCAGTGGCTGACCGGCCTCATTTCCGACCCCGGCCTGCTTGCAGTGGCCGGTTTCGCCCTCACCTTCATTGCTGTACTGCTGCTGTGCGGCGTGCTGCGCTGGCTCATGCGCTCGCTCATCCATGCCACCGGTCTGGACATTCCGGACCGTGTGCTGGGCGGGTTGTTCGGGCTGGCGCGCGCGGGACTTATACTGATGCTCCTCGTCGTCGGCGCGGCCTACACCCCGGCACCGGAGCAGCCGTGGTGGAAGTCGGCTGCGCTGACGCCACCGCTCGAGACGGCGGCCATCGCGTTGAAGCCCTGGCTGCCGGAATCCGTGGCGAAAAAGATTCGTTTTAAGGCCTGACCATCATGTGCGGAATACTCGGCGTCGTTGCCACCTCTCCCGTTAACCAGCTGCTGTACGACGGTCTGCTCGTGCTGCAGCACCGAGGCCAGGACGCGGCGGGCATCGCCACCGCGCAGGGGCCAAAGTTCCACATGCACAAGGGCTCGGGCCTGGTGCGCGACGCGTTCCGCACGCGCAACATGCGCAATCTGCAGGGCAACTGGGGCATCGCCCATGTGCGCTACCCGACCGCCGGCTCCGCCTACAACGCGGCCGAGGCGCAGCCCTTTTACGTGAATTCGCCGTTCGGCATCATGCTGGCGCACAACGGCAACCTGACCAATTCGGAAGAGCTCAAGCTGGACATGTTCCGCACCGACCTGCGGCACATCAACACCACCAGCGATTCCGAAGTGCTGCTCAATGTGCTGGCGCACGAGATGATGCAGGCGCTGCGTGAGCGCCCGACCTTCGACCACGAAACCATCTTCCGCGCCGTGGCCGGCGTGCACCGCCGCTGCCGCGGTGCCTACGCCGTTGTGGCGATGATTGCCGGTTTCGGCCTGCTGGCTTTCCGCGACCCCTACGGCATCCGTCCGCTGGTGATCGGCAACCATGAAACTGCCAACGGCACGGAGTGGCTGGTGGCCTCGGAAAGCGTCGCCCTCGACACGCTGGGCTTCAAGCTGCTGCGCGACATCGCGCCGGGCGAGGCGGTGCTCATTTCGCCGGAAGGCACGATCAAGACGCAACAGTGCGCCGAGCGCCCGAACTACGCGCCCTGTCTGTTCGAGTACGTCTATCTGGCCCGCCCCGATTCGCTGATGGACGGCGTGTCGGTATACGAGTCGCGGGTCAAGATGGGTGAGTTCCTGGCGCAGAAGATCCAGCGTGATCACGCCGACCTGCAGATCGACGCAGTCATCCCGATTCCCGACTCCAGCCGCCCGTCGGCGATGGAACTGGCGCGCGTGCTGAACGTGCCCTACCGCGAAGGTTTCGTGAAGAACCGCTATATCGGCCGCACCTTCATCATGCCGGGGCAGGCGGTGCGTCGTAAGTCGGTGCGCCAGAAGCTCAACGCGATCACCCAGGAATTCAAAGGCAAGAACGTGCTGCTGGTCGATGACTCCATCGTGCGCGGCACCACCAGCCAGGAAATCGTGCTGATGGCGCGCGAAGCCGGCGCACGCAAGGTGTACTTCGCGTCTGCGGCGCCCCCGGTGCGGTTCGCCAACGTCTACGGCATCGACATGCCGACCCGCGATGAACTGATCGCCTCGAACCGCACCGACGACGAAATCCGTGAAGCCATCGGCGCCGACGAACTGATCTACCAGACGCTGGACATGCTCAAGGCCTCGATCACCGCCTGCAACCCGTCGATCGACCAGTTCGAAACCTCCTGCTTCGACGGCTGCTACATCACCGGCGACGTCACCGCGGCCTATCTCGACGGTGTCGAGAACCAGCGCAAGGGCGCGCCCAAGCAGACGGACGAGGACGGCGGCCAGCTCGACCTGAACCTGGTGGCATCCGAAGAGAACGCCTGATGGCTGCAGGCGCTTGACGTCTGCAGCGGCCGGGCGCTAATGTCCCGACTACGCGCCGATTTGAATCCAGCTTGCGGGCGCGCGGGGCCGTCGTCGAAAGAGGGCGGCCCCGGACAAATACGGCTAAAGCGGCGAAACGAACGTATCTGCGGAAACCCGTTTTGCCTCCGAGGCGGAACGGGTTTTTTGTTTTTGCGTATGCCTTTCCCGCCTCGCGCTTTGTTCTCGAACTTCCGCATGACCGGCCGCGAGGCCGGATGGAGCACATCATGAGCAGCACAGACCGCGCGCCCTTCGATCCGGCGCAGTACGACCCCGAAACCGTCGCCGTGCGCGCCGGCATCGAGCGCAGCCAGTTCGGCGAACACGGCGAAGCCCTGTTCCTGACCTCGAGCTTCGTGTTCGACACGGCGGCCGAGGCCGCCGCCCGCTTTTCCGGCAATGCGCCGGGCAATGTCTACGCCCGCTTCACCAACCCGACGGTCACGATGTTCCAGGACCGCCTGGCCGCGCTGGAAGGCGCCGAAGCCTGCATCGCCACCAGTTCGGGCATGTCGGCCATCCTGTCGACGCTGATGGCGCTGCTTAAAAGCGGCGACCACATCATCGCCTCGCGTGGCATCTTCGGGTCGACCCAGCAGCTGTTCGCGACCTATTTCGAGAAGTTCGGCGTCAGCACCACACTGGTCGAGGCGACGAATATCGCGGCCTACCGCGCCGCGGTGCAGCCGAACACGAAACTGTTCTTCATCGAGACGCCATCCAACCCGCTGACCGAAGTGATCGACATCGCTGCGGTGGCCGAGGTTGCGCACGCGGCCGGTGCGCTGCTGGCGGTCGACAACTGTTTCTGTTCGCCGGCGCTGCAGAAGCCGATCGAACTGGGTGCCGACATCGTCATCCACTCGGCGACCAAATACCTCGATGGCCAGGGCCGCGTGCTCGGCGGCGCGGTGTGCGGGCGCAAGGCGGAGATGGACGAGGTGCTGCGTTTCCTGCGCACCGCCGGCCCGACGCTGTCGCCGTTCAACGCCTGGGTCATCCTGAAGGGGCTGGAAACGCTGTCCATCCGGATGCAGGCGCAGTCGGCCAACGCGCTCGAACTGGCGCGCTGGCTGGAGGCGCAGCCCTGGGTGGCACGCGTGTTCTATCCGGGCCTGCCGTCGCACCCGCAGCATGAGATCGCGATGCGCCAGCAGAAGACCGGCGGTGCGGTGGTGGCTTTCGAAGTGAAGGGCGGCCGCGAAGAGGCGTGGAAGCTGATCGACGCTACCCGCATGCTGTCCATCACCGCCAACCTCGGCGACACCAAGACCACCATCACCCACCCGGCGACGACCACGCACGGCCGCATTTCGCAGGAAGCGCGCGACGCCTCGGGCATCCGCGACAGCCTGATCCGGCTGGCCATCGGGCTGGAGTCGGTCGAAGACATGAAGCGCGATCTCACACGCTGGTTGCAGGCCTGATTTCGCCATGCCGCGCCACATCGCCCTGGTCCCGGCCGCCGGCAGCGGCAGCCGCTTCGGCGCGCAGATGCCGAAGCAGTATCTGCCGCTGGCCGGCCAGCCGCTGATCCGTCACGCGCTGGCCACGCTGTGCGCTCATCCGCGCATCGACCGCGTGGTGGTCGTGCTGGCGCCGGAGGATCTTTACTGGCAGGGCTTCGACTGGTCGGCGCTCGGTCCCAAGCTGATGCCGGTGCATTGCGGCGGGCCGAGCCGCGCCGTGTCGGTGCGCAACGGCCTGTGGGAAATCGCCGGCTGGGCGCGGCCGGACGACTGGGTGCTGGTGCATGACGCGGCGCGCCCCTGTCTGTCCGCCGACATGCTCGATACGCTGATTGACACGCTGGCCGACGACCCGGTCGGCGGCCTGCTGGCGCAGAAGGTGGCCGACACGCTGAAGCGTGCCGACGCCACTGACCGCGTCGAGGCGACGGTGCCGCGCGACGCCATGTGGCAGGCGCAGACGCCGCAGATGTTCCGCCTCGCCACGTTGCACGACGCGCTCGACCGCTGCACCGACGTGACCGACGAAGCGTCGGCCATCGAAGCCGTCGGCCTCAAGCCGCGTCTGGTTGCCGCTGGCGCGGCCAATCTGAAAGTGACCTGGCCGGAAGACATCAAGCTGGCCGAACTGATCCTGCAGACACGGGGGAACGTCGCATGAATCCGCTGCTCGGCGCATCGCCGCTGCCTTTCCGCATCGGCCAGGGCTTCGACGTGCACAAGCTGGTCGAGGGCCGCCGGTGCATCATCGGCGGCGTCGACATTCCGCACGAAAAGGGCCTGCTCGGTCACTCCGACGCCGACGTGCTGCTGCACGCCATCACCGACGCGCTGCTCGGTGCCGCTGGTCTGGGCGACATCGGCCGCCTGTTTCCGGACACCGATGCCGCCTACGCCGGCGCCGACAGTCGGGTGCTGCTGCGCGAGGCGGTGAAGAAGGTGCAGGGCACCGGCTGGCTGATCGGCAACATCGACGCCACCGTCATCTGCGAGCGCCCGAAGATCACGCCGCACGCTGCGCAGATGGTGGCCAATATCGCGGCCGACTGCGGCATTCCACCGCATGCGGTGAACGTGAAGGGCAAGACCTCGGAAAAGCTGGGCTACACCGGTCGCGGCGAAGGCATCGCAGCCCAGGCGGTGGCGATGCTGGTGCGGCCGCCCGAACCCGCCATGGGCTGAGCGCCACCGATGTCGGCGGTTTTGACATCAGGCGGCCGTATGTGTGGTGAACCCGATTTGAATCAACGGCTTGTTCGCTTGGTGCATGTCTTGCTTTAAGGTGGCGGACGCAATTCACCGATAAGGACACCCCGATGAAGTCCCTGCTTGTCGCCGCCTCCCTGCTGGCCGCATCGTCCGCCTGGGCCGCCGCCCCGATCACCCCGACCAACGCCTCTGCCACCGGTAGCTACTCGATCGACGGCGTCGACCTGTCCATCCTCGCCGATGGTTACGTGGCGCCCGAACTGACGCTCTACACCGTTGCCGCCGTATCCTGGTCGGGTCAGGAAGGCGCATCCGGCGCCACTTTCACGCTCGATTTCGGCCAGCTCTACACGCTGACCGACGTGCTGCTCGGCGTCGATCACAATGACTTCTACCAGGTGCAGGTGTCGACCGACGGCCTGAACTGGAACACGCTGTTCACCAATCTCGCTTTCGAAGGCCAATCCAATTTCGGCAGCGAAATCATTTCCAGCGTTGCCGGCAACGCCGAATACCAGGCCACCATCGACTTCCCGTCGGTGGCTGCCCGCTACGCGCGCATCTACGCGATGGGCGGCGACAGTGCCTACTCGGTGTCGGAAATGAGCTTCAGCGGCGTGGCCGTCGTGCCCGAGCCGGAAGCCTATGCACTGATGCTGGCGGGTCTGGCGCTGGTTGGTCTTGCCGCACGCCGTCGCTGAGTTCCTCCGCGCGCAGTGAAAAGGCCGGCTTTCAGCCGGCCTTTTTCTTTGTCGCGGGCACCTGGCGTCCTGCCGCCTGAACCCCCTCAGCGAGCCGGCGCCGGCGGACTGGCCTCCACCACCTGCCATCCTTCCCGGCAGGTTCTGACATAGGGGTAGTACTCGCGTGCCGACGGGCAGTAGTACCAGTTGCCGCGCCCGGACTGCGCGGCGGCGGGCGGTGTCGATGCAGCGGGTGGCTGATGCCCCGGCGGCGGCGGCGGATAGGGCGCGTGCGCCCGTCCGGGCAGCGCCGGAGCGGGTGCCGGGCTGGCCGTGCTGCGGTCGGTGAAGCGGGCATCGGTCGGCACGCGCTGCCCCTTCGCGTACATGCACTGGATGTAGGCCTGGTCGTAGCTGCGCTGCGTGCCGCGGGCGGAACTCTGTGCTGTCTCGCTGCCGATGGCGCCGCCCATCAGCAGTCCGGTACCGGCGCCGACGCCGGCACCTTCACGGCCTCCGATGAGCGCACCGGCAGCGGCGCCGACCGCGGTACCGACGGCTGCGCTGCGCACGCCCGCGTCGCGGGCGGCTTCGTTGGCATCGGTGCCGCCGGTCTGTTCGCGCGCGTATTCACGACACAGTGCATCGTCGTGACGGAACTGGTCGAAGCTCTTGCCACTGCCCGGCAGCGCCATCACGCTCGGGCCGCTGGGCGTGGTTGCGCAGCCGGCCAGCAGCGCCAGCGTCAGCGCGGCGAATGCAGTCCTGTGGAAAGGGGTCATCGCTCGTGCCTCATCGCGGCGGCTGTGCCGCGACGCTCTGCCAGCCTTCCGGGCACGCCGTGACGTAGGGGTAGTAGCCGTCGGCCGAAGCGCAGTAGTACCAGGTGCTCGGCGGCGGTGGGGGCGGCGACATCGACGGCGCCGGTGCGACCGGCTGCGGATCGCGTTCGACGTATACCGGCGGTGCGCGCTCGATCACCACCGGCGGATAGTAGGCAGGCCCGTAGTAGTAGGGTGGGGGGTAATAGAAGGGGGATGGCCCGTACCACGGACGGTAATGGCCCGACCCGAAGACGAAGCCGATGCCGATGTCGACGTGGGAGCGTCCGTGACGATGGCCGTGGTGGTGGCCGCGGTCCGCCCATGCGTTGCTGGTCGCGAGCAGTCCGAGCGCCAGTGCGGCGGTAGCCGCCCTCTGCGAATTCATGATCAATCACCTTTCCGGCACCGCGAGACGTTACGGTGCATTGCGGATCATCGCGCCGGCGTGTCAATCGTCTTTGCGACAGCCGTTGCGGCGTGTTGCAGTTGCAACAGGATGGTAATGGATGGCCGCGCGCCTCGCGTCATCTGCCGCCTGCCGGTCGCTCGGGCGACGGACTGGACCCCGCCAGCAGGCTTTCGAGTCGCTCGATGCGGTGACGGTGGGCGGTCGTGATGGCGTAGAAGTGCTCGCGCAGTTCGGCCGAGCGGCCCAGCATCACCAGGGCGCCGGTACGCAGTTCGTCCTGCACCACCACCTCGGGCAGCACGGTGAGCCAGCCGCTGTCGCGGGCGATCAGGCGCAGCATGGCCATGTCGTCGACCTCGGCGCGCAGGCGGGGCCGGACGCCGGCCGACATGCACAGCGCGTCGAACTGGGCGCGCAGCGCGTGGCGCGGGCCGGGCAGTGCGACGTCGACGCCATCGAGATCCTCCGGCAGGCGCATCGCCTTGGTCTGGCCGCGGGCGGCCGGGCCGACCAGACAGATTTCCTGGCTGCCAAGAAAGCGGCAGCGGAGCGGGCGGTTCGCGTCGGCGGCGACCGCCTCGTTGGCCAGTACGACGTCGAGCTGATGCGTGATCAGCCGGTCGACCAGTCCGTCGATCTGGCCGGACTCCAGTGTCAGCACGACCGTCGGATCGGTCAGCAGCGGTCGTATCCAGTTCTCCTGGTAATTGCGTGACAGCGTGGCGACGCTGCCCACCCGGAGCCGGATCATCCCGTCGGCGCGGCCCTGCAGCCGGCCCAGCATTTCCTGCCCCAATCCGAAGATGTCCTCGGCGTAGGACGTCACCATCTGCCCGGTGTGGGTCAGTATCAGACTGCGTCCGCTGCGCTCGAAAAGCGGCTCGCCGAGGCGCTCTTCGAGCTGCCGGATCTGCGCCGACAGTGCCGACTGCGACACGTGCAGTTCCTGTGCCGCGCGCGTCAGGTGGCCGGTCCGGGCGACGCGCCAGAAGTAGAGCAGGTGATGGAAGTTGAGCTGTTCGAGATTCATGGTTCTCTAAAAAAGAACGAAATATTCTTTTCATTGTATTTTACAGAACGGTTGCTGCGCCACATCATCGATGCCAGTGCTATCGAGGAGATGTGGAATGGATCCATACAGTCTGAAGTCGGGGGCAGTCGCTCTGCTGCCCGCCCTGCTGATGTCGCTGCCGATCTTGCTGAGCCGGCTGCGCGGTCACGACGACGCGCAGTTGTGGCGCCGCTTCACGCAGCTGTCCGTGCTCGCGCTGCTGCTAGCGCTCACCACGCCGCTGCTGCTGTGGCTGGCAGCCGACCTGCCCGGTCCGCGCCTCGACGGCTGGATTGCGCTCGGCCCCTTCACCGCGGCGATGGCCATTCTGGTGCAGGCGGTGGGTACCGTCATCGGCGTGTTCTCGTCTCGCTACCTGCAGGGCGAAGCAGGGCAGCGCCGCTACGTGGCGGCGCTGTCGGGCGTGCTGGTGGCAGTGCATCTGATGCTGATCGCCGACCACTGGGTTCTGCTGATCGCTGCCTGGGCCCTGGTCGGCATCGCGCTGCAGCGACTGCTGTGCTTCTACGGTGACCGCCCGTTCGCGCTGCTGGCGGCGCACAAGAAGAATCTCGCAGACCGCCTCGCCGATGTCCTGCTGATCGCCGGCGCGGCGCTGGCCTGGAACGAGGTCGGCAGCGGTTCGCTGTCGGAGCTGTGGCGCCATCTGGACGCGCACGGCGCGTCTCCGGCGCTGCAGGCGAGCGCGCTGTGCGTCGCCATCGCGGTCATCCTGCGCACCGCTCTGCTGCCTGCACACGGCTGGATCATCCAGGTGATGGAGGCGCCGACCCCGGTGTCGGCCCTGCTGCACGCCGGCGTCGTCAATCTGGGCGGCGTCGTGCTGATCCGCTTCTCGCCGCTGCTCGACGCAGTGCCGGCCGCGCGCTGGCTGCTGGTGATCGCCGGTCTGGCCACCGCGCTGCTGGCCGGCATGGTCATGCTGACGCGGGTGAGCATCAAGGTGAGGCTGGCCTGGTCCACGGTGGCGCAGATGGGTTTCATGGTGCTCGAGTGCGGTCTCGGCCTCTACATGTTCGCCGCGCTGCACCTGATCGGCCACTCGCTCTACAAGGCGCACGCCTTCCTCGCTGCCTCCGGTGTCGTGCGCGATACGCGGCTGCGCATGATGCTGGGCGAGCAGCGCGCGGCGCTGCCCAGCCTGCTGCTGGCACCGCTGCTGACTGCGGCCGCTGTGCTGGCAACGGCATCGCTGGTGGGCGCGCACTGGCCGCAGTGGTGGACGCTGATGCTGGCTCTGGCCTGGGCGCCGCTGCTGTGGCTGCCGCTCGCCGCAGCGCGCACGTCCGGCGCGCTCTGGCAGGGCGTCGTCGGCCTCGTTGCCGTGCTCGGGCTGACGCTGGCCGCCGGTGTCGCGCACCGCCTGCCGCTCGGCCTCAACGACCGGCCCGACGAGGTCGCCGGCCTCGTCACGCTGGCCGGCATGACGCTGCTGTACGGCTGGATGGTGGTGCTGCAGACCCGGCCGCAGTGGTTGTCCTCGTGGCGACGCCTGAGCTACGCCGGTTTCTACGTCGATGAGTTCTACACCCGCCTCGCGCTGAAGCTGTGGCCGGCCCGCTGGATTCCGCCGGTCGCCTCCGGCCGCACCGGCGACGCCGACCTCGCCCCCGCGCAGTCCTGATTCGATCGCCTGGAGAAGATGATGCAGATCACGCCCTCTGACGCCATCCGCGCACAGCCGTCCAGCGACCTCATCGTCGCGCCGGCCGAAGCACCGCACGACGACCTGTTGCAGCGCCGTATCGATGCTGCCTGTTCCGCCGCCTGCGCGGCGATCGCGCCTGCCTGGCCGCTGGACCGGGCGATCGCCGTCAATCCGCACTGGTCGCGCATCGGCCAAGGCGTGCGCACCGTCGCCGCACGGATGGCGGTGCTGGCCGGGATACCGGTGTTCCCGGCGCGCGACTACCTGCGCGAGGCCTGGCACAGCGGTCGCATCACGGCGGCCGATCTGACCGCCGCGCTGGCGTCGCTGCCGCCGGGTACGACGGACGGTCTGGACCCTGTCGCCTGCGTTGCCGCCCTCGATCGGGCACCCGAACTGCCCCGGCTGCCGCTGCTGATCGATGTGCTCGACGACGACCCGGCGCGCCACCAGCGACTGTCGTGGCGTCAGGCCATCACCCATCAGGTCAGCCAGACCTGTGCCGCCTACTTCGACGAACATCAGGCCGACTGGCAGCCGGAGCGCGGCGGCGGGCTGTACGCCTTCTGGCGCGACACGTTGAGCCACGACCACGGCATCGGCGTGCTGATGGGTCTGCCCGACCTGAGCCGGCGGCTGCACGCGCTGCCGGCCGACCGCGCCGAGGCCGAGCGCTGGGTGCTGCAGCGTCTGGGCCTGCCGGAGCAGGCGTGGGCCGATTACCTCGAAGCGGTGCTGCTGACGGTGAATGGCTGGGCGTCGTGGTGCGCCTACCTCGGCTGGGAAGCCGCGCAGCGCGGCGAGCAGGACCCGCATCTGCGCGATCTGCTGGCCATCCGGCTGGCCTGGGGTGCGCTGCTGCTCGAAGGCCGCTGCGACCGGACGGCGGAGCGCTCCTTTGCCGCGGTACAGGCGGCCTGGTCCGAGGCGCCGGCGACGCTCGCCCGCGCCGAGGACATGCTGCGCATCGACGAGATCTGGCAGTCGGCGCTCGATGCCGCCTACCAGCGGGATCTTGCGCTGCGACTGGCCAGCGCCAGCAGCCCGCAGGTACTCGACGCACCGGCGATGCGGCCGGAAGTGCAGGCGGCCTTCTGCATCGACGTGCGCAGCGAACCGATGCGCCGGGCACTGGAGGCGGTCTGGCCGGCCATGCGCACGCTCGGCTTTGCCGGCTTCTTCGGCCTGCCCATCGCTTACACGCCCTTCGCCACCGGCGCCCGCCGTCCGCAGCTGCCCGGCCTGCTGGCCCCGGCGATCGAGGTGACCGACCGCATCGACAATGGCAACACCGATACCCCGCTCGACGCCGAGGCGGCGTCCGCACGACAGCGCCAGTTCGCCGGTCGGCGTTCGTGGCGTTCGGCCAGCCGCTGGCCGGGCGCGGCCTTCTCCTTCGTCGAGGCGGCCGGTGTCGGCTACGTCGGCAAGCTGGCGCGCTGGCTGCATCCGTCGCGCGAGGCGCGTGCGCGCGACGATCTCGACGGCCTGCCGTCGCGCTATCGCGCACTGTGCCGCCCGACCCTGGACGGGCTGGACCTCGACGCGCGGGTGTCGCTGGCCGAGCGCGTGCTGCGGGCGATGGGGCTGGAGCGTGAACTGGCGCCGCTGGTGCTGCTGATCGGTCACGGCAGCCAGAGCGCCAACAACGCGCATGCGGCCGCGCTCGACTGTGGTGCCTGCTGCGGACAGACCGGCGAGGTGAATGCCCGCGCGCTGGCGCGGCTGCTCAACGACGCCGGCGTGCGTGTGGCGCTGGCGCAGCGCGGCATCAACATCCCCGCGGTGACGGTTTTCGTTGCCGGGCTGCACAACACGACGACCGACGAGATCGAAGGTTTCGATCTCGACCTGCTGCCGGCCGAGGCGCGCGCCCGCTGGGCGCGTCTGGAACCGGTGTTCGCGCACGCGGGCGACCAGGTCAGACGCGAACGCGCCGCGGGCCTGGGTCTGGACCCGCGCGCCGGCCATGGTGCGCTGCTGTCACAGCTGCGCCGCCGTGCCAACGACGGTGCGCAGACGCGGCCGGAGTGGGGCCTGGCCGGCAACGCCGCCTTCATCATCGCGCCGCGTGCGCGCAGCGAGTCGGCGGTACTGAAGGGGCGCACCTTCCTGCACGACTACGACAGCGCGCGCGATGCCGACGGCAGCCTGCTCGAACTGCTGATGACCGCGCCGATGCTGGTGACGCACTGGATCAACTGGCAGTACCACGCCTCGACCTGCGCGCCCGCGCACTTCGGCAGCGGCAACAAGCTGCTGCACAACGTGGTCGGCGGGCGCATCGGCGTGTTCGAGGGCAATGGCGGCGATCTGCGCATCGGCCTGTCGCGGCAGTCGCTGCACGACGGCGAGCGCTGGGTGCACGAGCCGGTGCGCCTGACCGTGGCGATCGACGCGCCGGCGGGCGCCATCGAACGCGTGCTCGACAAGCACGCCGTGGTGCGCCAGCTGGTCGACAACGGCTGGCTGCATCTGTGGCGTTTCGACGGCGCCCGGATGCTGCGCTACGCGGACGGTCAGTGGCAGCCGCTGCCCTTCACCATCGGCGCAGCGTCCGGGGCGCCTGCACCGTCCGCCGTTTCCGTCCAGTGAGGTTCCTTTCATGAATGCACCCCTGCCCACGCTGCGCGACGATACCCGGCTGTCGCATCTGGACTGGCTGGAGGCGGAAGCCATCCACATCATGCGCGAGGTGGCGGGCCAGTGCGCCCGCCCGGCGCTGCTGTTCTCCGGCGGCAAGGATTCGGTCTGCCTGCTGCGCATCGCCGAGAAGGCCTTCCGGCCCGGACGCTTTCCCTTCCCGCTGCTGCACATCGACACCGGCCACAACTACCGCGAGGTGATCGAGTTCCGCGACCGTCGCGCCGCCGAACTGGGCGAGCGGCTCATCGTGCGCGCGGTCGAGGATTCGATCCACCGCGGTTCGGTCGTACTCAAGCACGCCGACGAATCACGCAACCGGCACCAGTCGGTGACGCTGCTCGAAGCGATCGAGGAGTTCGGCTTCGACGGCTGCATCGGCGGCGCGCGGCGCGACGAGGAGAAGGCGCGCGCCAAGGAACGCATCATGAGCTTCCGCGACGAGTTCGGGCAGTGGGACCCGAAGAACCAGCGGCCGGAACTGTGGAACCTCTACAACGCCCGCACCCACGTGGGCGAACACGTGCGCGCCTTCCCGATCTCGAACTGGACCGAACTCGACGTCTGGCAGTACATCGAGCGCGAGCGGCTGGCCTTGCCGACCATCTATTTCGCACACGAGCGCGAGGTGGTGCTGCGCAACGGCCTGCCGGTGCCGGTGAACGTGCCGCTGGCCAGCGGCGAACTGACCAGCCCGCCGCGGCCGGGCGAGCAGATCGTCGTGCGGCGGGTGCGTTTCCGCACCGTCGGCGACATTTCCTGCACGGCGCCGGTCGAGTCGGATGCCGACACCGTCGCGCGCATCGTGATCGAGACGGCGAGTACCGCCCTGACCGAACGGGGCGCGACCCGACTGGACGACCAGACCGGCGATGCGTCGATGGAACAGCGCAAGCGTGAAGGCTATTTCTGAGCACTGGTCGCGCGGCGACCGGGCATCGAGGACCGCATATGAGTACATCTGAAGACAAGGGCCTGCTGCGCTTCCTGACCTGCGGCAGCGTGGACGACGGCAAGAGCACGCTGATCGGCCGCCTGCTGCACGACAGTCGGGCCATCCTCGCCGACACGCTGCAGGCGATCGAGCGCACGTCGGCACGCCGCGGCATGGAAGCGATCGACCTGTCGCTGCTGACCGACGGTCTGCAGGCCGAGCGCGAACAGGGCATCACCATCGATGTCGCCTACCGCTATTTCTCGTCGGGTCGGCGCAAGTTCATCATCGCGGATGCGCCGGGGCACGAGCAGTACACGCGCAACATGGTCACCGCGGCGTCGACCGCCGATCTGGCCATCATCCTGATCGACGCCCGCTGCGGCGTGCTGACGCAGACCCGTCGCCATGCGCAGCTGGCAGCGCTGCTCGGCATTCCGCAGTTGGTGGTGGCGGTGAACAAGATGGATCTGGTCGACTTCGCGCAGCCGGTGTTCGAGCGCATCCGCGACGACTTCCTCGCCTTCGCGGCCGGCGCCGGCATCGGGCAGGCGCAGTTCGTGCCGATGTCCGCCCTGCGCGGCGACATGGTGGTCGACCGTGGCGAACACCTGCACTGGTACGACGGACCCACGTTGATGGAGATGCTGGAAAGCGCGCCGGCAGCGGCGGCTCCGCACGCGCACCCGTTCCGCTTTCCGGTGCAGTGGGTATGCCGGCCGCAGGACGCGGCCAATCCCGCTCTGCACGACTACCGTGGTTTCATGGGTCGGGTGGAGGCCGGCCGCGTCGCGGTCGGTGACGCGGTGAGCGTGCTGCCTTCCGGCCTGCGCACGCGGGTCAAGGCCATCGAGATCGGCGGCGAAGCGCTTGTGCAGGCCGGTGCCGAACAGTCGATCGCGCTGCTGCTCGACGACGACATCGACGTGTCGCGCGGCGACATGATCGTGGCGCCCGAACAGCCGCCGCAGGTGCTGCGCCAGATCACCGCCGACCTGTGCTGGCTGTCGGATCTGCCGATGGACCGCGCCCGCACCTATCTGATCCGCCACACGACGCGCGAGGTCAGGGCGAAGCTGGTGGACATCGAGCACCGACTGGACGTGAACACACTGGAACGTATGCCCGCCGAACGGCTCGTGATGAACGACATCGCCCGCGTGCGCTTCAAGCTGGCGCATCCGGTGTTCGCCGATCCCTATGTGCTGAACCGCTCGACCGGCGCCTTCGTCGTCATCGACGACAGCACCTACAACACGGTGGCCGCGGGCATGATCGTGGCGGATGCTGACGCCGCGGCGTGATGCGAGCGGCAGTGATCGGTCCGCGTTCAAGCCGGCGCGCTGCGCGTCGTTAAGACTGTCAGCGCGCCGGTCGTCGGCGCAGGAGAGATCACATGGACGTTTCCGCAATCGCCAGCGCCGCCACCTCGATGTCGCAACAGAAGGTGGCCGACGCTGCCGGCACTCTGGTGCTCCGAAAGGCGCTTGACATCCAGGCGTCGAACGCCGCACAGCTGCTGCAGGCGCTGCCGACACCGCAGCCGGCGCCCTCCAGTCAGAACATCATCGACACCTACGCCTGACGCAGAGGTCCGACCGGACCTCTCACTCTTTTCCGCGCCCGCCTTCCAGCGCCCGCCGCAGATAGGGCGAGGTGCGGCTGCCTTTCGCTCGCGCCACGTCGGCCGGCCGCCCCTCGGCGACGATGCGCCCACCCTCGGCCCCAGCGCCCGGGCCCATGTCGATCACCCAGTCAGCCCGCGCCACCAGTCGCATGTCGTGCTCGACCAGCACCACGCTGTTGCCGCCATCGACCAGCACTTCGAGCTGGGCGAGCAGACGTTCGACGTCGGCTGGATGCAGGCCGGTGGTCGGCTCGTCCAGTACGTACAGCGTGCCGCCTCGTCCGCTGCGCTGCAGTTCGGTGGCGAGCTTGATGCGCTGCGCCTCGCCGCCCGACAGTTCGGTCGCCGGCTGGCCCAGCCGCAGATAGCCCAGGCCGAGCCGGCTCAGCAGCGTGAGCGGGGCGCGCACGCGCGGCTCGCCGGTAAACACCTCGCAGGCCTGGCCGACGGTGAGGTCCAGCACCTCGGCGATAGTGCGGCCCTGCCAGGTCACGGCCAGCGTGGCCGGGTTGTAGCGGCTGCCGTGGCAGTCGGCGCAGGGCGCGTACACGCCGGGCATGAACAGCAGTTCGACGCTGACGAAGCCTTCGCCCTCGCAGGTCGGGCAGCGACCCCTGGCCACGTTGAACGAGAAGCGTCCGGCGTCGAAGCCACGCTTGCGGGCGGCGGGTGTCTGTGCGAACAGCTTGCGCACCTCGTCGAACAGGCCGGTGTAGGTGGCGAGGTTGGAGCGCGGCGTGCGGCCGATCGGCTTCTGGTCGATGCGCACCAGCCGGCGGATCGCGTCCGCGCCTTCGCCCAGCCGGCCTTCGGTCGGCGCGGTGTCGACCGGCGGCTGCTCGCCGTCGTCGTGCTCGGGCTCGGCCTCGACCACGTGGCCCAGGTGCTCCGCCACCAGTTCGACCAGGGCCTGGCTGATCAGGCTGGACTTGCCGGAGCCGGACAGGCCGGTCACCGCACACAGCACGCCGAGCGGGATGCGCGCGTCCAGCCGGTCCAGGTTGTTGCGGCTCACGTCGTGCAGCGACAGCCAGCATGATGGCGTTCGCGGTGTGCGCGCCGGCGGCTGGTCGGACTTCAGGAAGCGCGCGGTCGCCGACGACTTTACCGCGGTCAGACCGGCGGGCGGGCCGCTGTAGACGATGTCTCCGCCCTCGGTGCCTGCGCCCGGGCCGACATCGACCACCCAGTCGGCGCGGCGGATCATGTCGAGGTCGTGCTCGACCACGAACACGCTGTTGCCCGCCTGCTTCAGCTGCAGCAGGGCGTCGAACAGCGCTTCGCCGTCGGCCGGATGCAGACCGGCGGACGGTTCGTCCAGCACATAGACGACGCCGAAAAGCTGCGAGCGCAACTGGGTGGCCAGCCTGAGCCGCTGCAGCTCACCTGGCGACAGCGTGGGCGTACTGCGTTCCAGCGTCAGATAGCCCAGGCCCAGCCGCAGCAGCACTTCGATGCGGTCGACCACTTCGCCTGCCAGCCTCTGTGCGGCGAGGCGCTTTTCCTCCGGCTGCCGGGCATCCGCCTCGCCGGCGACGGCCGGTGCGAGCAGGCGCACCACCTCGGATAGCGGCTGGCGCGACAGCGCGCCGATGTCCAGCCCGGCGAAGGTGACCGCCAGCGCTTCCGGCTTGAGCCGCTTGCCGGCGCACATCGGGCAGTCGGCGGCCCGCATGTAGCGCGACACGCGTTTGCGCATCAGCGTGCTCTGCGTGCTGGCGAAGGTGTGCAGCACGTAGCGGCGGGCGCTGGTGAAGGTGCCCTGATAGCTCGGCTCCATCTTCCGCCGCAGCGCGACGCGCGTTTCCTCCGGGGTGAAGCCGGCATAGACCGGTACCACCGGCTGTTCGTCGGTGAACAGGATCCAGTCCCGCACCTTGCGCGGCAGCTTTGCCCACGGCGTGTCGATGTCGATGCCCAGGCTGACCAGGATGTCGCGCAGATTCTGACCGTGCCAGGCCGGCGGCCACGCGCTGACTGCGCCGTCACGTATGGTCAGCGACGGGTCGAGCACCAGCGTCTCTTCGCTCACCTCGAACACGCGACCCAGACCGTGGCAGTTCGGGCAGGCGCCCTGTGGCGTGTTGGGCGAGAAGTCCTCGGCCTGCAGCATGGGCTGGCGCGCGGGATAGCGGCCGGCTCGCGAATACAGCAGGCGCAGCAGGCTGGACAGCGTGGTCACGCTGCCTACCGACGAGCGCGCGCCCGGCGTGCCGCGCTGCTGCTGCAGCGCCACCGCCGGCGGCAGGCCTTCGATGCTGTCGACGTCCGGTACGCCAGCCTGATCAATCAGCCGCCGTGCATACGGCGCCACCGATTCCAGATAGCGCCGCTGCGCCTCGGCATACAGCGTGCCGAAGGCGAGCGAGGACTTGCCGGACCCGGATACACCGGAAAACGCCACCAGCGCATCGCGCGGCAGATCGACGTCGATGTCTTTCAGATTGTGTTCACGGGCACCGCGGACGCGGATGGTGGCGGAGGCGGCGAGTCGGTTGGAGGGCTGGGTCTTGCTCATGCGCGTGCGATGGAAGCTGGACGGAGACGGGGCCTGCACAGGGTACGCAAGGGCGGCCGACACCTTGCTGCAGGCAGACTGCGCCTGCGCGAAGATGTTGCCATGTCGTCGCATTGTGCCCGTCCCTGTGCCGGGCGCGTGCCGTTACCGGCCGTCCCGTGCAGGCTCCGGCGCCCGGCGCCTCGCGTGTTCCGGTGTGATGCCTCCAGCTGGCGAGGAGGCCGGCTGGTTCAGGGGCGCCGGCGGCGGCTGGCGGTCAGCAGGCATCCCAGGCCGGCCAGCCAGAGTGCGGCCGTCATCGGCTCGGGCACCGCTGTCACGTTGATGGTGATCGACTTGCCATCGAATGAACCGTCGGTCGACGAGAAGTCGTCGTATTGCGGATAGCTGTACTGCCACGACGAGCAGCTCAGCCCGCCGCCTTCGTCGCTCATGCAGGTGCGGGATGCGATCTCGCTGCCCGACGAGGTCGAGTTGGTCGCGCTCCAGCCGCCGCCGACGGCGATATCGAAGGTGCCGGCAGTCGGGAACAGCAGCGAGAAGGTCCAGCCGTTGGAATAACCGCTGCCGGGCGCTGCCGAGGGATAGTCGTTGAAGTTCTGGCCGGCGGCCTGCAGATAGACGGCCGTCACCGTTTCAGCCTCGTACCAGTACCAGTTCATCATCCATTCCTGGTACCCCTCGACCGGTGTCGGTTCGACCGGATCATTCCCGCCGTCGTTACGCGACGAGGTGTTCACGCTGAAGGACACGAAGAAATCCACCGTGCTGCCGGCCTGCACCGTGGTCTGGCTGGCGCCGAAGCTGTCGATCTGTCCGCTGGCGGACCATGCGCAGGGACTGGCGATCAGGCCGAGGCAAAGCAATGCCGAAGTGGCTCTCTTCATGTTCCGCTCCTCTTTCAATGACACCCGTGCGGCTGCACGCTGCGGCGAGCCAGCCTGGGCGTCGGGTTGGATGAAGTTATGAGCCTAGCATCGGGACATGGGCTTCGATAGCGCGTCCGACCGGCGGTGGCGATGCCGTTCTGCGACCGGCTGACCGGCAGACGGCTCGGGCACCGGTCGGTGCGGCACATGCCGGTGGCCCATGCTTCAATTAATATGCGGGGCCAGAAAATCGGGGCTTTCCTGTCGAGCAGTTCGCGGCCGTGTCGCCATCCGTCCTGCGTATCCGCCCGGGGAGGCGCCCCCACATGAGACCCGACAATGCCGTCACCTGATCTTCGTGATCGCCTTTTCGTGCTGGCCCAGCACGGCATGCCCAAGCAGGCACTGACGCGTTTCGCCGAATTCGTGGCGAATTCGCGCGCACCCTGGACCCGCGGCATCATTCCCTGGTTCATCCGCAAGTACGGCGTGGACATGAGCGAGGCGGCCCGACCCGACCCGGCGGACTATGCCTGCTTCAACGATTTCTTCACCCGTGCGCTGCGCGAAGGTGCCCGTCCGCTGGCCGACTCGCCCTTCGTCAGCCCGGTCGACGGCACTGTGATCGACTGCGTGAAGCTCGATGGCGACACCTTGCTGCAGGTGAAGGGACACCCTTACAGCGCGCGTGCCCTGGTGGGCGGCGACGCGGCGCTGGTCGATCGATTCGACGGCGGCGAAGCGATCTCCATCTACCTGAGTCCCAAGGACTACCACCGCATTCACATGCCCTGTGCGGGCCGGCTCCGGCGCATGATCCATGTGCCGGGCAGCCTGTATTCGGTGAACCCGGCGACGGTGGCGGGCGTGCCCGGCCTGTTCGCGCGCAATGAACGCGTGGTCTGCCTGTTCGATTCGGACTTCGGCCCCTTCGTGCTGACACTGGTCGGCGCCATGGTGGTCGGCAGCATGCAGACCGTGTGGCATGGGCTGATCAATCCGCCGCGCACCGGCAAGCTGCGCGAGTGGCATTACGACGATCAGGACATCCGGCTCGCTCGGGGCGAGGAGATGGGACGTTTCCTGCTCGGCTCGACCGTCGTCATGCTGTTCCCTCAGGGCGTGCTGCGCGCCCGTGCCGACTGGCTGCCGGGCCGTACGGTGCGCATGGGTGAGACGATGGCTGACGCGTCGCCGCGCTGACTGACGCAGCGGGTTAGACTACATTTGTTTCCATGGAAACAAATAAGGTGTGAATCGAAACAAATGGGCTATGCTTCAAGCTGATTCGATTTCACCGGGGATACCTGCCATGGGCGCCGTCGCAGACAAGGGAATCAGCGCTTCGGAAGACCGGGGCGCGCTGGCCCGCATGATCATGACCCTGCTCGACCACTGGAAGCTCGGCACCGAAGACCAGGCCGCGCTGCTGGGCATCGCCGCCAGCAACCGGGCGGCGCTGGCGCGCTACCGGCGCGGCGAGCCGATCGGCACCAGCCGCGACCAGTATGAGCGCGTCGGTCACCTGCTGGGCATACACAAGAACCTCCGCCTGCTGTTTCCTCAGAACCGCGACCTCGCTTACCGCTGGATGAGCACGCGCAACCGTGCGTTCGACAATCTCACCCCGGTCGAGGTGGTGAAGGAATGGGGCTTTGCCGGGTTGCTGATGGTGCGCGCCTACCTGGATCGGGCGCGCGGCCAGTGAGTCTCGGCGATCTGTTCGCCCGCCTTGCGCTGGCCGAGGTGCAGCGCGACGTGTTCCGCAACATCGTGTCGCTGCGCAGTTCGCAGGACCTGTTCGACGATCTCACCGACGATCCGGCCGAGTGGGCGCTGGCGCAGAAAGTGGAGAGCGACGCCAAGCCGCCGCCCTACCGTTCGCCCACTCCGGTGCTGCACCGTCCGTTCGAGGACGCCGAGTGGTTCAACGCCATCGCCTGGCCTTTCCAGAACTGGCAGGCCAGTCGCTTTTCCGACGGTCGCCACGGCGTGTGGTACGGCTCGGAGTCGGTCGATACCACGGTCTATGAGTCCGCCTGGCACTGGCGCAACGGCCTGCTGGCTGACGCCGGTTTCGAACGCGAATCGGTGGCGGCCGAGCGCAAGGTCTATGTCGTGGGCTGCGCCGCTGCGCTGCTCGACTTCCGTCCACTCACGGCCGACTGGCCGGATCTGCTGCATCCGCTCGATTACAGCTTCCCGCAGTCGGTCGGCGCGCGCATTCACCGCGAAGGTCATCCCGGCCTGGTGGTGCAGTCGGTGCGCCGGCCTGAGGGCGAGAACTTTGCGGTATTCAATCCGGCGGTGCTGTCCAGTCCGCGTCACCACCTGCAACTGACCTACCGGCTCGACGGCGAGTGCATCGTCGTCGAGAAGACGCCGGGTGTGGCTTGGTTCGGCATCGACGCGGCCGACTTCGGGCGGCGCGCTGCGGGTTGAGTTCAGACCGTTTTGCGGGGCGACGGAAGGCGTCGCGCCAGCGACTTCGATTCCGCTGCGCGCAGGATGCGGCGGAAGGTCGGGCATTCCAGGTGGCTCGGCGCAGGGCAGACGGCGGCGTGACGGAGGCCGTCGCGCAGCGCGCTCAGCCTGCGTATCGTGCGTTCGAGTTCGTCGGCGCGTTCGGCCAATAGGCGGCGGTCGATGTCCAGCGTGCCGCCCGGTGCGAACATGCGGCCGATCTCGTCCAGCGAGAAGCCGGCAGCGCGGCCGATCGAAATCAGCGCCAGCCGCTCCAGCACGTCGTTGCCGAATACGCGGCGCAGACCGCGCCGTCCGATCGAACGTATCAGCCCCTTTTCCTCGTAGAAACGCAGGGTCGCCGCGCTGACGCCGGCGCGTTGCGCCACTTCGGCGATATCCAGATCGCTCATGGGCTTGACCTCAAGTCGACTTGAATTTGCATAGTGCTCACACCGCACGTTGCGGGCAAGTCACGGGAGACGACGATGGATGCTTCAGATACGTGCGCCGACGCGCAGATCGCCTTGTGGAACGGTCCGGCCGCCGACGGTTGGGTGCAGGCGCAGCCGCTGCTCGATGCGCTGTTCGCGCCTTTTTCCGAACGGCTGGTCGAGGTGGCACGGACGCGCTCCGCGCGCAGCGTGATCGACGTCGGCTGCGGCACCGGCGCCACCACGCTGGCGCTGGCCGAGGCACTGGGCAGCGGAGCGCACTGTGTCGGCGTCGATGTGTCGGCGCCGATGATCGCTGCAGCCCAGGCTCGCGCGCTGGCCAGCGCTTCGGCTGCGCGCTTCGTCTGCGCCGACGCCGCCCGGCATGACTTCGCGCCCGGCGCCGCCGACCTTATCGTGTCGCGCTTCGGCGTCATGTTCTTCGAGCGCCCGGTCGATGCGTTTGCCCATCTGCGCGCGGCGCTGCGCAGCGGCGGTGCGCTGCACGCCATTGCCTGGCGCGGCAGCGACGAGAACGCCTTCATGACCACCGCCGAACGCGCGGCCGCGCCGCTGCTGCCCGGCCTGCCGGCGCGTCGCCCGGGCGCGCCGGGCCCGTTCGCCTTCGCCGACCGGACGTTCGTTCGCGAGGTGCTGGCGCACAGCGGCTGGCAGGACATCGACATCCATCCGCTCGACGTCGACTGCGCGCTGCCCGCCAGCGAACTCGAACGCTACTTCACCTTGCTCGGCCCGGTGGGCGTCGCGCTGCAGCAGACCGACGCAGACACCCGTGCACGCGTGATCGACGTGCTGCATGAGGCTTTCCGGCCGTACTTGGCCGGTGGGGCGGTGCGCTTCACGGCGGCGTGCTGGATGGTGTCGGCCCGCGCCTGAGCGCGCTCGCGTGTCAGCGGCCGGAGAAGCGCAGCCGCGACAACATCTTCAGGTTGCCCTTGCGGTAGTAGGCGTCCGCCCAGCTGTCGTCCGGCGACAGCGGTTTCGCCTCCTTCAGCTTCAGCAGCTTCGCGTAATAGCGGAAGCGGTAGTGCTCGTAGAAGCGCAGCACTTCCAGCCCGTAGCGGTCGGCGAGGTCGGTGTCGCCGCGGATGACGAGCACGTTCTCGTCGTTGCCGCTGCTGGCCGAGGCGCTGAGGTTGTGGCTGCCGCTGAGGATGACTGGCTGGTCGGTGGTGAAGTCGGTGACGATGGCTTTCAGGTGCACCAGCAGGTTGCCGCGCTGGCCGCGCAGGCCTTCCTTGACCCAGCCTTCCAGTCCGCCGCTGAGCAGCGCCGGCGTCGTGAATTCGGCCGTGCGGTCGGCGTGGAAGCCGGTGATGCGGCTGGCGCTGTTCTGGATGCCGTAGCGCAGCACCTGGTCGTTGGCCTGGCCGAGCAGCGCGTCGAGTATCGGTTCCGGCAGCGCAAAGGCGGTGGCGAACAGCAGGTCGCGTTTGGCGCCGTTTATCAGTTCGGCGAAGGCGGCAAGATCGCCGCCGCCGGAGCGCGGCGAGAAACCGGCCCAGATGCGGCCGGTCGGTGCGACCGGGTTGTGTTCGTTGATCCAGGCGCGGGTGGCGGCGACGTCGCCGGGCGCGGCCCAGATCTGATCGAACAGCGCCAGATATTCGGCAGCCACCGCCTTGTCGTCGACGGTGTGCACGACATTGGCCTGCCGGTACACGCCGTTCTCGGTGAAGTTGGTGCTGCCGCACAGCACGGCGCGTGGCGTGCGGATGCCACTGCGGCCGAGCTTGCTCAGCACGATGTACTTGTGGTGAAAGATCTTCGAAGTGAGGCGCGCCCGCTTCTTCGCCTTTGGAATCGATTTCAGCGCCGCCTCGTTCTGCACCGTCTGTTCGTCGCCGGCCTTGCCGTGATAGAGCACGCGCACCTGCACGCCGCGCCGGTGCGCCGCCCGCACGGCGCTGGCGATCGCTTTCAGTTCGTATTCGTAGATCGCGATGTCCAGCGCCCAGCTAGCATCCTTGGCGCGGGCGATGAAGGCGAGCAGCCGGTCGAGCAGGCCGTTCTGCAGCCAGTCGCGCGGCGCGGCCGGCCATTTCTCGATCGGCAGGTCCTTGTTCTCCGGACGGCTCAGCAGCGCATCGAGCTCGGGAAACTTGCGGCCGAAGGCCTGGCTGGCGGCGACCGCCCGGTTGAACACGACGCCATGGCCCTTGGGCTTGCCGTCGTCGGTGGTGACTGCCAGCTCCAGTGACTCGCCCAACTCAGGCCGCTCAGCGCTGCCGTACACGAGATGTACGCGGTAGCGGCAGCGCGTGCCGGGCGCGATGCTGTAGTCGGCCCAGCGGAATTTCTGTATCGGCGCCAGATTGCTCGGCGTCGCCGCCCACTTCTCCAGCGTGTGCGCGCGGCCGGGGAAGGTGAGGCTGTTGAGCAGCCACTGCCACTTCTTCGTGCCCTCCTTCTGCTCGATCGCAAAGCCTAGCAAGCCGGCGCGTCGCGATGCGTCGACGTCCATCGCCAGCAGCACGCCGCTAGTGCCGGCGTAGGCCTTGACCCGGAAGTCGTCGTCGGCATTCGTGACCAGTACGCGCATGGGAACTCCCGGGCGATGCGATGACGTCATCTTGCGACCGGGGCGCGAAAGCTGCAACGATGACGACCTGCGATGTCGAAATGCCGGTGCGTGCTTCGTCGACCTGACAGACCCGGCGCGCAGCGCTGTCTGCGCACCGGCCCCTGACGAGACAAGGAGGAGAACCCATGTCATCCCCATCCGCGGTCACCCTGCTGGTCGCCACCCGCAAAGGCGCCTGGCTCTATCACGGCGATGCCGAACGCACGACTTGGCGGGTCGATGGCCCGCACTTTCTCGGCCACATCATCAGCCACCTGGTGCTCGATCCGCGTGACGGCAGCACGCTGCTGGCGGCGGCCAAGACCGGGCATCTCGGCCCGACCATCTTCCGCTCGACCGACTTCGGCCGCACATGGACCGAAGCGGCGCGGCCGCCGGCCTTCGCGAAGGCCGAAAGCGGGGCAGGGCGCAGCGTGGATCACACCTTCTGGCTTACGCCCGGACACGCCAGTCAGCCGGGCGTCTGGTATGCCGGCACCAGTCCGCAGGGGTTGTTCCGCTCGGAGGACGGCGGAGCGAATTGGGCGCCGTGTTCGTCGATCAATGACGACGCGCAGTACCTGAAGTGGATGGGCACGGCGCAGGACGGCACGCCCGACGGTCCGAAGCTGCACTCCATCATCATCGACCCGCGCGACCCGGCGCATATGTATATGGCGATGTCGGGTGGCGGTGTGCATGAATCCTTCGATGCCGGACGCAGCTTCGCGCCGCTGATCGACGGTCTGGAGGTGGTCGAGGGCTTCGACGTGGCGGAGCCCACCTTTCACGATCCGCACTGCATCCGCCTGTGTCCGGCCAATCCCGACCGGCTCTATCAGCAGAATCACTGCGGCATCTACCGGCTCGACCGGCCCGCCACGCGCTGGCGACGCATCGGTGGCGGCATGCCGGCGGAGGTCGGCGACATCGGTTTCCCGATGGTGGTGCACCCGCGCGATCCGGACACCGCCTGGGTGTTCCCGATGGATGGCACCGCGGTGTGGCCGCGCACCAGCCCGGGCGGCAGGCCCGCGGTCTTCGTCACCCGCGACGGCGGTGAGCGATGGCAGCGTCAGCACGCCGGCCTGCCGGCGGAACAGGCCTGGTGGACGGTGAAGCGGCAGGCGATGACGGCAGACACTCAGCCCTCGGTCGGACTTTACTTCGGCACCACCAGCGGCGAACTGTGGGCGAGCAGCGACGAGGGCGCGCACTGGCAATGCATCGCGCGCTATCTGCCCGACATCTACGCCGTCGAGGTGGCTGAGCGGCCAGCCGCATGAAGGTGCTGATACCGAGCGCGCTGCGTTCCTACACCGAAAGCGCGCATGCCGAAGCCGAGGGTGCCACGCTGGCCGAGGTGGTGGCCGCGCTCGACCTGCAGTACCCGGGCATCGCCTTCCGCATGATCGACGAACAGGGGCGGATACGCCGGCACATCCGCTTCTTCGTCGACGGACAGCAGGTGCGCGATCTGGCGCAGGCAGCCGATGCCGCCGGGGAACTGGTCATCGTGCAGGCGCTCAGCGGCGGCTGAACGCTCGCGTCACGCGACTCGCCTACACTGCTCCGGAACCCCGGCGGCCACCGCGCGTCGACCCGGGTGTGCTCATACGGAGAATCCAGTGTTCCTGCCCAGATTGTGTGCCCTCGCGTTCGCGGCGCTGTTGCCGCTTTCTTCCCCGGCGCGCGCCGACGACGTGTCGACGCTGTCTTACGACGCGCGGCTCGGCGGCTATGCCTATGCCTTCGACGTGAAGTTCTTCCCGCTGTCGTCGCAGGGGCAGTCGCTGGAAATGGCCTACATCCATCTTCCGGGTGAGGCCGGAAAGCCGGTAGTCACGCTGCTGCACGGCAAGAACTTCAACGCCGACTACTGGGCGTCTACCGCGCGTCACCTGCAGAAGCTGGGCTATGGCGTGCTCATTCCCGACCAGATCGGGTTCGGGAAGTCGTCCAAACCGGTCCATTACCAGTATTCGTTTCCGGCGCTGGCCCGCCACACGCGCGCGCTGCTTGCCGCGCTCGGCATCGAGCGGTCCATCGTCGTCGGGCACTCGATGGGCGGCATGCTGGCCAGCCGTTTCGCGCTGATGTATCCGCAGGCGGTGCAGCGCCTGGTGCTGGTGAATCCGATCGGGCTGGAGAACTACCTGAAGTATGTCGAGCACAAGGACACCGATTTCTTTTACGGCATCGAACGCAAGCAGACGGCCGAAAGCATCGCCAAGTACCAGCGCGACAACTATTACGACGGTCAGTGGAACACACGCTACGCGGCGCTCACCCGTTTCATGATCGGGCAGACGCAGGGGCCTGACCGAGATCAGGTCGCCTGGGTCAATGCGTTGACCTACGACATGATCTTCACCCAGCCTGTTGTGACAGAGTTTGGGGATCTGTCGGTGCCGGTCAGTCTGATCATCGGCACACGCGACCGTACCGGGCCGGGTCGCAACTGGATGCGTCCCGGCGTCGACTACGAACTGGGGCGCTACGACCGGCTGGGCAGAGCGGCAGCGGCGCTGATTCCCGGCGCGGCGCTGTTCGAGCTGCCGGGTCTGGGCCATATGCCGCACATCGAGAATTTCGAGGCGTTCAGCAAGGTATTCGATCAGGCGATCGGCGCCACCGGCGTACAGTGACCCCGAGGTCGATGTCATCAGGAGCCCGCATCATGAATCACACGTCCCGTAGCCCGTACGAAAACGATGCCGAGAACGGGGCCACCACGGCCGGGCCGGTCGAACTGTGGCACCAGACCTTTCACGAACTGCTCGACGGCTTCGCGCGTTCGACCGATCCTTTCGGCCTGACCGCGCCCATCGTGCACGCGCAGCTGGCGTGGGCGGCCCACCCGAAGGAACTGGGCGACCGGCTGGTCAGCTTGTCGTCCGACCTGTGGCGACTGCAGCGCCACACGCTGAACCGGATGCTCGGCCTGCCCGACTCCGATCCGATACCGGTCACCGCGGGTGACGCGCGCTTCGCCGATCCGGCGTGGACCGACCTGCCCACCTTCGACCTGATGAAGGAGTGGTACCTCGCCTTCACCCGCCACACCCAGGACATGCTTTACGACACCCCGGGCATGTCGGAGAAGGACCGCGAACGCGCGGCGTTCTGGTGGCGCAACTGGCTCAATGCCGTGGCGCCGACCAACTACCTGTTCACCAATCCGGTGGCCTTGCGCAAGGCGATGGAAACGCACGGCGAGAGCCTGGTGCGCGGCTTCCGCAATTTCCTCGACGACCTGAAGGCCGGCGACGTACGCATGACCAATCCGGACGACTTCAAGGTCGGCGAGAACCTGGCGACCACGCCGGGCGCGGTGGTGATGCGCAACCGCCTGCTCGAACTGATCCACTACGCGCCGACGCAGGCGAAGGTGCACGCGCAGCCGGTGGTGATCGTGACGCCGTGGATCAACAAGTTCTACGTGCTCGACCTCGCACCGAAGAAGAGCATGATCCGCTACCTGCTCGACCAGGGGCTGGATGTGTTCATCACCAGCTGGAAGAACCCGGACGCCTCGATGCGTGACGTCACCTTCGACGACTATCTGCTCGAAGGCGTGCATGCCGCGGTCGAGACCGCCCGCGCGCTGACCGGCGCGCCCAAGGTCCATGCCGTCGGCTACTGCATCGGCGGCACCGCGCTCGCGATGTACATGGCCTGGGCCAACCGCCGCTTCGCGCCGGACGAGGTGCCGGTGGCGGACTGGACACTGCTGACGACGCTGATCGACTTCCGCGCGCCGGGCGAGATCGAGGTGTTCATCGACGAATCCAGCGTGCGCTCGCTGTGCGACGCGATGGCGCAGAAGGGCTATCTCGACGGCAAGGAAATGGCTGCCTCCTTCCGCCTGCTGCGCGCCAACAGCCTGATCTGGAACTACGTCGTCAACGGCTGGCTGTACGGCGAGACACCGCCGCCGTTCGACGTGCTGTACTGGAACATGGACGCTACGCGCATGCCACAGGCCATGCACGGCTGGTATCTGCGCGAGCTCTATCTGCACAACAAGCTGATCAGGCCGGACACGCTGACCGTGGCTGGCGAGCCGCTCGACCTGCACCGCATCACCCAGCCGCTGTACGCAGTGGCCGCCGAGGACGACCATATCGCGCCCTGGCAGCAGGCCTTCCGCATCCATCGTCATCTGGCCGGCGAGAAGCGCTTCGTTCTGTCCAGTTCCGGCCACATCCTGGGCATCGTCAATCCGGTCGTGACGCCGCCCAAGCGCAGCTATCGTGCCGCCGAAGTGCATCGCGCCGACCGTGCCGACGGCTGGCTGGCGCACAACGACGCGCAGCCCGGCAGCTGGTGGGAAGACTGGATGGCCTGGCTCAAGCCGCGTGCCGGCAAGCTTGTGAAGGCACGTCCGGCTGCGACTGCCGATTTCCCGGAACTGGCGCCCGCTCCGGGCGGCTACGTGATGGAGCGCTGAGCCGGTCGCTGCCGTGCCGCCGGTACGTGTGCAGATGCAGATTGAAATCCATGTCGTCGCCGTGTGATGATGCCGGCCACCCGATCAACAACAACAGCGGACATGGTCATCTCGCCCAGCCTGGCCACGCTCAACGGAGGCTCCATGGATAACGTTCTGCTTTTCGCGGCAGGCGAATTGTTCATCGTGATCGTCATGATGGCGTTGATCGCGCGCCTCAACGGCAAGGATCAGGAAAGCCGGCACCTTTATTTCGGTTCCGTCGTGCTGACCGCGCTGGCCCTGGTATTCATGCTCGCGATGGCGATGTACTACTGGGCCGACGCCGGCAGCGCTGACCGTGCGCAGAAGCTGTTCGAAGCCTGCCAGCAGATCGTGCCTCCGCTGCTCACACTGGTGATCGGCTTCTATTTCGGACAGAAGCGCTGAGCGCGCAGCGCCTGCTCACGCGGGCGCTGCTGCGCCGGACCCGCCGATGAGCGATATCCGCTTCGTTGCGGCGACGCCGGTGCTGGCATCGCTCGACATCCGCAAGACCGTCGATTTCTACGTGCAGCGCCTGGGCGCAACGGCGGTGCATGTAGACCAGGGCGTCTACGGCATCGTGGCGCTGGGCGGTGTTCACATCCATTTCTGGGCCTGCAGCGACCGGCGCATCGCCGAAGCGACCGGCTGCCGCATCGCCGTCGAGGGCGTAAATGCGCTGTTCGCGCACTGTACGCGGCAGGGCATCACCCATCCGAACGCACCGCTGCATGACACGGCCTGGGGTACGCGCGAGTTCGCCGTGCTCGACGGCGACGGCAACCTGATCACGTTTCACGAGCGCCTGTCGAGCTGACGCAACGACCTCGCTGCGCGCTCCGCGTTACGGATTTCCGCCAGCTGCCGCCGGAAGGCTGAGCGTGCCTCTTTCGCTGAAGCGCTGCACGCCGAAAGGACCACCACCGAGCTTGCCGCTCAGCGTGTAGGGCAGGCGGTCGAGGTCGGCGCCGCTGCCCAGCTCCAGCGCCTGACGGAAGGCCGACAGTGCCGACACGGTGACCGGCACGCTCACCACCGCCTCGCCGAAACGCGGCACGCGGCCGTGCGCGTCACTGACACCGGTGGCGAAGGTCCGGTCGTTCACATCGAGCTGGAGCGCCACACCGTCGTAGTCGATCGGATGATCGTTCGGATTCTGTACGCGCAGTTTCAGCGCGAAGCGCAGTTCGAATCCCTCGCCTTGCAGCGGCTCCAGCCCGACCAGATTGACACGCACCGGGTCGCGCGTGCTCAGGCCGGCACAGCCGGACAGCGCGAGCAGGGCACACAGGACGAGGAGCAGGCGTGCGGCATTCCGGTACATGGTCACCTCTGTGGTCGTCGGACCGGGCAACGGGTGCCGCCCGGCCTTCCTTCATCGGTCGGGACTTACTTGCCCGGTTCGCCGACGAAGATTTCGACGCGGCGGTTCTTGGCGCGGCCGGCTTCGCTGCCGTTGTCGGCCAGCGGTTCGTGCGAGCCGCGGCCATCGATCACGATACGCGACGACGCGACGCCGCGGTCGGCCAGATAGTTGCGTGCGCTGGCCGCGCGATTGACCGACAGCGGATCGTTTACTGCGTCGCTGCCGGTACTGTCGGTGTGACCGATGATGCGCACCGAGGTGGTCGGGTTGGCGTTCAGCGTCTGCGCGAAGCGGTCGAGCACCGGGCGGAAGTTCGGCTTGATGTCGGCGCGGCCGACGTCGAAGGAGATGTCGCTCGGGATTTCGAGCTTCAGCTGGTTGTCGGCGGTCTGCACGACATCGACGCCGGTGCCGGCAGTGGCCTGTTCCATCGCCCGCTTCTGCTCTTCCATCTTCTGCGACCAGATGTAGGTGCCGATGCCGCCGACCGCGGCGCCGATCAGCGCACCGCTGCGCGTGGCGCCACCGCTGCCGCCGACCGCACTGCCCAGCGCCGCGCCGGCGGCCGCACCGACGCCGGTGCCTATCGTGGTCCGCTTCTGCGTTTCGGTCATGTTGGCGCAGCCGGTGGCGACGAGGGCGCCGGCCGTCAGCAGGATGAGTGTCTTTTTCATGATGTGTGCTCTCCGGTGTGCGGGCCGCGTCCGACGCGGCGCCGAGTTGTTCGTGCGCGCGGCGCGGCGCATCACTGCTGCCGTACGTCGCGAGTGCACTGCATCAGTCTCGGTGATTCCGATACGTGTCCGTGTAAGACAACGCGCACGCCCGATGTACGCACGCGCCGACGTCGGGTCGCGCCTCAGCGTCCTTCGTCGAAATGCGGTCCCGCGCCTTCACCGGCCAGCGCGTCCTGCGCGTTACGCAGCGGACAGGCCTTCAGCGACAGGCAGCCGCAGCCGATGCAGCCATCAAGCTGGTCGCGCAACTGCGTGAGCGTCCGGATGCGTGCGTCCAGCTCCTGCTGCCAGCGCGCCGACAGGCGGCGCCAGTCGGCAACGGTGGGCGTGCGTCGGTTCGGCAACGCCTGCAGCGCTTCCGCAATCGCTGCCAGCGGAATGCCCATGCGCTGCGCCACCTTGATCACCGCGACGCGGCGCAGCACCGAACGGGGATAGCGCCGCTGGTTGCCGGCGTTGCGCGTGCTCTGTATCAGGCCGCGGCTTTCATAGAAGTGCAGTGTCGATACGGCGACGCCGCTGCGCGCGGCGACTTCGCCGACCGACAGGCTGGCCGTGGCGGACTTGTTGCCCTTGCCGAGTTCGGACATTCGATCTCCGGGTGTTGACCTCAACCTTGCTTGAGGTCCGATGCTACGCGTCCTTTCATCGAATGGAGCACACCATGTCTTCCTCTTCCATCGCCGCCCCGAACGACGGGCGTACCCGCTTCATCCAGCCGCAGGACCTCTACGACGCGACTGTCAACGGCTACTCGCACGTGGTGATCGCCGAAGCACCGGCGCGCCATATATATATTGCGGGGCAGGGCGGAGAGAATGCGCGCGGCGAACTGTCGGCGGACTTCGCGCAGCAGGTCGCGCAGGCGCTGCGCAATCTCGCCACCGCGCTGGCGGCCGCGCAGGCGAAGCCGTCGGACGTGGTCAAGCTCACTGTGCTGGTGGTCGATCACACGCAGGAGCGGCTTGGCGTGTTCGTGCAGGCGCTGCGCGCGATGTGGGGCGCGATGCCTCCGCCCGCCTGCACGCTGATACCGGTGCCGCGGCTAGCGCTCGACGGCATGCTGTTCGAGATAGAGGCGACGGCGGTCATTTTCGGCTGAGTTGCCCATCGACCCGTATCGCCGCGCGGCGGACGACTTCACCTTCCGGAACCAGGATTCCATGCATCGATCGATCGCTTCTTCGCAGTCCGCAGCACGCGACAACTTGTCGTCACCGGTGCTGCTGCTGATGGCCGTGGCCGCCGGCCTATGTGCCGGCGGGAACTACTTCAACCAGCCATTGCTGCCGGCCATCGCGCGCGACCTGCAGGCGAACGATGCGTCTGTGGCATTCACCGTGACCATCGCACAGGTCGCCTACGCCTGCGGACTGCTGCTGCTCGTGCCGCTGGGTGACATGCTGGAGCGGCGCGCGTTGGCGGTGGGGTTGATGCTGCTGGCTGCACTGGGCCAGTTCATCAGCGGCTTCGCCGATTCGCTTTCGATGCTGTCGACGGGTATCGCGGTGGCCGGTCTGTTCTCGGTGGCGGCACAGATACTGGTGCCGATGGCGGCGACGCTGGCCGAGCCGCAGCGCAGGGGGCAGGCGGTCGGTGTCGTCATGAGCGGTCTGCTGACCGGCATTCTTGCAGCGCGCAGCGTGGCCGGATTGCTCGCGCCGCTCGGCGGCTGGTCGACCGTGTACCGGGTCGCCGGCCTCGCCATGCTCGTCGTTGCCTTGCTGCTGTGGCGCGTGCTGCCGCAGTCGCGCAATCCGTCGCCGCGACCCTACCTGCAGACGCTGGTATCGCTCGGCACGCTGTTCCGCAACTTGCCGCGTCTGCGCAGTCGTGCGCTGCTCGGGGCGCTGTCCTTCGCCTCGGTCAGTGTGCTGTTCTCGACGATGGCGCTGTTGCTGGCTGGGCCGGGCCACGGCATGGACGAGGTGTCCATCGGCCTGGTCGGACTGGCCGGCGCGGCCGGCGCGCTGATGGCCAACGTCGTCGGCCGCGTCGCGGACCGTGGCGGCGCGATGCGTGCAAGCACGATCGCGGTGCTGCTGCTGATCGCGAGCTGGGCGGCGCTGCTGTGGGGCGCGGACAGCCTGCTCTGGTTCCTCGGCGGTTTCGTCGTGATCGACATCGCCCTGCAGGGCGTGCATATCAGCAACCAGCACATCGTGTTCCGGCTCGCACCGGAGGCACGGGCGCGACTCAACGCCGTGTACATGACCTGCTATTTCGCCGGCGCCGCAAGCGGCTCGGCGCTCGGCTCGTTCGCCTGGCAACACGGCGGCTGGCCGGCCACCTGCGCGGTCGGCGGCGTGCTCGGCCTGCTCACCGCCGGCGCGCTCGCGCACGACAGGCGCCTTGCGCGGCGAGGCTGACCGGCCGCCGCTTTGTTTGATGTACTGTATATGGATACAGCTATCGAAAGTGTTCCGCCGTGTCCGAATCCAGCACCGCCAATCGCCCCGATTACCTCTCCACTCTGAACGACGCGCAACGCGAAGCCGCCACCTTCGGCGTTGTGCCCGACGCCCTTGCCGGGCCGCTGCTGGTGATTGCCGGCGCCGGTACCGGCAAGACGAATACGCTGGCGCATCGCGTTGCTCACCTGCTGGTCAATGGTGCGCAGCCGGAGTCCATCATGCTGCTCACTTTCTCGCGGCGCGCGGCCGACGAAATGACGAGCAGGGTGCAGCGCATCGTCGCGCAGGTGTCGCCGCGATTTGCCACACTGGCCAGTGCCGGCTTCCCGTGGTCGGGCACCTTCCACGGTGTCGGCGCGCGACTGCTGCGCGAGTACGCCGGCCGCATCGGGCTCGATCCGGCTTTCACCATCCACGACCGCGAAGACTCTGCAGATCTGATGAATCTGGTGCGGCACGATATCGGCCTGTCCAGCAAGGCGAAGCGTTTTCCGCTGAAGGGCACCTGCCTCGCGATCTATTCGGCGGCGGTGAACACGCAGTCGCCGCTGGCCGATGTGCTGCAGTCGTCCTTCCCGTGGTGCGCCGAGTGGGAGGCCGATCTGAAAATGCTCTTCCGCGCATATGTCGAGGCCAAGCAGGCGCAACAGGTGCTCGACTACGACGACCTGCTGCTGTACTGGGCGCAGATGGCGGCCGAGCCTGTCATCGCGCGCGAGCTCGGTGCGCGCTTCGCGCATGTGCTGGTCGACGAGTACCAGGACACCAACCGCCTGCAGTCGAGCATCCTGCTGTCCATCAAACCGGACGGCCGGGGCCTCACCGTGGTCGGTGACGACGCGCAGTCCATCTACAGCTTCCGCGGTGCGACGGTGCGCAACATCCTCGATTTCCCGCAGCAGTTCGACCCGCCGGCGCGGCGCATCACGCTGGAGCAGAACTACCGCTCGACACCGCCGCTGCTCGATGCCGCCAACGCGGTGATCGCCGAAGCGGACGAGCGCTTCGCCAAGCAGCTGTGGAGTGCACGCACCGGTGCGCAGAAGCCCTTGCTGGTGTCCGTGCGCGATGACGCCGGCCAGGCGGACTTCGTCGTCGCGCAGATACTCGCGCGGCGCGAGGGCGGCATGAAGCTGAAGTCACAGGCGGTGCTGTTCCGTACGTCCAGTCACAGCATGCGGCTGGAGATCGAACTGGCCCGACGGAACATTCCGTTCGTGAAGTTCGGCGGCCTGAAGTTTCTCGAAGCGGCGCACGTGAAGGATCTGCTGTCGGTGCTGCGCTGGGCGCAGAACCTGCGCGACCGCGTCGCCGGTTTCCGTGCGATCCAGTTGCTGGCCGGCGTCGGTCCAAAGACGGCTGCGCGCATCCTCGACAATATCCAGGCCGCACCGCCCGGTGCAGCGCTGCTAGCCGAGCAGCCGGTGCCCGAGGGCGTGCGCGCTGGCTGGTCCGAGTTCACTGTGCTGGTCGAAGCGGCCGGTGCCGAGCGCGCCGAGTGGCCGGCCAGTGCCGAACAGGTGGCGCGCTGGTACGAAGCGCAGATGGATCGTCTGTACGAGGATGCCGTCGTGCGCGCGGCCGACATCCAGCAACTCGCACGGCTGGCGTCGACCTACCCGAGTCGCGAACGCTTCCTGACCGAGCTCACGCTGGACCCTCCCGAAGTGACCAGCGACGAGCCGGGTGCGCCGCTGCTCGACGAGGACTACCTCATCCTGTCGACCATCCACTCGGCCAAGGGGCGCGAGTGGAACGCGGTGTCGGTGCTCAACGCAGTCGACGGCGGCATTCCGTCGGAGATGTCGACCGGCAGCCAGGCCGAGATCGAGGAAGAAAGACGCCTGCTCTACGTCGCGATGACGCGCGCGAAGGAACAGCTCGAGCTGGTGGTGCCGCAGCGCTTCTACATCACCGGTCAGGCGTCGACCGGTGATCGTCACGTCTACGCCGGGCGCACCCGCTTCGTTCCGAATCGACTGCTCTCGCTGTTCGAACAGACGAGCTGGCCACGCGTTGACATGGACGGCGTGCCGACGATGACGGTGGCGGAAGCGCGGGTCGACATCGCCGCGAAGATGCGTGCGATGTGGCAGTGACGAATCGAGGTATTTCGGAAGTTCGCAGTGTCGTGGACGGCACACTGCATCTAGTAGCCGACCCGGGATCGGACACTACGGGTGCCGTTCACGCGTAACCGGGTGTTTGCGCAGCGCAACACTCCGACGTCCTGCCTGACGACGATGAGGACGTCTTTCCGTGCAGGTGTCATTGTTCAGAAATCGGCGTCGTGCAACGGTTTCAGCGCGTCTGTCGTTGTTTACAGCTCGAATAAAATATTCCAAAACAATAAGTTGCAAGCTGCCGCGGCTGAAAATATTTCTGGACTTTTGTGTTGTTTGTTGCTTTAACGGCTCATGGTTGTGCAATACTTTCGGCCCATGAATCAGTCCGTTGCGACGTCATCTTCAAGCCTCACCTCTGCTGCCGATTCCGTCGGCGCGTCGGAAGTCCTTTCCCCCGAAAAATCGTCTTCGTTTCTCATGCGTCGCGATGTCATGCGCGCATGGAATTCACTCGACCTCACGACGCGCAGTCAGCGCAGTCCAGGTCGGCACATCCATCATTCCGGAGTGGTCTGCAAATCGATGGCCGGCTCGACCGCTCCCAGTTTCGAGTGCTCGCGTGCGCTGCCATTGCGCAAGCTGCGCGGCAGCGACGGATGTCACGGTATGGGGCGAGCGAGCCTTCATTAGTTCTGCTGAATGTCGTAAGCGTCCATCGATGGCTTGCGAGTGTGAATCCGGCATCCGGGCGGCATGCGTCGCCCGTGTGTCGTTCGGGTCGTTGACCCGGAGGTGTGCGCGGGAGCAGGTCGCCCGCGCATGTCGTGCGGTGTTCCTGACCGGGCGCACATCGGTGCGTCGTCTCGAACAGACCTTCCGCCACCGGAGGGGCTGAGGTGCTGTCCAATCCTGTTATCCGAGAGGAGAGAAGTCATGGCTGAAGCTGAAGCTAAGAAGGGGGCGAAGAAGGCGAGTGCCCCGGCGAAACCTGCCGCGAAGAAAGCCGCACCGGCCAAGGCCGCTGCCAAGCCCGTAGCGAAGAAGGCTGCACCG